>CAZPLK010000005.1:0-63550 GCA_964587565.1 uncultured Muribaculaceae bacterium
AGGGTTTGGTGCAGTTGGTCTGTTATACATTACTAAAAAATTACAGGGTACCGTAACATGTTGTTTAATGTCAACACTTATTTGTGAGTTATACATTACTAAAAAATTACAGGGTACCGTAACCTCAAATCAATTATATAACATATTCATTAAAAAGTAAAGGAGGGATTATATGGATATAAAAATGATTTTTAATGAACAAGTATTGAATATAAACTTCGAAAACATTTGTCTAATACTAGGAGAAAATAACCAAGGAAAAACCTATCTCATGAACGAGTTGTATGATGGATTATCAGGTGGAAAGAAAGACGATTTTCAGATCAATGGTTTAACAATATTTAAAGGAGATTATTATGTCGTAAAAATAGATGAAGATGAAACTTTTGAAAGTGCTTTTAAATTTACTAAAAGTAATGTTTTCAGAAAATTAATGTATGACGAAGTTTTAGAAAAAACGAAAGATACTATCGAGCAAGAGATGATTAATAATATTAATAATATATTGGAAATTATTAATAAGGAAGTTAATTTACATTTAAATAACAATGTTTATGATAATCACCTTAAGTTAATTACACAAATATCATCAATTGATCAAATTGTTGAAAAATTCACTTCTTTTTATATAAAAGACACTGCTTTAAATTATAAAACGATGTCTAAGGGAGAAAACACGGAGTATTTATATAAGTTATATTTAAGTTTAATTAAACAAAATCATGATAACAGAGTGTTAATTATTGATAATATTGATGCAAATTTAGTTGGAAAACCATTAATAGAATTTTTAGAAAATTTAATTGAAATTTCTGAAAGTGGTATAAAAGTAATTATTACTAGCAATTCTCCAATGCTTTATAAATATTTATATAACAAAGCCACAATATACAAAATTAAAAATTTAAAATTAAAAAAAATAAGATCATATAATGACATTATTAAAAAAACTATATTAATGACTGAGTATGAAAATAATAAAGAAGTAATTGCATATAATAGTTTTGCTGAACAAAATATATGTTTGATAAAGAATGATGACATTAATTTGATAATGGAAAAGTATATTTATCCAAATTTGTTAAATATTGGGTTGTTATATTGTTATAATGATGTATCAGTAATTAAAAAGTATAATTCAAATCAAATTCAAATGAGTATTATTTATCGTGACAACATTGAGAAAAATCTATTTAAATCAATTAAGGATGAACTAAATCCATAAAAATTAATATTTTTTATTTTTTTCTTGACAAATATAAAAATGTGTTATATAATTAAATTGTCCTGGAATAGGACATACATTACTAAAAGATTACAGGTTGCTGTAATAAGCCTTTTATGGCTTAAGACTTGAGCGCACTATAAGCGCTCATTTTTTTCTTCCGCCTTAATTTAACATAATATACATTATCGGAAGTTGTTAAGTGGGAATTAGACATAGATCTATATAGATCTATGTCTTTTTATTATACTGTTACTTTTCTAGATTGTATTTCAGCCATCTTCTCAAATACTTCACTAGCGTTTTTTTCTGTTATTTCTTCATAACCAAGTTCTCGTAGCGCTTGAATTTTTGTTGAATTTAATTCTAGTGTGCGACTTAATTTTTCTTCACGTTTCTGTTCAATTTGATTTACAAAGCGACGATGTGATTCTGCTAATTTAGATTTTGATGTACCACCACTATTATATAAGGTCATAGCCGAAAACATTATGCTTTCAAAAACAAACTGCTCATCTTCATCAAATGTAAATTCTTTTGGTTTTGTAAATCCTGCTGCCTTTGATACGTAAGCTAATATATATTTTAATTCAGGAGAAGCTTGCATAGTTTGTAAGAAATGATATAAATACAAAAAGATGTTATAAGTTGCATCATCATTGTTATCATCAAATTTATCCCTCATAAGTTCAATAATATCAGTCATTATTTCCTGTTGCTTCTTCCCTATTCCAGCAAATAATTTATCATTATTTGATATTGTGGAAGTCTTTTTAGTTTCAGAAAAAATTGCATCAATTCTTGCTTCTACATTTAATATATAATCAGTATCAACTTTAATTTCATTTAGTTCATCCGGTGATTTTATACCTAATAAATTTAATATTATTACCTTTTTGTCTTTAGGCCATTTATTTAAATCATCCATATCTAAATAGTTATAAATCATTTGTCTAGAAACACCTAATATTTTTGCTAATTTAACTTTGGTAATACCTAATTCATATAAAATTTCATTCAATCTTTCCATAAATTAAACCCTCCCATTAACATTTTATCACTTTCATGTCAATTGTCAAGTGTAAAGTAATAGTATACTATAAATAATTTAATTTCTTACCATTTCTTTTTACTTCTTTAACAATGCCTCCACCTAAACATTGCTCACCATTATAAAAAACACATGCTTGTCCAGGTGTCACTGATTTTGCTAAATCCTTATATTTTACAATAACTATATCATCTGAAACATAATTTAACGAAACTTTAATATCGGCTTGTCTATATCTAAATTTTGCCGTACATTTATCTAATCTTTTAGTAGTTAACCAATTAACTTCTTCAATAATTGCCTCGTCACTATATAAAAATTTATTATTTTCACCACTAGCAACATACAATATATTTTTATTTAGATCTTTACCAACAACAAATAATTTATCATGACTACCACCAATATTTAATCCCCTTCTTTGTCCAATTGTATAATACATTAATCCAGTGTGTTCTCCCATTATTTCTTGCGTATGTATGTCAATAATTACACCTGGTTGATTAGGTAAATAATTTTTCAAAAAATTTGCAAAATCCCTTTCTCCAATAAAGCAAATTCCAGTAGAATCTTTTTTCTTAGCTGTTACTAAATTATATTTTGCTGCGATTTCTCTAACTTCTTCTTTTTGCAATTTTCCAATTGGAAATAAAACATTTTTTAATTTATTATAATTTATTTGAGATAAAAAATAAGTTTGATCTTTATTTTCATCTAACCCTCTTAATAGTTGTCCATTTTCAAATCTAGCATAATGACCGGTTGCAATAAAATCTGCACCAAGCTTTTTTGCTTCTTTTATAAACATATCAAATTTTATATATTTATTACACATTATGTCGGGATTTGGGGTTCGACCTTTTTTTAATTCATTTAAAAAATATGTAAATACATAGTCCCAATACTCCTTTACAAAGTCAACTCTATGTAATGGGATATTTAACTTATTACAAACTTGTAATGCATCGTTATAGTCTTTTTCTTGTGGACATACATTATTATCGATTGTCGGATTGCCTAATACGTCATTATTTATTGCACTATCCCAATTACGCATAAACAGCCCAATAACTTCATAACCAGCCTCTTTTAACAAAATGGCAGCAACACTACTATCCACCCCACCACTCATTCCAATTACAACCTTTTTCATTAATATCACCTGTTATTATTATAACATTTAATATATAACTATTAAACAAAAATTTACTTTTATAAAAAATATGGTATAATAGCGCTGAGGTGAAAGTATGGGGGAAATAATTAAATATGATCAAATATCAAATGAAGAAATCATGCAAATTTTCTTGGTTGATGGTGGATTCAATGATGTCTTAATAATTCATGAATTTACAAATAAAAATAATGAAAAAGATTATATTGTAATAGGTAAGTTAAAGCATCAAGATGCAACTGTCCTAAGGGGGGTGACTACATTGAGTGGTTAGTTTCTCTTAGAAAATTAATTGTTAATTATAAAAGTAGTGACAAAAAAAATAACTTTGAATTTGATAAGTTGATAAATAACGAAGTAACTACTAATGTTATTTTCACAAAAGAAGGTTATGATTTAATAACTAATAAATTTTTATATACTAACAATGAATTAGAAAGAACAGTTCATTTAAAAATTATCAAAAAAAACAATCGGTTATATTATGAAAAGAACAACGATATTAACTCTTTATCTAATTTATATTTTTATAATATTAATGAGTTAGATGCGCGATATTTTTTTACTAAGACACAACTAAATAAATTAAATACCGATGATTTTATTAAATACGTTTCAAACAATGTTAATAAAATAAACAAAATTGCACTATATGATAAAAACTTCGCACACACTTTACAATACATTAATAAGCCTGAAGAAAAAATTATCCATCTTAAAGATTATTTATTTAATAATGGTGATATTTATAATAATACTATTGTTAAAGCAAAATAAAACATATAATATCTATTATATGTTTTTTATTGTACTGAAACAAATTTTTAAAAGTGTTGGAGTGATAAATACTTCAAATAATGTTGTAATTAATATAATTATAAATGTTACTAACAATACATAAGAATATTTATTCATTATTTGTTTAAAATCAATACTTTTTCTTTTTAAAATACTATCAATGAGTTTTAATGATAGTGACATAGAATATGATATAAGTGCCACATAAATATATAGATTAATAATATGATGTGGAAATAAATATATAAAGGCAATTAAAGTACCTTTTAATTTGTATTGCAAAATTATACTTGAAACAGAAAAACCTAAAATAAAAGATTTGCAAAAAAGCAAAAATAAAATAATTGGTATACCTATTACTGATATACCGAGCAACCATATTAAAATAATAAAACTTATATTTACAATTGAAATATTTTTTAGTAGTGTTATAAAGTTTATTTTATTATTTTGTATATTACTGACAAAATTGTTTACCGAGGATTGAATTAGTGCGTGATCACTTTTGTTCAAAATTGTAATATATAATGCACCTGTAATGATTCCTATAATACTTAAACCAAATAAAAATATAGTAATTTGTTTATGAATTTTAAAAATTGAAATAAGTTTGTCCATCCTTTTTCTCATAATTCACCTCATTTAATAATATTAATAAAATAAAAATATATTCCATTTTTATGAAAAATGTATTATAATATTAATTGAGGTGAGTAAAGTGGCCAAAAAAAGGATTAATAAAAGACGTAAGAAGAAAAAGGTTAATGTTGAACGTTTAGTGGCAATTATTTTAATAATAATTATACTATTATCATTTGGCGCTTCTTTAGTTATGCAGTTTTAAATAATTAAAAGATGGTTCACCATCTTTTTTTATTTTGTATAATTATTTTGTATTAAATTATAAATGTTTTTTACTACTTTATCATTTACTCCAAAAATGACTGAATAAATTAAATATTCATCCCATAATTTAATGTACTTAATATCTTTTTCTTTTAAATTACTAAAATCAGTTAAATAGTTTTTAAGTCCATTTATTTTTTCGTTTAACATTTCTCCTTCTTCTGTTCTGAAATGTTTTTTTGTTGTAACTTTAAAAATATATACACTAATGTAAATTGTTAGAAGAATTGGAATAAAACCTAATAAAATAAACATACTTAATACGATAATTACAATTAAAACCATATATATTATTTTGAATGTTTGAGGAATTTGATCTGGCGAAATTATATTTAAAAAAATGTTTATGACATATGAAAAGATAATAGTAAACAAAAATAAAGGACCAAATTTTTTTAATTTAGATAATCTTTTAAAAAAATCAATAGAATTAAAACTTTTTTCTTTAAAATAATTTAAATCATAAGTTTCTTTAATAATATAATTTTCAAGTTCTTTTAATTTGTTTTCATTATTAAAATCTTTATTTAAAATCATATCAAATACTATTTGTTCTGTTTTTGTTAAATTGTTTACTTTATCATTGTTTATAAAGATTTCTTCATTAGTTATTTCAATTACACCTTTTAATTTTAAACTTAATAAAATTGATATAACACTTATCTTTTGATCTACTTCATAAGTATGTACTAAAGAAATGACTGCTGGAGATGCATCTTTTAAAATTTCCCTAAAATAATTAAATGTTTTTTCTATATTAATTTCCTGTTTGTTTAAATCTTTATTATAATGTCTAATTGCTATTTTAATAATTATAAAGCAACATATAACAAAAAAACTTTTAAATAAAACAGAAATAATTAACATAAATAACGCTTTAAACCAATGTTGGCTTAATAATATCAAATTCCAGTTTGCTTCATTTAAAATAATTAAAAAATAATAAATAATAATTGAACAAATATACAATATAAACAATATATTTATTAATTTATCTAATTTCATGTGCTTTTTTTTTCATAATACCACCATATTAATTATAACACAAAAAACAAGAAAAAAAATGGGTATAAACCCATTTTAATTTGTAGTTTCTTCTAGCATATTAGTTATAAAAATACCGTACCCTTTTATTGGGTTATCGATAACAACATGAGTAATTGCACCTACAATGTATTCATTTTGAATGATTGGGGAACCACTCATTCCCTGTACAATACCACCTGTTGCACTAATAAGTTCACCATCTACTATTTCAAACATTATATTTTTAGTTTTTTGATTAGCATTATTATTTATCTTTGTTATTGTTATATTATACTCCCCTACTTCTGTTCCTTTTACTACGGTAAATATTTTAGCAGGACCTAATTCTATGTCTGTTGGTTTTGCAACTTTATATAATTTTTTATTAGGAAAGTTTGAAGTATATTTACCAAAAATACCTTTGTCTGTGTTTTTTAAAACATTTCCAAAAATATCATTTGAAAAAAATTTAGCATTTTTTTCTCCAGGAACACCTATTTCACTTCGATCAATATTATTCACAAACGATTTAAATATTTTTCCTTCTTTTACCTCAATCATTTGCCCGGATGTTTTCTCTATTATTTCATGTCCTAATGCACCATACTTCTTGCTTTGAGGATCAATGAAACTTAGAGTACCTATTCCTGTAATACTATCTTTTACATAAAGTCCTGTTTTCAATACATTAAACTCATCTTTATGTAGCTTTAATATAGTTGAGTTAGTCTCATTATTTCTAATATATTTTACTGGGACTTTTTTATTATGGGAGTTATTATTTATACTTTCAATCAATTTATCAATTGATGGTATTGGTTCGCCGTTTACTTCAATTATCATATCGCCCACTTTTAATCCTGCATCTTTTGCTGGATAAGTGTTATTAATTTTATATAGGCCAACAATCATTATTCCTTTTGATTTTAATTCAATACCAATGTTTTCACCACCAGGTATAATGTAATCAGAATAACCTAATACAATGCTTGGTAAAATGGTAAATACTAGAAGAAAAGAAAGGTATGTTTTTTTGAATTTATCAAAAATCATATTCCACTTCCTTTTTTCAAGCTACAATATTATTATGGCTTAAAAAAAAAATAATACAGCTGGTATTATTTTTCAATTTCAAATTCTTCTTTTTCTCCATTTTCTAAAACAATAGAAGTTATTTTTTCCTCTACATCTTTTAATTGCTCATCACATTCTTTAACTAGTTTCATTGCATAAGTATACTTTTCGATAGAATCTTCTAAATCTGAATTACCTGATTCCAATTCGTTAATAATACTTTCTAATTCCTTTATTTTTTCTTCAAAATTCATTTTTTTATTTTCCATTTATTTCAATCCTTTCCACTTTAGCAGTTGCTATTCCATCATATAATTTAATATTCAATTGATCTTTTTCATTTATATCTTTAACAGATTTTATTATTTTTTTATCAAGATAAGTTAATGAGTAACCTCTTTTTAAAATACTTAATGGGTTAAGTAGCTCTAATTTGGATATAATATTATTAAGTTCATTTTGTTTGGGTTTATATAAGTTTGTAGGATTTAAAACGATATTTTTATTTTTTAAATTATTTAATACATTTTTTTGAGTTTCTAAATTATATTTTATTATCTTATTTAGGTGTTCGTTTATATTGTCTAATTTTTGTTTTTTATTTTCATACATCAACATTGGATTTTTAATTACAAATGAACTTTTTATGCTATCTAAATATAATTTTTTAAAATTAATTTGTTTATAAATGCTTTCGTTTAATCTAATTTTCATTTGATTAATATTATGGGTTAAATCAATTATATTAGGTACTGCCATTTCCGCTGCCGCAGTAGGTGTTGGTGCTCTTAAATCTGCTACAAAATCACTAATTGTAAAATCAATTTCATGTCCTACAGCACTTATAATAGGTGTTTTTGAATTAAATATAGCCCTGGCTACTATTTCTTCGTTAAAAGGCCATAAATCCTCTATTGAGCCACCACCACGTCCAACAATCAATACATCTAAATTAAATTTATTAGCTTGATCAATTTTAGTAACAATATCTGTGGCTGCATTACTGCCTTGTACTAAACTTGGAAACAATAATATTTCACATATTGGAAACCTTCTTTTGATTGTAGTAATAATATCTTTAACAGCCGCACCTGTAGCAGCAGTAATAACCCCAATTTTACTTGGTATTTTTGGAATGTCTTTTTTATGTATTGTATCAAACAAACCTTCTTTTGATAATTTTTCTTTTAATTGCTCAAATGCAATATGTAAATTACCTAAACCGTCCTCAAGCATTTCTTCTACATAAATTTGATAATTACCAGTTGGTTCATATATACTTATTCTACCACGCACTAAAATTTTCATACCTTCTGTAGGTTTAAATAAAAGTTTTTGATTTTGGGAACTAAACATTATTGCATTGATTTTACTATACTCATCTTTGATTGAAAAATAAAAATGTCCACTGCTATGAGCTTTAAAATTAGATATTTCACCTTTTAAATACACAATTTTTAAATTATTGTCAGTATCAAATTTATATTTCAAATATTTTGTTAATGCTTCTACTGTTAAATATTTATTATTATCCATTTTTATCCCTACTTACTATGATATAACTTATCTAATGACGCATTAATCATTTTTCTAACATCATCGTCACTATAAATTTTTGCAAGTTCTATTGCTTCGTTAATAGCAACAATATTTGGTGTATCTGTATACATTAGTTCATATATACCTATTCTTAAAATAGCTTGATCTGTATTACCTAATCTATCTATTGTCCAATTATTTAAATATTGATTTGCTATATTATCAATTTCATTTTGATATGTAATTACTCCATATACTATATCCCTAACAAAATCATTATCTATTTCTAAAACTTCTTTAATAACTTCATCAACGTCAAAATTTATTTTATTTTTTTTATATACATTTATTTGATAAAGTATTGTCATTATTTTTTTACGCAACTCACTTCTGTTCGCCCTTATCATGAAATCACCTACTTTCATTTTACCATATATCTTCTTTTAAGAAAAGAAAAATAGATTAACATTTTTTAATATTCATTATTAATCTATTGCATTTTTAAATGGTTAAATATATTGTTCTCCTTCGCCACGATATAACATTACAATCGGCCATATTGACACATATAATACCATGACAATAAAGAAAATCCAGCCAATTATTGGAATAATAATAGTTAATATCCAAATATATGGAGATAAATAAATTTCTTTACCAGGAACATTTAATTTACTAGCAACCATACATGTAATTTGAATAATAAATATAATAATCATTATAAAAAATGGTAAAAAGAAACAAGAAAAACCTAATAACCAATAATGCCACTTTGCGTACCACGCTTCTTTATCATATACATCTAACAAAGCGCCTAATAGTAAATTACTTGATCTTCCGCCAAAAATAAATAACAGTAACCATATCCACCAGTTTTCTTTTTTTAATATTTTCATAAAATCAACTCCTCATCTTTATTATTTTTAGATTTTTGTTTTAAATCATATAATATGTTTAATGCTTCAATTGGTGTTATTTCAACAGGATTTATTTTTTCTAACTCCTGTTCTATGATTGATTTTTCAGCAATAACTAACTCTTCTAATGGGAGTGTTTGCTGGATTTTAATATCTTTTTTCATTTCTTTTGCTTCATATATTTTTAAAATAGTTGAAGCACGCCTTATTAGGCTATTTGGAAGTTTAGCTAATTTAGCAACATGTATACCGTAACTTTTGTCAACACTACCTTCTTTTATTTTGTGTAAAAAAGTTATATTTCCATCTTCCTCATAGGCACTAACGTGTATATTTTTTAAATTTTTTAAGTTTTCCTCTAAATCAGTTAGTTCGTGATAATGTGTTGAAAAAAATGTTTTAGCTTTTATTTCATCATGAATATGTTCAATTATCGCTTGCGCTAATGCCATTCCGTCAAATGTTGCTGTACCTCTTCCAAGTTCATCGAATAGTATTAAGCTGTTTGATGTAGCGTTACTAATCGCATAATTAGCTTCATTCATTTCAACCATAAAAGTTGATTCACCACTAACTAAATCATCACTAGCACCAATCCTAGTAAATATTGCATCAAATACTGGCATTACAGCTTTACTAGCAGGTACAAAAGACCCTATTTGAGCCATTATTGAAGTAATAGCCATTTGTCGCATATAAGTTGATTTACCAGCCATATTTGGTCCTGTTATTAATAGTATATTAGTTTCTTCATCCATTATAATATTATTAGGTACAAACTCACTATTTATTACTTTTTCAACAACTGGGTGTCGATTTTCTAAAATATTAATATATTTATCTTTAGTTAAAGTTGGTCTTACATAATTATTTTCTTCTGCTACAGTACTAAATGATTGTAAAACATCTATTTTACTAATAATTTTTGATGTGTTTTGTAAAATAGGAATGTATTCTTTTATTTTATCTCTTAATTCAATAAATAAGTCATATTCTAATTGAATAATTTTTTCCTCAGCATTTAATATTAAAGCTTCTTTTTCTTTTAATATTGGACTTATGTAGCGCTCACAGTTAGTAAGTGTTTGTTTTCTTTCGTAACCGAATTCATCTTTAACAAGTGGTATATTTGCTTTACTTATTTCTATGTAGTATCCAAAAACTTTATTATATCCAATTTTTAAATTTTTTATTCCTGTTTTTTCTCTCTCTTCTTGTTCAAATTTAGCTAAAAATTCTTTTCCACCTTTTCTTAAATCTTTTAATTCATCTAATTCACTATTATAACCCCTTTTAATTAAATATCCCTCTTTTATGCTTATAGGTGGTGTATCGTAAACACTACCTTCAAGTAACTCCCACAATTCACTTAGTGTGTTTAATTTTACATCAAAATTAATTTCTCTTAAAATCATTTCTATTTCTGGTAATACTTTTAAAGATTGTTTTAATTGAATTAAATCCCTTGCATTACAATTACCGAAAGCAATTCTTCCACTTAATCTTTCTAAATCATATACTTCTTGTAATAAATTTTGTAAATCATTCTTTAAAATAAACTTTTTAGTTAATGTTTCTACAATGTCATATCTTTTATTAATTTCTTTAATATTTATTAATGGTTCTTCAATGTATTTTTTTAACAACCTTGATCCCATTGCAGTTTTTGTTTTATCTAATAACCATATTAATGAGTTTGATCTTTCTTTTAATCTAAGTGTTTCAATAAGTTCTAAATTTCTTTTTGTATGGAAGTCCATTTTTAAATATTTATTTTCTTCTTTTAGTTGAATTTTTTGAAAATGACTTAAATTTCTCATTTGTGTTTTATCTATATAACTAATTAAATGCTTAACAGTTTCAATTAATCTAAAATCTTTAAAGTGATTGTATAAATGAGAATATTGATTTAATTCATATGTTTCATGTGAAGTTATAATTAATTTAAATTGATGTTCTAATGTTGATAAAATATTATTATTAATGTTATTTGAAACAATAAGTTCTTTTACACCGGTGTTTATAATTACGGATATGATATTAGTAATATTTTTGTTTAATAATTGCACATAAAATTCTCCTGTTGAAATATCTGTGTAACTAAATCCATACTTATCGTTGTAATATACTAAGTTGCCAATATAATTGTTTTCATACTCAATTAATGATTCATTATTAATTATTGTTCCTTTACTAATAATTTGAACAACGCCACGCTTGACTATTCCCTTCACATCTTTTGCATCTTCTAATTGCTCACAAATACCTACTTTATACCCTAATTCGACAAGTTTTTCTACATAAGTTTGGGCTGAATGATGGGGAACCCCACACATTGGGATTCTCTCTTCTAAACCTGCACTTTTTCCAGTTAAAGTTATTTCTAGTAATCGTGAAACTAAAATAGCATCATCGAAAAACATTTCGTAAAAATCACCTAAACGAAAAAATATTATAACGTCTTTATACTCGTTTTTTATATCAACATATTGTTTCATCATTGGTGTTAATTTTGATATATCTACTTCACTAAGTTTCACTTTATCACCTTATATAATTTTATCAAAAAAAAGGGTAATAGTCTACCCTTTCATTTTGTTATGTATTTGTATTATTATGTTGAGCATGGCCAACTAGTACAATTTCTTGTTTGAACTTGCCTCGTACTAGTTTCCCTTACATAATTAAAACTCCAAGAACTCCAGCTACCCCAATAATATTCAGTTGAACAGCGGCAATCATAAGGATTACAACTATAGTCTCTATAACAAGTTGTACCTCGTCTATACCAGCCTGATGAGCAACTATAAGATACATCAGCACTTTGAGATTCTGAGCATGAACCTCTCCAGTTTGCTGTGCAACTCGTTACTGCACCTTGTGAACCGCAAGAACGTCCTGATGGACAGTTATTACTTGTTTCAGAACCATTTGCACTACTTCCATCTGAGCAAGGTGCATTACAATTTCCTGAACATGTTTGCCCTTTATAATGCCACGTCCCGCTAGTACATACATAATCCCTATAAAATGTACTATATACACTGTAGCTCCTTGTACACCTTGACCCACTTCTACTCCAACCTGATGGACAACTATAATTTCTTGTGGCCGGTGTGCTATCTTCACATGTATCATAACATGTATCACAATCAGTATATGAATATTCATCTCTATATCTATATTGTGTTAAAGAATTAACCTTAACTGTTCTTGTAGTTTTAGATGTATTACCTGCAGAATCTTTAGCAGTATAAGTAACTGTATATGTTCCAGCACGATTTGTGTTAACATTGTTAGATGTGCTTACACTCACCGTACCATCTATATTGTCTGTTGCTGTTGCACCAGCATCTCTATATGTATCGCCTATATCAATGTTCACTGGATTACTTCCCTTTATTGTAATAACAGGTGCTACATTATCTAATCTAAATACATTACTTCTTGTAATTGTTCTATTTCCAGCAGAATCTTTAGCTAATATCCATAAGTAATAACCACCACTAACATTTGTTGGACTACTAATTGAAATATTATTTACAAAACTTGAACTAAAGTTGCTTTCTGTTGGGGTTGTGGTATTTGTTTTCCATAAATATTTCAAGCTACTTGGACTTACGATACTGTGTTCATCACTTACTGATACTCTTACATTATAAGATTTATTATATGTACTATTTCCAGTTGGGCTAAATGATACAGTTGGTGGGATGTTATCTACAACATTTACTCTTCTTGTAGCTGTAGCCCTATTTCCTGCATTATCTTTTACTGAATAAGTTATTGTGTATGCCCCAGGTCTATTAGTATTAACACTTCCTGTTGTAGTCATTTGACTTGTTACATCACCATCGACATCATCAATTGCTGTTGCACCAGCATCTCTATATGAGTTACCTACATACACAGTTGCAGGATTACTCCCTTTAACAGTTATTACAGGTGCTTCGACATCGACAACATTAATTGTTCTTGTTACAGCCACTGCCTTATTCCCTGTGTTGTCAGAAACATTATAAGTTATTCTATGAGTTCCTAATACTCTAGTATTGACACTTCCTGTTGTTTTAATTTTTGAAGTTATATCACCATCAATATCATCTGTTGCTGTAGCGCCAGGATCAGTAAAACTAGTATTATAAGGTATAGTCATATATAAACTACCTCTAGGAATAATTATCGGTGAAACATCATCTACTTTAAATACATTACTCCTTGTTATAGCAGTATTTCCATCATTATCTTTTGCAAGAATCCATAAATAATAATTTCCGCTAACACCTCTTATAGTATTAATAGTTTCATTATTTGAAAATCTTAGTGTAAATAGTGATTCTGATGGCGTTGATGTTGTCGTTCTCCATAAGTATCTTAAACTACTTGTATTAACACCACTATGTTGATCTGTTACATTTATTTTTGTACTATGATTTTGTTTATATGTACTATTCCCATTTGGACTAAATGTTATGGTTGGTGGAGTTTTATCGATTACAGTAATTTTTCTAGTTGCTGTTGCTTTATTACCAGCATTGTCACTTACTTCATAATTTATCGTGTATGTTCCTAATATGTTTACATTAACAATACCTGTTATTTTTATTTTATTTGTTATATTACCATCGACATTATCAGTTGCAGTTGCACCTGGCTCATTATAAGTTGAGCCAGCATTAACAGTCATATTAGATGAACCATTTAATTTTAAAACTGGTGGTGTATTATCCAACTTAAAAGCGTCACTTCTTTTAAGTGCTAAATTGCCCGATTTATCTTTAGCACGAATCCATAAATAATATTCACCACTAACGTTATTAGGTGTTTTAAAATTGGCATTATTATTAAAATTCGTTTTAAATTCAGTTTCAGCAGGAGTTTTCGTAACGGTGGACCAAAAATATTTTAAACTACTTGGCTCTACTCCACTATGCTCATCTCTAACTGTAACTTTTGTACTATGTGATTTTTTATATGTTTTAGCACCTACCGGATCAAATGATACTGTTGGTGGAATATTATCTATAATGGTTATAACCCTAGGTAAAGTAGTTTTGTTTCCGGAAGAATCTTTTGCTTCATATATTAATGTATATTCACCGGGAACAACGCTTATATTACCACTAATTGTAACTTTTATATTTTCCAAACTATTATCAGTAGCTGAAACACCTTCCATAAAATCAAAACTTGCAACTTCATCAGATGTTAATTTAGTATTGCCAGGTATTGTTAATTCTGGTGGTATTGTATCAACTATACTAACCATCCTTACAGCATTTGCAACAACATCATTAAATGATGCAGTATAAGTTATTTTATATTGTACAAGTTTACTAGTATCAATTTCTTCTACTTCTTTATCATTTAATGTTATTTTAATATCATAATTTGTTATTTCTTCACCGTTAGGACCTCTTACTAAAACCCCTTTTTCAATGTAGGGAGTATTAATTTCAACTCTTTCATGTGCTGAACCATTAATAAATATTAACGGTGCATCCCAATCGATTCGTGCGTCATCATTTCCAGAACCTTCAATTATTTTATATTCGTAATTATTGTTTTTTCTTGTAATAACTACTTCCATATCATCTGGAAATAATCTTTTTGTTTTAGGGTTCTTAATTTGTTTATCTATAAACCCTGTTACTTTAAGTTGACCAAGTGTCACCGTTAAAATTTCTTTTTCCTTTTCGGGTAAAAGATCATTGTTTTTTGAACCCCAATTTTTAGCTGCAGTCATAATGTTATCAATTTGATTTTCATACAAATTGTTACGACTTTGGTTAATTAATCTATTTGTTGTTGGAATAACAATTATTGAAATTATACCTACAACAAAAATTACAGCTAAAAGTTCAATTAATGTAAAAGCTTTTTTCCTCTTCTTAAAAGATAACATAATAACACCATCCTATAATTAAATCAAGTATAATACATTTGTCACATTATGTCAATTAGTTATAAAAAAAACAAAGAATTACATTTTATGTAGTTCTTTATTGGGTGGTTTTTAAATAATTTATAGCTTCTTCTAATGTGCTAACTGGCACAATATTAATATCATAATTATTATCTTCTTTAATTTTTATTATTTCATGATAATTGGATTTAGCAGGGACAAAAAATATATCAGCTCCTTCTTTTACAACACCTTTTAATTTGTATTTAACACCTCCTACTTCACCAATGTTTCCATTTTGATCAATTGTTCCGGTTCCTACTATTACTCTTCCTTTGTTTAAATTATTACCAGTTAAAGAATCGTAAATAGCTAATGTCATCATAAATCCTCCAGATGGCCCACCTTCTCTTTTCTTAAAATTAAATTTAATTGGTGGAGTTGTTTTAATATCTTGTTCAACGGATATTAAAACTCCTAATATAAGTCTGTTTTCAAACTCAATTACAGTTGCTTGTTTATCAATAATTTGATTATTGTTTTTTACTTTGATTTTTACAATTTGATCTTTTTTAAATTTTTGAGAAATATAATTTAATTTTTTATAGTCATTTATTTTTTCACCATTTATTGATAAGATTTCATCACCTACTTTTAAATCAGTTATTGCAGACTCATCAACGTAAGTAATAAAAAAACTTTCTCTTTTTATTTCTATTTTTTTCCCCGCCATTTCGTAGGCTAATATGATTGCTTGGTTGTTTGCTTCATTTAACATAAGTGTATCACGAAATTTAACATCATCTTTTGTTTCATTATTTAATATAATTTCTTCTTTTTTAATTATATCCCAGTCTTTGTTAAAAAGTGAATATATATATGTGGGAATAGTAGCTCTTAATTCACTAACGTAAGCCATTTTATACGAATCTTTAGGCAAATCATAATTTTCTATTACAATCCTACTAGTAATATCACTAGTCCCACCAGGTATATTAATGTAATAAGGTAATTTTACGTTTACAATTAAAAAAGCAATTATAAACGATAAGATAAAGGTGTAATTATTTTTAATTATTTTTTTTATTTCTTCATATAATTTATTGTACATAGTCTTATCCTTTCTAATTATATATAGTTTATATTGGAGGATTTTATGAATAGAAAAATTAGTAGTGTATTTATATTATTATTAATTATTATTATTATAAAAGAGATATTAACACAAACAAACTCCATTTTAGAATCAGTTAATTTCTCTTTAGGTATTTGGAGAAATAATATTTTCCCTTCACTTTTTCCTTTTTTTGTTATATCAGAAATCGCCATTAATTATGGAATTGTTGAATTGCTCTCAGAAATGTTTAAGCCAGCAATGCATAAATTATTTAAAATAAATAGTAATGCTGCTTTTGTTTTTGTAATGAGTATTATTTCTGGATTCCCAAGCAGTGCGAAATATGCAAGAGAACTATATTTAAGTAATAATTTAAGTGAGTTGGAAGCAACTAAAGTATTAACTTTCAGTCATTTTTCAAATCCATTGTTTATTTTAGGAACTGTTTCTTTATTGTTTTTAAATAATAAAGAAATTGGATTACTTATTTTAATGTGTCATTACTTAACCAATGTATTAATTGGAATTTGTGTCAGAAATTTTCATCCAACAAAAGAAAAAATGAATGAGGTTTCCATAAAAAAAGCAATTGATAAAATGCATAAAAAAAGGGTTAGTAATAATCAAACTTTTGGACAAGTATTTACAAATGCTTTGGTAAATAGTATTGATACTTTACTTTTAATATTAGGTGTTATTACTATGTTTCTAGTCATTACACAAATTATTGATAACAATTTAAATATATCTAATTTTTTTCAGTCTTTATTAAATGGTTTTTTTGAAATGACCCAAGGATTAAAATATATTAGCTTATTAGATATTCCTCTAAAATTAAAAGCGGTTTTTTCTACAATGATTATATCTTTCGGAGGTTTAAGCGTTCATGTGCAAATGATTAGTATATTAAATGATACTAAAATTCAATATTTACCATTTTTAGCAGCAAGAATTTTTCATGCCTTTTTTTCGGCTTTTTTAGTTTTTGTCTTATTTGATCTTTGGATTTATTACATTTAAAAATCTTCGCCAATAATATATTGTTCATTACTATTGTATTGATATACAATATTTATTCCAAAATTTTCATCTAAATATAAGGTGTGATATATTGGAATATTTATATGAATATAAGAATCTATATTATTGAAGTTATTATTTACATTTTTATAATAATCTATATTAGGTACACCGAAGTAACTATCTTCTACTAAATTAGTAGTATAGTTACCAAAATTAATTACCCCTTGTTCTCTATAAATTGATAATTCACTATTACTACCATCAGTATATAAAAAAACTAAACAATTTTCTCCACAACTTTCTATATTTTCTATTGTTTTACTATTAAATTGTTCATAAATTTTATCTGAAATATTAGATTGTTTAATAAACAACTCAGTTTTATAACTTGTTGTATTATATAAATCTTTTAATGAAATTAATAACTGAAATAATAAAACTATAATAATTGTTGCAACAGTAAATGATAATATTAACTCTATTACAGTAAAACCGTTTTTTTGTTTCATTTTAATCACCCCATTTTATATCAAGTGCTGCTGTTGTTTCATCATAAAAATATGCTATTATTTTATAATTTAGGTCTGTGGTGTTGTTAGACATATAGCTAATAAAATTAACTACTTTAGTAGGTACATTTACATCAGATTCTAATTCCCTTTTTAAAACACTCATATTATTATTAGCAAAATAAACTTTGTCTACATTTAACGCCTTTAATAAGCGATCACAATATGCTGGCTCTTTAAAAAAAGTGCTAGAACAATTTGAAATGTCTATATATTGTTTGTTACTTGATTGGAGTTTGTTTATAATATTATCAATATCTGCATCTGTAATATATTTTTTTATTTCATTAATGCTATATAAATTATTAACTGAGTTATATATAAATGATCTATTATAACTTATATAAATATCTCTGAAATTAATAAACATATAAATTAATGTGGCTGTAACGAATGTTGATACTATTAATGTTTCGGTTAACATAAACCCCATATTATTCCTTTTTTTCATAAACATCTCCTTTTAGATTGTAATTATACTAAATATATTATATAATATTTTTAGGGTAAATACTAGTCTAAGTATAAAGGGGTTGACTATATTATGCTTTTAAAATTTGATTTTGATAAAACACCCGTTGTAGAGGTAGTTAATGAAATTTTATTAGATGCTGCTAAACGTGGTGCTAGTGATGTTCACTTTGATCCATTACAAGAATTTATGAAAGTAAGAATTAGAATCGATGGTTCTTTAATTGATTATTGTGAAATACCTAATACTATTAAGAAAAATTTAATTACAAGAATTAAAATTATTGCAAATATGAATATTACAGAAACGAGATTACCACAAGATGGTGCTATTAAAGATCAACTCGATAATGTAGATTTGGATTTACGTGTTTCTTCAATTCCTACAAGTAATGGTGAAAAAATAGTTATTCGTATTTTAGATTATTCAATGAGTTTAAGTGGAATTGAAAATTTAGGTTTTAGTGGTAGTAATTACAAAAAAGTATTAAAAATGATTGGAGTGCCAAACGGTATTATTTTGGTTACAGGTGCCACAGGTAGTGGTAAATCAACTACTGTTTATTCTATTTTACAACGCCTTAATCGTGAGGATACAAACATTATTACAGTTGAAGACCCAATTGAAATGGATATAAAAGGTATTAACCAAATCCAAACTAATAGTGAGATTGGACTGGATTTTGCAACAGCACTTCGTTCTATACTAAGACAAGACCCCAACGTTATTATGATTGGGGAGATAAGAGATACAGAAACTGCTAAAATAGCCGTTAGGGCGTCTATTACTGGGCATTTAGTCTTATCTACTGTTCATACCAATGACTCATTAAACACTATTGAAAGACTGTTAGATATGGAAGTTGAAAGGTATTTATTAGCTAGTTCATTAACTGGTATTGTTTCACAAAAACTAGCTAGAAAATTATGCGGGGAATGTAAAGAAAAAAGACCCGCAAATGAATATGAGCAAAAATTAATTAAACGTGTTTTAAATAAAGATGTATATGAAGTTTACACTACAGAAGGTTGTGAAAAGTGTGGAAATGGTTATTCAGGACGAATTGCATTGCATGAAGTTTTGCTAATTAATCAAGAAATACGAGATGCTATTAGTTCTGGTTTATCAAGAGAAAGATTAAGGGAGTTAGTATATAAAGCAGATGTTACTACTCTTCTACAAGATGGTTTAGAAAAAGTTATTAGTGGATTAACTACTTTTGAAGAAGTTTTAAAATTAATTGAACTTGAAGGTGAAGACGCATTTGGCGTTTATGATTTACAAACTGCAATAGACTCAACAAATATTGCAATTGAAACACAAGATGAAGAAGTTGAAAATATTGTTCCGATTCCGATAGTTAAAGAAGATTTTAATGAGGTTGTTGAAGTATCTCAACCTTCTAATGATATTGAAGTACTAAAATTATAATAAAATAAAAACTCAAATTTAATTTGAGTTTTTTTATATATGTTTTGCTAGAACTATTTTAACAATTGTATTTATATCTATTTTAAAAAATAATATTAAAAGTGCGGCCATGCATAAAAAAGGACCAAAAGGTATAATTTTTTCTTCATTCGGTTTTGAGCATAATATAAATATTGATGCTGGTAATCCAATAAATGAAGCTACAAATATGGATAAGAGTGACATCTCCCAACCAAACAATAATCCTAATACGAACATTAGTTTAACATCTCCACCACCCATGGATTCTTTTTTAAAAATCGTATCTCCTAGTTTTTTTATTGAATACATAATTCCAAATGATATAAAACCATTAAATAATGAATGTATTACGTTGTATATATCATATTTAAAAAAGATACTTATTAATAATAAAATGCTTGTAACAATTAAGACTTCATCTGGTATAACAAAATATAAATAATCACTTACAAATATAATAATCGTCATTGATATAATTATTAGTGCAATTACTAAGTCAATAGATATGCCGAATACAATATATGATAGTGCGAATAAAATACCTGTTAAAAATTCAAAAAATGGATAGAAAAAAGATATTTTATTAAAACATTTAGTACATTTTCCAAATTGAAGAAAATACGAAAAAATGGGTATTAATTCAAATACGCTTAATTTATGATCACACTTTGTACAATGCGAAGGGGGAAATACTATCGATTCCCCCTTTGGTAACCTATACCCTATTACATTGTAAAATGAACCTAAATGTATACCGATTATAAACAAAATTATTACGTAATATAAATTCATATTCCTACTCCTATTTTTATTGTTGTATCATGTCAAATGCACCGAACATTGGAACTATAATGGCTAACACGATAATACCTACAATAATTGTTAAAAACACAATTAATACTGGTTCAATTAAACTTTTAACACGTGTTACAGCATTGCGGTGTAACTCTTGATAATACACTGAAACTTTCCCCATCATTTCAGCAAGTTGTCCAGTTCTTTCACCTGTAACCAACATTTCATAAGCAGGCACAGGAAACGCCCAGTGATTTTGAAATGCTAATGAAATCCTTTCGCCACGCGCTAAGTTGCTTATTGTATCTAATATTAACATTTTATAAATTTCATTATTTGTAATTCTATTTAACACTTCCATACTATCTGTAATGAATACATTATGAGAAAGTAACGAAGAAAATGTTTTAGTAAATATTGTTACTTCATTATATATTATTATATCTCCAAATCCAGGTAAATGCATGAAGAACCATTGCATAAAAGTTCTTATTAATTTAACATTATTATACAAATATGCCAATATTAATACAAATACTGCAAATCCAAGTATAATAAAAATAATATTTTTTTCTAAAAACGCACTTGCTGCCATTACCATTAGTGTAAATTTTGGAATTTCTGTTGCATCTATATTTTCATAAATACCTACAAAACGAGGAATAACAAACATCATAATAAATGTAATAACACCAATCGCAAGAATTAAAACTGCCGATGGATAAATCATAGCTGTAATCATTTGCTTTCTAGTTTTTTCAGTTTCAGAAAAATATTCAGCCATATCATCAAGTGTCTCTGGTAATTGCCCAGTCATTTCAGCCGCTTTTACCATGTTTATTAATAATTTAGGAAATGCAACACCTTGTTTTATTAATGCATCACTAAAGCTTTCACCCATAGTTAAATCATATATCATAGATCTAAAAATTCTTTGATACGATTTATTGTTGAATTGCCTTGATAATATTTTTAAAGATTCAACTAATGGAATACCCGCTTTTAAATATGTTGATAGTTGCGTTAAAAAGAATAATAAATCTTTTGTCTTTATTTTTGTATTATTTGTTGTTGTCCTACCGTGAAATAAAGTAATCCACTTATTAGTACGTATACTATAAACTTCATAACCTTCACTTAATAAAAATGAGTGAACTTCTACTTTTGAATATGCTTCAAAATATCCCTTAATAACTTTACCGTCCATATTTTTACCAACATATTCGTATAAAAGTTTTACATCGCTTCTTTCTTCTTCTTCTGTTTCAAATTCTATTAATAATGCCTGTCTTTCCATATCTCGTTTATTCCTAGCATTTTTAACAAATATTGAATTTTCATATCGTTTAACAGCTTTATCTTTTAATTGTTTTGGAAACTTTAATGTTTTTCTTAAAAATTCATCAATATAATCTCCAAGTTTTTTCTTTTCAATTTCAACATCTTCATTAAAATATACTTCATTTGATCTACGCCTTTGTTCCTCTTTTTTTTCCTTAACTTTTTGGCGCTTCTCTAATTTTTTTTCTTGCTGTTTTCTTTTCAATTTAGCCTTTTCTTCTTTTTTATTTTTTCTCTTTTCAGCTCGCTCAAGCTTATCTTTCTTTTTGATTTTTCTTTTTTCTATACGTTCAAGTTTGTCTTCTTTTTTTCTTTTTCTTTTTTCTATGCGTTCAAGTTTACCCTTGTTTAAAGTTGCTTTTTTCTTTCGTTCTTTCAAAACTTTTGTTTTGGTACGGGCAACTTTATCCTTTGAATTAACTTTTGCGATTTTATCATAAATCACTATAAAAGGAAATAATATTCCCATTATAATCCATTTAATTATTTTATAAATAAAATATGATAGCCATACAAACCCCTTAAATAAATATAGCACTATTTTATATATATATATAAATGGCAATAAGACAATTGATTTTTTCACATCAACACCCCATTTATTCTTTTATATTATTATACAAATAAATTATAACATAAAAAGAGAAATATTAAAACATTTTTACACTTTTTCATATAATAATTATGAGAAAGGAGCTTTTTAATGAATTATTATAATTATCCACTTTACAATTATGCACGACCTAGTTTATTTGGTTCACTTTTTAGAAACAAATTAAATTGGGGTTCTTTGTTGGATAATACTCAAAAAACATTAAATTTAGTTAATCAAGCAGTCCCTATAGTTAGACAAATACCACCAGTTTATAGAAATGCTAAAACAATGTTTAAAGTTATGAGTGAATTTAACAAAATTGATACACCTAAAAAAACAATTAATGATACTTACAATAACAAACGAGTAATTACTAATAATAATGTTAAACAAGAAAATGTTTCTTATAAATATAATGATGGTCCAACATTCTTTTTATAAAAAAAACACTAATAAGTGTTTTATAATAATTATTATGTTTCTTATTTTAGTCAATCATATAATCTTTTAATTTTCTAGAACGCGAAGGATGTCTAAGTTTTCTAAGTGCTTTTGCTTCAATTTGCCTTATTCTTTCACGAGTTACTCCAAATAACTGTCCTACTTCTTCTAATGTTTTTGTCTTTCCATCTTCTAACCCAAAACGAAGTCTAATAACTTTTTCTTCTCTTTCTGTTAAAGTTAATAGTACTCCTGATATTTCATCTTTTAACAATTCATTAGTAGCATATTCTTCAGGATTAACATTTCTTTCATCTTTTATAAAATCACCTAAGTGCGAGTCCGCTTCCTCACCAATAGGTGTTTCTAAACTTACTGGTTCTTGAGAGATTTTATATATTTCCCTAATTTTTTCAACTGTTGTTTCCATTTTTTCAGCTAATTCTTCTTCTGTTGGTTCTCTATCAAGTTCTAACGTAAGTTGACGCTGTAATCGTGCTAATTTATTAATAGTTTCAACCATATGAACTGGCACTCTTATTGTTCTAGCTTGATCCGCAATTGCACGTGTAATAGCTTGTCTAATCCACCAAGTTGCATATGTGGAAAATTTATAACCTTTACTAGCATCAAATTTCTCTACAGCTTTCATAAGGCCGATATTTCCTTCTTGTATCAAGTCTAAAAATAACATTCCACGCCCAACATATCTTTTAGCAATACTGACAACTAAACGTAAATTTGCTTCTGCTAAACTTTTTATTGCTTCTTCGCAACCCTCTTCCACTCTTTTTGCTAATGCTAGTTCTTCTTCGTAAGTTAATAATTTAATTTGCCCTATTTCTTTTAAATACATTCTTACAGGATCATTAATATTTAAATTTTTTGTTAAAGTTTTATCATCTAAAATAACTTCTTTTTCAACTTCTTTACCATCAGCTTCATTAGCTGTAATTACTTTAATACCGTACTCGGTAAAGGTATTATATAAATCATCAAGTGTATCAGCGTCTAAATCTAAACCTTTTAAACTTTTAGCTAACTGTTCATAAGTAATAAAGCCTTTTTCTTGTCCTATCTTTACTAATTCTTCTTTTCTCTCTTCTAATGTTTTAATCTCATCAATCATAATCCCACTCCTATTTTTATTTTCTTTATTTCTTCAGCAATTTCTGCCTTTTTAAATACATCTGTTTCTTTATTTAATTTTTCTAAAAGGCGATTACATTCGTAATTTATATGATATTCCCTAATAACACGTATATAATCCTCAATTTCATCCATTGTGAATTCTTCTTTTAAATTTAGATTTTCTATTTCACCAACTGTATTTAATAAATCATCATTGTCATTAATATGTGAAAAAAAATCAGCAATATCAAAATATTTATATCTTTTATAAAAATAATATATTTCTTGTGCTAAAAACCGATAACGCGCTGTTGGCATAAAACTTACCTTATTATTATATATTGCTATTACTTCTTTATTTCTTAACATATAATATAATAAATTTTGTTCCGCCATAATATACTTATTAACTGTTTTAATTTCTTGTTTGCTTTCTTTTTTAGCAAGTTGTATTTTTTGACTATCGTTACCTTTTAATTTGCTTTTTAAAACATTTATATTTATACCCGAATCTTCAACTAATTTTTGTAGTGTTAATTCCACTAAAATATCATCATCGATACCCTTTAATTCATTTAACATTATATTTATATATTCAGCCATTTCTTTGTCATTTTGTAAATTTTTATTTTCTTTGTAATAGATCATCTTAAAATTCATAACATCAATAGCTCTATCAATTTTATATTTAAAACGTTCAATTCCATATTCTTTAATATAATCATCAGGGTCTAATTTGTTTTCTAATCTAACTATTTTTGGTATAATTCCAACCTTTATTAACTCATCGGCACAAGCAATCATTGCTTTTGAACCAGCATTATCACCATCAAAACAAATGATTACATTAGGCGATAGTTTTTTTATTAATAGTGCTTGTTTTTTTGTAACAGCTGTTCCCATAGTTGCCACTACATTTAAAACATTATTTAAATGACACCTAATAACATCCATAAATCCTTCTACTATAATAACTTGTTTTTTTAAACGACATTCATTTTTGGCACGATTATAGTTATATATTAATTCACCCTTTTTAAAAATTTCAGTTTCCATTGTGTTAATGTATTTTGGATTATTGTCTTCATTGTACGTT
This sequence comes from uncultured Muribaculaceae bacterium, assembly GCA_964587565.1. Taxonomy (GTDB): domain Bacteria; phylum Bacillota_I; class Bacilli_A; order RF39; family UBA660; genus DUPI01. The sequence goes on from CAZPLK010000005.1 coordinate 25,648, forward strand.
CTTCCGCTATAACCGACAATTTGACCAGTAACATCTTCAATTGGAAACATAATGCGGTTATAAAAAATATCTCTATATCCATAGTTATTATTAACAATTAAACCACTTTTAATTAAATCGTTATATTTAAATTTTTTTTGAATTAATAAATTTGTTAACATATCATTTTCTTTTAAAGATAAGCCTAATTTAAACTCTTTAATGACATCATCGGTAAAATCACGATTAAATAAATATTCTTTTGCTTTTTTACCAAATTCAGTATTAATATTGTTTTGATAAAATAGTTGTGAAGTGTTATATATTTCATACAATTCTTTATGTTGTACATTTTCTTTTTTAGTATAGCCAAATTCAAACTTAACACCACCGATAGATGCAATTTTTTTTAAAGATTCTATAAAACTTAAATGATCATAATCCATTATAAAATTAAATACATTTCCGGATGCACCACACGAAAAACACGTATAAATTTGTTTCTCAGGTGACACACTTAAACTTGGGTTTCGATCATCGTGAAATGGACATACTCCAAAATAGTTTTTACCTCTTTTAGTTAAAGGAATGTATGAGGAAATAACATCTACTATATTAACACTGTTTCTAATATTGTTAATTTCTTCGTTTGAAACTCTACTCATACACATTCCTCCCCTACTCTTAATATACAACATATATTTTTTATTTCCTTTTTTTTTTGAGATTTTATACATTTTAAAGGTTATAACATATAAAAAAACTATAATTGTTGTTATAGCTATCGAAATCATTGATTTATATATATATTATAGCATAAAAATTAGTTTTTTGAAAATAAAAAGAAAAACCTATAAGATTAGGTTTTTCCAGTATGATAAACATACCATCTATATAAAACGCTAACACGTTAGCGTACACTAAAAACATGTTTCAATAACAATTTCATTTTTCAAAATAAATCTTACACTTCCGTGTTTGCTAGTTTCAAAATAATTAACATTAAATTTTTTTAAAACATCAATTACCTCTTGATGTGGGTGATTAAATCTATTATTTAAACCTGCTGATATAATCGCATATTTTGGTTTTATAACTTTAATAAATTCCTCAGATGTGCTATATTTGGAACCATGGTGTCCTACTTTTAATATGTCCATTTTTGGAAGATTATATGAATTAATTAGAAATTGTTCACTAATTTTTCCAGCATCACCTGTTAATAATATATTCACATTATTAATTTTTGTATAGATTATTAAACTATCTTCGTTTTCATTTAATGTATTTTTTTTGTTTATAAAATGAAAGTCATAATCATTTAACATCAGCTTGTTTTGGTTATAAAAATAAATTGGTATTTTTTTGTCAATTAAGTAATCAATAATATTGTTTTCTAATTCATTATTGCTTGCACTATTAAAAATTACATTTTTTACTTTTATTTCGTTAATTATGTTTATAGCTTCTCCTAAATGATCTTCATGACCGTGAGTTAATACTAAATAATCTAATTTTCTTATACCTCTTGATTTTAAATATGGAATAATCTTATATTCGGCAATAGAATATACACTTTGTTTCATTTTCCACGATTCATTATTATAGTTGACAATGCCACCTGTATCAATGAGTATATTACCTGTATTTTTAGGTAATTCAATAAGCGATGAATCTCCTTGCCCAACATCAAAAAATGTAATTACTGGATCCTTTTTTAAAAAAGGAATATTATAAAAACAAATTAGTGCTATAAATACATATATGCACTTATAATGTTTTTTATTCATTATACTTTTTAAAACATAATATATTAATATATAGTATATTAATATTAAAGTTATTGATATTTTCGGAAATATTAATACAAAGTTATTAACTTTACTTATTATTGCTGAGAATTTTTCAGTAATTGTTATTAAAAAATATAAAAAATTATCAAGTTTTGGCAATATTAAAACAATTAATGATAACGGAAATAGTATTGATATAAAAATAGGAATAAATATTATATTAATAAAAGGTATTAGTAAATTTATTTCAAAAAAGTTATTTATTAATATTGGAATGCTTACTAAAAATGATATTAACGAAATAATAAACATTTTCATAATATAATTATTAAAATTATTTATTAAATCTTTAAATAAAATTAAGAAAAAACTAATTGTAAAACTAAATACGAAACCTAAATGATATATATAATATGGATTTATAAACAGTAATATTGAAAGGACAATAATAAAACAATTTAATGTACTAATATTTAGATTTTTAATTTTATTTATTTTTAATAATATATACATTAATGTAGCTCTTATTAATGATGGGGGATAATTAGCAAGTAATAAATATATAATTAAAACAACAATTGTAAATAAATCTTGGACTGTTTCTTTTTTAAATGTTTTTTTAGCTAAACTCATTATAATTAAAGAAAATAGTGATAAGTGGGAACCTGATAACGATAATAAATGATTTAGTCCATTTTTTTGATAACTACTTAATATATTTTCATCTATATTTCCTATGTCTCCTATTACAAAGTTTTTTATATAATGGGATGATTTTGGCGCTGATTCAATTCTAGTTATTATTTTTCTTTTTAACATATAAATAAATTTTGGTCTTTTATTAATTTTAGTAATTAATTTTGCTTTTAGAATCCAATAAGTTTTTTTGCTAAGCAAGTGGTTACGATAGTTAAACAAATTAAATACAGTATTATTACTTGGGATGATTAACTCACCTTTAACTTTTATATAATCTCCTATTTGATAATTGTTTTTAAATTGTAACATTTCCTTTTTATCGTTAAAATAATAATTCATAATCATTTTATCTTTTTCTATTAATTCAACTTTTAAATGATTTCCATCAATCTTTATACCGTTAATTATTCCAGTAAAATTTATTTCATTTCCTTTATAAAAAGGTTTATGCAATTCATTTTTAACATAAAAATATGAATATGCAAAAGTTATTAATAAAATTAATATATATATGTACTTACACTGCAATATATTGTTTAATTTTATCAAAAACTGATTCTCCAATACCTTTTACTTTTAATATATCTTCTATTGTTTTAAATTCATTTGTTTTTCTATATTCAATAATACTTTTCGCCTTGGCCTCTCCTATACCCGGTAGCGTTATTAAATCTTCTAATGAAGCATTATTAATAGATATTTTATCGTTTTTTAGTTCTTTGTTACTTTTTTCATCAACAACTTCAATACAACCATCATTTTTATATTCTGGACACACACAAGGAACATCTTTATATATAATAGTTGGTTCGGTTGTTTTATAGTCATTAACTTCATCCTTAGTATGAATAATTATAACCATTTCATCAAGCAATCTTTTGCTCAAGTTTATTAAACTAGTATCAGCATCTTTTCTTAATCCTCCGCTAACCCTTATCGCATCATATATTCTTTTTCCATCACTTAATTTATATGCACCTGGCTTATTTATTGCACCTTTAATATCAATGATAATAAATTCATCTTTTTCTTCAATTTGCTCGTTTTCTTCCACAGAAACCATTTCTATAATTTGATCATCGTTATTTTTATTATCTTTACCTTCTATGTATGTCCACATAAAAAAGCTTATGATAATTAAAGTGGCTATAAAATATTTAATATATTTTTTATATTTTTCAAATTCTTTCAATATATCACCTCGTTAGTAATATACTGTTTAATATAATAATTTCCTTTTTAAAAAAATAACATATATTATATGTTATTTAATTTTTATTTTTTGATTTTTTGTTTCAATATGTACCCTTTGAACAAGTGCTAAAGATGCAATCAATGATATTGTATATGACCCTCCATATGATAGAAACGGTAATGGAACACCTGTTAAAGGTATTACCGCAAATAGTCCTCCTAAGTTAATAAATATATGTGTAAATATATATATACCTACCCCAAAGCATATATACCTACCCCTTATTGTATTAGCAGTTGCTGCAAGATCCATAATTCTTTTTAATATCCAAATATAAAATATAAAAATTGGAGTGACTCTTAATAAACCATATTCTTCAACTATTATAGAAAATACAGAATCAGTATGAGGCTCTGGAATATACGAGTATTTTTGTTTACTTTTACCAATTCCTACTCCAAATAATCCACCGTCATTTATTGCAATAATACCATTACAAATTTGATATCCACCATCTTCGTAATTGTGGCAAGGATGTAAGAAATCATCAAAACGAGCTAGTTGTGCTTCGGTAAATAAATAACCCTTACCTACATACATTGCAGTAACACCAAATACAAATAATATAAATAATATTCCTAAAGTATCTATTTTTTCCCTTATACTTAAAGGACTAAAAACAAACATTCCCATAAAGATAACTAGTTGTATGAACATAGTTCCAAAATCTTTTTGAATAAACACAATAACTGGAATTAATAAAGTTACGACTATTATTTTACCAATTAAATCAAAGTGTTTAACGTTTTTATTTTTAATGCGATTATAATGTTTATCATATAAACAAGCTAGTACGACTGTAATTAAAACTTTAGCCATTTCACTTGGTTGAAATGTACGGCCTGCTATTGTGGACCAGTTTTTAGCACCCCTAATTGCTTCGGCAGATAGCAAAGAAATACCCATATAAGCAGCTAATAAAAGAACCGGCAAGATTCCTATGTTTTTATAAAAAACAGTAGGTATGTTAATTATTACTACAGCAAATATTAACCCCATAATCGTCCATGTTAAATGTTTATAAAAATAATGATATAAAGTAACTTCTAACGATACTGCTTCTCTACTTGATGCAGTTACAATGTTTAAAAGTCCAAATCCAATCATTATAAGTGATAAAACTAACAATACTTTATCCATATCATTTATTGTTCTTTTAATTCTTTTCATAATTACTGCCATATAATCACCTTATATAATAATACCATATTTTTAACTAAAATTACAATTTTAATTTTAGATGGCATTTATAATATACATTTATATTAAATTAGGTAATAATATAAACATTTAATAGATATTGTAATAAACTATACTAGAACTAGAAAAGGAGGTAATAATATGTATTATTATGGTGGTTATCAGGGCTATGGCGGTGGTTGCGGTTATCCAGTTCCATGTGGGGGTGGGTACGGCGGCTATGGTGGCTATGGCAGTGGTGCCGCAATAATTCTAGTGCTTTTTATATTATTAGTTATAGTTATTGGTTCAAGAATGATGGTCGCATAATAAGGGAGAAATCCCTTTTTTATTTTGCTTGTAAAATTAATTTTTTATGTTAAAATATATACACGAGGTGTATAGTATGTTTAAAAAACTTAAAATATTAGATGAATCTGATAAGAGATTACGTGTTAAAAGTGAAATTGTTACATTTCCTCTAAACACTGAATATAAAAAAACGATTAAACAAATTATAAAACATTTAAAATACAGTCAAATTGAAGAAACACAAGAAAAATACAACTTAAGACCAGGAATGGGACTTGCTTTCCCACAACTAGGTATTCACAAACGAATAATTGTTATAGTTTATGAAGTAGAAGAAAATAAATTTGATGAATATGTTGTAATAAACCCAGAAATTACAAGTCATTCAATTGAAATGATAGCGGCACAAACTGGTGAGGGTTGTTTAAGTGTTAATAGAGAAGTTGATGGACACGTACCAAGAAATGCAAGAGTAACTATTAAAGGTTTTGATATTGATGGTAAAGAAATTGAAATAAGAGCTCGTGAGGAATTATCTATTGCTTTTCAACATGAAATAGATCATTTAAATGGAGTTCTATTTTATGATAAAATAAATCAAGATAAACCGTTTCTAAGTGAACATGAGATTAGATTCATATAAAAAAAGTAAAAGTTAAACTTTTACTTTTTTATTGCAATTTTACACTAACTAATTTACTAACACCAGACTCTTGCATTGTAATGCCGTATAATACATCTGCAAATTCCATTGTTTTCTTCTTATGTGTAATTAAAATAAATTGTGTCTCTTGCTTTAATTTTAATAAATAATTACCAAAACTTTCAACGTTAACTTCATCAAGTGCGGCTTCTACTTCATCTAAAACACAATATGGAACAGGACTGGATTTTAATATCGCAAATAATAAACTTATAGCAGTAAATGTTTTTTCACCACCCGATAATAATGAGATACTAGTAAGTTTTTTACCAGGGGGTGAAACGATTATATCTATGCCTGTTTCTAGAATATTGTTTGGATCGGTTAATTTTAAAGTAGCTTCACCACCCCTAAATAACTCCTTAAAAGTAGATTCGAAATTTTTTTCTATAAGTTTGAAAGTATTCATAAATTCACCAGACATAACTTCATCCATTTCGTCTATTATTTCTAATAAAGTATTTTCGGCATTTAATAAATCATTTCTTTGCGTTGTTAAAAATTCATACCTTTCATTAACTTTCTTAAATTCCTTTGGGGCATTTAAATTAACCATCCCTAAATCTTGTAGCAATTTTCTTAATTTACTAACTTTTTCCCTGGCTGATGAAACAGATATTTCTAAATGATATTTTTTAATTGCCGCTTCATATGTGATACTATAATTTTCACCTAATATATTTAATAAACTGTCCAGTTTAACATCCAGTCTATTAACTTCTATTTCTAGTTGGTTTAACTGCTTGTTCTTACTGTTATACAAAGAATTTTCTTGTTTTAATTTATGTTCGTTTTCTTCTATTTTTTCCTCTAATATTTCTTTTTCTTTAATTGCAAGTTGTAATTTATTATTAACTTCATCTTTATTTTTGACAGCATTATAATATTTTTCTAAAATTCTTTCCTCTTCATCACTTAAAGATTTATTAATAATGTTGTCAGTCCCTTTAATATTATTGTTAATTTTTTCAAGCAAACTAGTATTTTCATATAAATTATTATTTAAACTATTTATTAAAGTTTCAATTGTAATTTTTTTTCTATTAATATTAAATAACTTATCTTCTAATATTTTTATATTAGTATCATTAATATTTATTTTATCTTCTAATTCTTTTATATAATTTACCGTTTCATTTAACTTCTTAATATTTGTTTCTAGTTCTTGTTTTTCTAAAATAACACTTCTAATTTTTCCTTGCCTTCCACCAGTAATTGAACCACCTATATTTAATAATTCCCCTTCTAATGTAACTATTCTAAAACGGTAATTTAAAAGTTTACTAATGTTGTTTGCGCTATCAATGTCTCTTGCAACAATAACATTTCCTAATTGGTTATTAATGATGTTACTGTATTTGGGATCGAATTTTATTAAGTTTGAAGCTATATTAATAAAACCATCCATTTTTTTTAAATTATATAAAATATCATTATCGACACTTCGTGGCTTAATAATATTTAATGGGAAAAAAGTGGCTCTCCCTAATCTGTTGTTTTTCAAATATTTTATCGCTTCTTTAGCACTTTTTTCATCATCAGTAATAATATTTGATATTGAATAACCTAATGAAGTTGTAATTGCTAATGAATAATGATCTGATACTTCAATAACATTGCCAATAGCATTATGAATACCACGTAATTTTGGATTATTTAAAACACTAATTACTGATGCTGGTAAAGTACTATTATTATCTATACTATTTTTTAAATGTTCTATTTTGTTTTGTAAATATTGAGATTCACGTAATTTATTCGCAAGTTCAATTTCAGTTTTTCTTTTATTATCTAATTTTTTATTTATTTGATTTTCAAAATCTACATATTCTTTTGTAATATTAGTTAGTTCTAACTTTTTAATATCCAACTCGCCTTTTATATTGTTTATTTTATTAACAGTTTTTAGTTGTTCTTCTTTTAAATTAATTAAATTGCTATGTAGTTTAGCATCACTTACCTCATATTTTTTACGTTCTAAAATTATTTCTTTTTGGCTGTTTATTTGCTCAACCTCTTTAGTTAATTGTAGTAATTTGTGTTGTTTTAATCCGATTTTTTTATTCAATTCATTTAAAACATTTTTATTAGCCTCTATATTTGTTTCATATTTACTATTAAACGTTGATAAATCAACAAGTTCATCTTGTAATTTGTCAATTATACTTTTATTGTTTTGATACTTTTCATTTAACGTAGTTATATCAGTAGTAATAAGGGCGATTTCTATATTTTGTAATTCTTCTTTATGCTTAATATATTTTAATGCTCTTTCTTTTTCTTTTTTAAGTGGTTCTACTTGTGCTTCTACTTCTGTAATAATGTCGTTTAATCTTTCTAAATTGCTATGAGTTTTTTCTAATTTTCTAATTGCTTCTTCTTTCCTTTTTTTATACTTTAATACACCGGCAGCCTCTTCAAAAATCGTTCTCCTTTCATAAGGTCTACTAGAAATAATTTCCTCTATTTTTCCTTGTGAAATAATATTAAAACTTTCTTTTGAAACTCCTGTGTCTAAAAGTATATTTGTAATATCCTTTAATCTACAACGTTCATTATTTATAAAATACTCATTAGTTCCATCCCTATAAACTTTTCTTCTAATTGATACTTCATTAAAATCAAAAGGAAAAAACTTAGTAGAATTATCAAAGACTAAAGTAACACTAGCAACATTTAAAGGATTTCTAGATTTACTTCCTGAAAAAATTACATCAGTCATTGTTGAATCGCCTCGAAGTGATTTTATTGATTGCTCACCTAATACCCAGCGAATTGCATCTACAATGTTACTCTTCCCGCTACCATTTGGTCCAACTATTGTAGTTATTCCTTTATTTAATTCTATATTTATTCTATCAGCAAAGGATTTAAACCCTTGAATTTTAATGGCTTTCAAATACATACTTTCACCTACAAATCACAATCATTATACTATATATTTCCATTTTACTCAATAAAACTGACTTAACTAGTTAAATATGAAGTGATTTTATCAAATATTTTATTCATATTGTATTTAATAACAAAAAAGATCCTTTTTATATAATTAATACGTATATTTTTTACTTCTATTTTATAAATATAAAAATTTTTAATTTTTTTATTATTAAAACCATCAATAAATTGTGTATACATATTATATAATGGATTTTTGAATTCATTAAAAATATATATATTCTCACTACATAAGTTAATAGAATCTATTATGAAATGGTTTAAATGTTTATTTACCGAAGAACCTTTTACAACAATATAATCGATACTTTTATTTTTATATAATTTATTTAATTGTTGAATATAAATAACTTTTTGTTCTCCTGATTCAAAAGTACTTAATTTATTGAATTCGTTTAATGTATCACAATTAATAATTTTTTTATTAGAACTTATTTCATTAAACACATTATTTTCAAAACCTATTATTAAAACATTTCCTTTTAATTTTGATATTATTTTTTTAAGTTCTAACTCCATTTTATCACCGTTCAAATTATAACATTATTTTATAAAAAAAACCCAAAAGATAGGTCGTCATAAACGATAAAACCTGTTCTTCCCAGGTGGGCATTACATGATAAGTATTAGGATCCTTAGTTAAAACTAAGTCTTCAACACAACTTATCAATTAAATTCCCAATCGTTTATTTAGTAGGTTTATTCAATTGACTAACCATATCTTCTAGGTAATTTAATTATAGCATATATTTATTATTTATGAAAGGTATTTTTAAAATTTAAAATGTTATTTTACTTTTTCATAATAATATTTACCTTGGATTCCATTATCCGGATATTCTCCGATTACACCATCGACAACTCCGATTAAATCTCCTTTTGTTTTAACATTTGTTTTAGTTATTAATAACTCACCATAATTTGAGTGATTACCAATTGTAAAATCAGATAATTCTTCAAGCATTATATATATATATGAGATTGGTTTAAATTATTAAAATAATTTATATCACTTAAAATTTGCTGATATTCTGCTTCTGATTGTGGATAAAATAATATAATTAGTATTAACTTTTCATCATTTGATAATATTTCATTTACTACGTTTATATATCCATCTTTATCCAAATTGTAAAAATATTTGGATAATTCTAATTTAAATTTTACTAAGTTTACTAAATCATTTGACATAAAGCTCAATGTATTAAAATCATCTTGTCCAAATATTACTGTAGCATTATCTAACATATTTAAATCCAAAGTGGGTGGAGCTATGGTAATAATTTGTTATCTACTGCTGATGTTACTTTTCCAATAATGGATATAACATCCATTAAAATGGAACCAAAACCTGAATCAAGACTAATAGTAAGTGGGTAAGATCTAGATGAAAAGCTATCTTTTATTATTTTATTATTTTCATCTTTATATTCAATATCAATAAAGTAGTTATTATTGCGTTTTAGTGATAATGAAGAATAGATAAGATGTACATAATTAAAACCCAAATGTGTATTGTATTTAGGATTTTGAACAGGTAATTCAAAATTTTCAATAGCATATTTTTGCCATTGGACTTTTGAGTTAGCATATTCTTCTGGAGTCATCTTATAGTGTTTTATTTCATCATTTTCATAATCTTTTGTTAATAAGTATGTACCATTATATAAACTAAAATTAACTTCTCCATTTGTATTAACTGTGATTTTTCCACTTTCTGGTCTTTTACCTTTATAATCTAGTTTTAAATTTGGAATATTAGATGTTTCAACACCATTTGAATAATAAAATTCAATTTGCTCGTTTTTATTTTTTGCCCAGTGTTGATGATGCTTTAAAATCGCTGCATTAGAGATGTTTAATGCACTACTAATATAGGATTTTAATCTAGCATCTTCTATTATATTACCAACAACAGGTATAACAATTAATGCTACAACAGCAATAATTACAATAACTGCCAGTAATTCAATTAATGTAAATCCGTTTTTTTGTTTCATTTTCATGTCTATCACCTTTTATTATTATAACATTTAATTAATAAATATTAAACCTCAATATATTCTTTTTAGTTATTATCATAGTTTTTTAAAAAAGATATTTTTTCATTATTATATTTATATCCTAATAAAGAATTCAAATTAACATTCATACTTGATGAAAATATATTTTTCACTATATATTTATCTTGTTGTTCCAATTGGTTTATTAATTTTTTTATTTCATCCCTTTTTGTTTTTATTCCTTTTTTAGCAATAAAACATCCACAATCCATAAATGATAAATTATTATAATTACAAAATGAAATAATATCTTTTTCCCTAATTAGGTATAGAGGTCTAATTAGTTCTAATCCTTCAAAATTTTTGCTTTTTAATTTTGGCATCATTGTTTGATGACTTCCATTATAAAAAATATTTAATATAATAGTTTCTATAACATCATCGTAATGATGGCCTAGTGCGATCTTATTACAATTTAAAGATTTTGCAATATAATATAAATGTCCTCTTCGCATTTTAGCACATAAATAACACGGTTCGTTATTACCAGTTTGTTCAATTACATTAAAAATATTCGTTTTAAATACTTTAATTGGAATATTTAATATTTTAGCATTATCATATATTTCATTTATGTGTTGGACACTATATCCGGGATCCATTACAATAAATTCAATTTCAAATTGCTTTTGTCCATGTCTTTTTAATTCTTGAAAACACTTAGCTAACAACATGGAGTCTTTTCCCCCACTAATGCATACCGCTATTTTGTCGTTATTATTAACTAATTCATAATCTTTAATCGCCTTTATAAATTTGCTCCATATTTGTTTTCTATATTTTTTAATAATGCTTTTTTCTATTATACGATAACTTTCCATCATATCACCGGAAATAGTATATAATAAAAAAACTTGTAATTCAACAAGTTTTATTCAAGATTTATTTTAATTTGGGCATCACTTACAAACTGTTTATAATTAACTTTACAAGTGTCAAATAATTTTTTAGATGCTTTGACATTATCAGTATCAGCATATTTATCAGATAAATATATAACCTCTTTTATACCTGATTGAATTATTAGTTTAGCACACTCATTGCAAGGAAACAAATCCACATATATTTTAGCGCCCACTAAATCTTTTCTAGAACCTCTAAAATTTAATATTGCATTCATTTCTGCATGACAAACATAAAGATATTTGGTAATTAATGGATCTCCTTCCCTCGCCCATGGAAAGTTATCATCATCAAATCCATTTGGTGTACCATTATAGCCGATTGATAAAATTCTATTGTCATTTCCAACTATACAAGCTCCAACTTGTGTTGAAGGATCTTTACTACGCATTGCCGATAGTTTTGCAATACCCATAAAATATTCATCCCAGTTTAAATAATTTTTTCGTTTTTCCACTTTCATAAACTCACCTCTTATTATTATTTAAATTAGTTTGCACTGACTAAGGTGTTAACCTATTAGGACCTCTATATAAATATGTAGCTTCTCTAATATTATCTAACTCAAATATTTTCATCATTAATCTTGCCATACCAAATCCAAAACCGCCATGTGGTGGGCAACCGTATTTAAAGAAGTCAATATAAAAACTAATTGACTCTACGTCTATCCCTTTTTCTATAGCTTGTTTTTCAAGTATATGAGCTCTGTGCTCCCTTTGAGAACCAGTTGTTATTTCAACACCTTTATATAATAAGTCAAAACTATTTGAACGTTCAAATTCATCTATGTTGTGATAAAACGGGCGTGAAGATTTCGGAAACTTAGTTATAAAAACAAAATCACTACCATATTTTTCTAATACATATTTGCACAGAAGTTGTTCTTCTTTTCTTTCAAAGTCGTCTTCTTTTTCACCAATGTAATTAAATTTATCTTTTAATATCGCTTTTGCTTCTGAAAAAGTTATTCTAGGAAATTCAACAGAGGTGTTGCTAATTTCTATATTATAAGTTTGTTTTATTTCATCTCCTAACTGTTCTTTTAAAGTGTTTAAGCAATACTTCATCCAATCTTCTTGCATATCCATTACATCATCAACTGAATCAATCCATGATATCTCAGCATCAACCATAAAAATTTCTGTAGCATGGTATGATGTGTGAGAATTTTCAGCCCTAAATGCTGGTGCGATTTCAAAAACATTATTAAAACCTGCTGCCATAGCCATTTGTTTATAAAATTGTGGCGATTGGGCTAAACTGGCTTCTGTTCCAAAATAATCAAGTTTAAAAACTTCAGCACCCGATTCAGCATTACCAGCGGATATTTTTGGTGACTGAATTTCAATAAATCCTTTATTAACCCAATATTCTCTCATTGCTTTTAATAATAATGTTTGTGCTTTGAAAAACAAATAATTTTCATCTCTTCTTAAATCTAAAAAACGATAATCCAACCTTGTTTCACGAAGTGATTTTTCTTTATCCTTAATATCAATTGGTAGTTCATGAAGGGAACGGCTAGTTACTTCTATTGTGGTGGGAATAATTTCCATACCATTTAATTTAACTTTATTGTTTTCTAAAATTTTCCCTTTGACAGTCACAGTACTTTCTAAACTTAAATTAGAAATTATTTCTACTAACTCTTTATTTTCATCATTCTTTTCAATAGTCAATTGGACCTTACCCGAGCTGTCTCTTAAAACAACAAACTGAACATATTGTAAATCTCTAATATTGTCCACAAATGCTTTTAATACTATTTCTTTATTATAATAATTTTTTAAATCTTTTATATATATTTTTTTCACATCATCACATACTTTCTATACTAATTGCTTTTTTTAATATTCTTTTTTGTAGTTTTTTCTTTAATATCATTTATTTTAGAATGAATATCTGTTTTATAAAATTTATAAGTAGTTATAAGCATTATTGAAAATGGTAGTGATAAGAAAATCCCTATTACACCAAATAAATAACCACCTGCAAATACCGATAAAATTATTATTATAGGATGAATCCTGTTACTTCTTTTAAAAACATTTGGATTTATAACGTATGTATCAGCGATTGATATAATTGCAATTGCAATAAATGTTTTTATAAATAATCCCGGAAATGGTAAATTAACCGCTGATGTTATAAGGGCGATTATATTAACAATCATAGCTCCAAAAAAAGGAATCATATTTGAAAGTGATGCTAATAAACCTAATAATAATGCATTTGGATGTTTTATCAAGCTATATGCTATTGTATATTCAAAAAAAGTAATACACATGATTTTACTAATGCCTGTTAAATATGATTTCATTTCTTCATCTAACATCACAAAATATAAATATGTTTTTGGATTTTTTGTACTTAAATAATTTTTAAACCAATCCCAAATATTATCCATATCTATTAAAAAGTATATTGATACTGATAATATAATTAATACATTTGTAATTACATTTAAAGACATATTTATTATATTAATCGCTCCATCAGATACATAATTACCTAAAGTAATTATAATAGAGTTAAATGTCGTTGTTAAACTTTCTTGTAAGGGCCCAAATTGTAAGTCATGCTTAGTTGAAAATTCCCTTACAAATAATATAATATTATTAAATAAACTACTTAACTGTTCAATTAATAAAGGAATTACTAATAAACCTAATATTGATAAAATGCTACCGAGTGTTAATAAAACAATTATTAGTGCTAATGGTTTTGGTAATCCTTTATTTTGCAAAAACTTTAATACAGGATATAAGATATATGCAAGTATAAATGCAATTGCAAATGGCATAAGAACAGTCCATATTTTTATTAAAAACCCACCCCAAAATTCATACATTTGATAAATTAAAAATAAAATCAAAGTAATAAGTGCTAAATTAACGAGTTTAAGATCTAATTTATTTTTCATATGTCACCTAACTTTCTATAATGATAGTTACTGGACCATCATTTGTAATATTTACTTCCATTTCTTCACCAAATATTCCTGTTTCTACGTGAATATTATTTTCTTTTAATTTTTCATTAAACAAATCATATAATTTCGTGGCATCTTCAGGGTTAAGTGCTTCAACATAACTTGGTCTTCTGCCCTTTTGTGTATTAGCATATAAGGTGAACTGTGAAATGCTTAAAATACTACCCTCGACATCAATTAACGATTGATTCATTACTCCATTTTCATCATCAAATATACGAAGGTGTATAATTTTTTTAACAATATAATCAATATTTTTAATGTTATCGCCTTCTGTAAACCCAACTAGTACTACTAAACCATGATTAATACTCCCAACTATTTTATTATTTATTTTAACATTAGATTTTTTTGACCTTTGAATAACTACTTTCATTACTTTATAATCCTTTCCACTGACATAACACTTGGAATAGTTTTTATATCTTCTATAAACTTTTTTATATTTGCTTTATTATTAACTAAAACAATTATTTCATATAAATAATCGCCACTTTTATTTATAGCATTTATATTTTGTACAGCAATACTTGTATTAGATGTTTTAGCAATGATATTTAACAATAAATTTTCGTTATCATTTGCATTTACTAATATTGCAGTAGGATATTTTTTATCAATTGCTTTATTCCATTTAACATCAATAATACGCTCATTTAATTCACTAACATTTGGACACACCATTCTATGAACACTAATACCATACCCTTTTGTTATATATCCTACAATTCTATCACCTGGTATAGGCTTACAACAAGAGGCTACGTTTATTTTAATATTATCTATCCCTTTAACTATAATATCATTTTTTATATTTGGTTTTTTCACTTTACCTGTTGTAGCTTTTTTTAATATTATATCTTCTTTTGTTTCTTGTTCTTTAACTATAACGTTTATTATTTGATTAACCGCAATTTTATTAACCGCAATACTTATATATAACTCCTCTAAATTAGAACACTTCAACTCTTCTAATATTTTTATTTCGTTCTCAGTTGTAAAAAAATCATTGATTCCAATTTTTCTTTTACGAAGTTCTTTATTAATTATTTCTTCACCACGTTTAATATTGTATGTTTTATCAGTGCGGTTAAAAAAAGCTCTGATTTTGTTTTTAGCTTGTGTTGTTTTAGCTATATTAATCCATTCTTTACTTGGTCCAACAGAATTGTTATTTACATTAATTTTTATTATATCATCATCTTGCAAATGATAGTCTAAAGGTACAATATTACCATTAACAATTGCACCAATCATTTTATCTCCTACTTCTGTATGAACTCTGTAAGCAAAATCAATTGGAGTAGATCCTTTTGGTAACTCAATGACATCTCCTTTTGGAGTAAATACATATATAGTGTTTTTAAAAACATCTTCTTTAACTGAATCAACAAAATCTTCATCATCTGATTCAGTGTTTTTCAACTCAATGATCGACCTAAAAAACTGTAATTTTTGTTCCATCGTACTTTGCATTGACTGTCTTTTACCTTTTTCTTTATATCCCCAATGAGATGCAATACCGTGTTCTGCTATTTTGTGCATTTCATATGTTCTAATTTGAATTTCAAATAAATTACCGTCCATTCCAAACACCGTTGTGTGTAGTGATTGATACATATTAGTTTTAGGCATAGCAATAAAATCTTTAAAACGTTTTGGTATTGGTCTATATTTAGAATGTAAAATACCTAATACTTGATAACATTCTTGTTCTGTATCAACAAAAACACGTAGTGCTAAAAGATCATATATATCACTGAATTTTCGACCGGTATCTAACTTTTTATATATACTATAAATACTTTTAGCGCGCCCTTTTACTTCGTTTTTTATATTGTGCTCACTTAACAAGCTAGACACTTTGTTTACCATATCATTTACAATCTGATCTCTTTCCCTTTTTGTTTGATTTAACATTTCAACAATTGAGTAATATACATCAGGTTTTAAATATCTTAATGATAAATCTTCTAGTTCACTTTTAATTTGATTCATTCCTAAACGATGTGCAATTGGGATTAATATATCAATTGTTTCTCTAGCTTTTATTTTTTGTTTTTTTTCTGGCAATACCCATAATGTTCTCATGTTGTGCAAACGATCAGCTAATTTAATAATAATTACTCTTACATCTTCTGATAAACCCACTATAATTTTTCTATGATTAGCAATCATAGCCTCATTTTCACCACTAAAATTTAATTTGTTAATTTTAGTTACACCAACAACTAAAGATGTTATTTCATTACCAAATTTTTCTTTTAATTCTTCTTCTGTAACATCACAATCTTCTAAAACATCATGTAAAAGTGAGGCGCATATAGTTTCTGCATCTGCATATATACCAGTTAATATGTATGCTACTGTTAATGGATGAATAATATAATCTTCTTTTGTTAATCTTTTCACTCCAAAATGCTTTTCATATGCAAATAAATAAGCTTGTCTAATTTTATCTGAATCTGATTTATTTTTATTATAAGTTAAAAACTTTTTTCTTAATTTTTCAAAAGTTATTTGTTCATTTTTATCTAACACAATATCACTCTCTACTCTTTATTCATCTTGATTATCAAAATATATAGTTCGATTTCTTAAGTTTAATTTTCTTTTTAAATAATTATCAATTAAATCATTATCACAATTTAAAATATCTCTAACCATTTCATGAAGTGCTAAATCGTTAGAGTTTTTCCATTTTACTTCTTTTAAAAAATTCCAAATATCTTCATTTTTAATATAATTAAGTCCACTTTTATGCATTTCCCTTCTTTTAGTAGTTAGGGCAGGCTTAACTCTTTCATATAATTCTTCTAATGAACTAAAAACAACTTTCATATTATCCTCCTTATACATTTAATAAATCAAGATTTTTTACATATATATTAATTATATATTAAAACTAGTGATTTTAAAAGGTGAAAAGATGAAAAAGAGCAAATTTGTTAAATCAACAATTATTTTAATTATTGGTGGTATGATTACAAAAGTAACAAGTATGTTCATAAAAATTATTATGACTAGATTAATACCAGTTGAAGGTATTGGTATATATATGTTAATATCTCCTACTTTTATGTTATTGATTGGCCTTTCACAATTTGGATTTCCGATCGCCATTTCTAAATTAGTTAGTGAAAATAAAAAAAATAACCGTAACTTAGTTTTTGGGATATTTCCTATTGCAATTATTATTAATTTAATTATAATGATAATTTTGATATTAACTAGTAAATTTTTATCAAACCATTTATTAAAAGAACCCAGAACTTACTATGCTTTAATTTCAATTGGTTTTGTTTTACCTTTCATTAGTATTTCAAGTATTTTAAGAGGTTATTTTTTTGGGAAAGAAAAAATGATCCCACATGTTATTTCTAATATTACTGAAGATATTATTAGATTAATAATTATTGTTATTGGAATACCAAATTTTTTAAGTTTAGGTTTTGAATATGTATCTGCTTTTATTGTCCTATCAAATGTTATTAGTGAATTAACATCAATTTTAATTTTATTTATTTTTTTACCTAAAAACTTTAAAATATCACTTCATGATTTTAAACCTAACAAAATGTATATTAAAGATGTATTAAACATTAGTCTTCCATCAACTGGAAGTAGATTAATAGGTAGCATAGGTTATTTTTTTGAACCAATAATTATTACATATGTTTTATTAAATTGTGGTTATGCTAATAAGTTTATATTAACTGAATATGGGACAATTACTGGATATGTTATGCCACTTCTATTAATGCCTTCTTTTTTTACAATGGCAATATCTAATGCACTCATTCCAACCGTTAGTTATGCTTATAGCAATAATTATAAATTATATGCAAAAAATAAAATTAATCAGGCAATATTTTTTTCATTATTAATTGGTATTCCAGTTACTATTATATTTTTGCTCTTTCCAAATTTGCTATTAAATTTATTGTATAAAACTAATGTTGGCGTGTCTTATTTAAAAGTACTTGCACCATTTTTTATTCTATACTATATTCAAGTACCTTTAACGAGTAGTTTACAAGCTATGGGAAAGGCTAAAATCGCAATGAAGGGAACGTTAAAAGGTATAGTTATAAAAACAACATTATTATTTGTTATTTCTTCATTTAAGGTAGGTCTTTGGGGATTAGTAGTTGCCACTAGTGCTAATATACTATTTGTAACAATTCATCATTTTAAACACGTTTATGCATCCTTTTGAATAATAAACAATCTGTCATCAACGTAAAAAGAGTAAAAGACATTACTTAATTCAATTTCTTTATATTTTAATATATTATATAACCATTGTGGTTTTTTCTTAATGTCGTTTAAAGATTGATAATTGATGTTACCATTGAAAATAAGTGGAATTGGAATTTTGTTTGTATATATCTTTAACTTATCATTTATTATAATACCTAATTTTACTTCTTCTAACGTGCTAATATTGTTTTTTTCTAATTCTTTTATTATACAGTTTAAAGTATATTTGGTTTTGATTATTTCGCTAAATATTAACTTACCATCTTTTATTATTGTTTTGTTATTATTTTTTTGAAAAACATTATTTAAATATATGTGTTTATATATTAAATAAATTAATATCAAAACTATCACTATCATAAAATCACCTATTAGATTATGTTTCTTAGAATATATTTTTATACATTGAATAAAATTTATTAGGTGATATAATGCTTTTTTTACAAAAATTAATAAAACCACTACTTACAATTATTATTACAATTTTAATATTATCGTTTTTCGTTACTTTGTTAAATTATTTTAATTTAATAAACTATAAAGTAACGACGATTATGAATTTTATAATTCCAGTACTAGCTATGGGGTTAGGTGGTTTTATTATAGGAAAACGCAGTGAAGCAAATGGTTGGTTAGCTGGTTTAAAACTAGGTAGTATTTTTATAATTATTTTGATTTTGTTTAATATTCTAGGTTTAAGGCATAAATTTAAGTTTATAAATTTTATATACTATTTAATATTATTAAGTTCAAATATGCTAGGTAGTATGCTAGGTATTAATAAAAGAATTGATAATTGAATATTTTTCAAAAAAGTGAACAATATAATAAAGAATATTCGCAGATGTTCGCGCAAAAAGAGTTTAACTCTTTTTCTTTTTTTGATATAATTGATAAAGGAGATGATAATATGTATTGCATTTTTTGCAAAATAATAAAAGGCGAAATACCTTCTTATACTTTATACGAAGATGAATTATTAAAAATATTTTTAGATATTAACCCTGATTCAAACGGCCATTTACTAATAATTCCTAAAAAACATATTGTAAATATAGATGATATGGATAACAACACTTTAATACATATTATGAATTTAGCAAAAAAATACAAACTTATACTAGAAGAAAAGTTAAATATTGATGGGTTAACTTTAGTCCAAAATAACGGAATGATTCAAGAAGTGAAGCATTATCATTTGCATTTAAAACCATATTATGAGAAAGATGATAAATTATTGCCAGTAGAAGATATATTTAAAAAATTAAATAAATAAAGGTTATTAAGAACAAATTGAGAATGAACTCAATAATGTTACTTCTATTATTATACAAACAACTTAACTACAATGGAAAAACCAATGTTTATTATGTCAACAAATGACAAAGAATAATTTTAAAAAAGATAAACTAATTAAAGTTTATTTTTTTGTATTTAAAAAGATCAATTTTATGATCTTTTATTATAATTATTTTTCATTATTATTCAATGCTTCTTTTCTCGATAAATTTAATCTACCACGTTTATCATAACCTAATGATTTAACGACAATTTCATCGCCTTCTTTAACAAGATCACTTGGTTTTTCAACTCGTTTATTATCTAAATGAGAAACATGTACTAACCCTTCACAACCAGGCCATAATTCAACGAAACAACCAAAATCTTCAACTTTTACAACTTTTCCGTTATAAATTTTTCCTTTTTCTACTTCACGTACAATATCTTTTATCATTTGTGCTGTTTTATTAATTATTTCTTGATCATTATGATATATGATAACTCTTCCGTCATCTTCAAGATCCACTTTTACAGCATCTTTATCATTAACACTTATAACGTTACTTGCATCTTGAATTATTTTAGTTATAACTTCACCACCGCGACCAATTACATCTTTAATTTTTTCTGGATTAATAGTAAATATTTCTGTCTTTGGTGCATATTTACTTAATTCTTCACGTGGAGTTGAAATAACTTCATTCATTACATTTAATATTTGTAAACGAGCGATTTTAGCTTGGTCTAATGCTTCAGTTAATATTTCTTTTGTAATACCTTTGATTTTTATATCCATTTGCATTGAACAAATTCCTTTAGCAGTCCCTGCAACTTTAAAATCCATATCTCCCATGTGATCTTCCAAACCTTGTATATCAGTTAATATTGTGTAATCGTCTCCATCAGTTATAAGTCCCATTGCGATTCCTGCAACCGGTGCTTTTATTGGTACACCAGCCGCCATTAATGAAAGACACCCCGCACATATACTTGCTTGACTAGAAGAACCGTTACTTTCTAATATTTCTGAAACTACTCTTATAGTATATGGAAATTCTTCTTCAGAGGGCATTACTTGTAGTAGTGCTTTTTCACCTAAAGCACCATGGCCAACTTCTCTTCTACTTGGAGCACCATATCTACCTGTTTCGCCAACGCTGAATTGTGGAAAATTATAATGTAACATAAACCTTTTAGTATCTTCTATTCCTAAGCCATCAAGCATTTGATGTTCACCTAAAGCACCAAGCGTTGTTACTGCTATCGCTTGTGTTTGACCTCTTGTAAATAGCGCAGAACCGTGAGTTCTTGCAAAAACATCAATAGAAGCTGATAAAGGTCTTATTTCTTTCATACCTCTACCATCAGGCCTTATTTTATGTTCAATTATTAATTTTCTAACTAAATTCGCTTCTACATTATCAACTATTTTATTAACTTGTTTTATTAGTTCACTAAAGTTTTCGTCTTCCTCGTATTTTAATGTAAAATAATCAATTGTTTTGTTTTTAACTTCATCAATTGCAGTATATTTTTCTAATTTATCCTTAACTTGTATTGCATCAAACATATCATCTTTACAATAATTATTAACTTCTTTTTCTAATTGCTCATCAATTTTCAGTAGTTCTACTGCAACTTTTTCTTTTCCAACTTCTTTTATTATTTCATTTTGAAAATCAATTAACTCTTTTATAGCTTCATGACCAAACATAATAGCTTCAATCATATCACTTTCCAATACTTCTTCACTACTTGCTTCAACCATGTTTATAGCATCTTTTGTTCCTGATACAATTAAATTTATATCACTATTTTCTATTTCTTCAGTAGTTGGGTTAATAATAAAATCACCATCTACTCTTCCAACAATAACTCCAGCAACTGGTTCTTGAAAAGGTATATCACTAATTGATAGTGCTAATGAACTACCTAATAAAGCAGCCATTTCCGGTGCATTATCTTGATCAACACTAAACACTTGATTAATAACTTGAACCTCATTTCTAAAACCATCAGCAAATAAAGGTCTTATTGGCCTATCTATTAATCGTGCTGATAATGTTGCATTTTCAGTTGGACGACCTTCCCTTTTAATAAAACCACCTGGGATTTTACCAACTGAATATAGTCTTTCAACATATAATACAGTTAAAGGAAAAAAGTCGGAAGTTATAGCTTTTTTACTCATTACAGCCGCTGTCAAAACAGCTGTGTCACCATATCTAACTAAAACTGAACCATTGCTTTGTTTAGCCAATTCATCAGTTTCTACTATTAATGGGCGTCCTCTAAAATTTAATTCAAATATCTTTTTCAATTTAACTTCCTCCTTATACAACTTAAAGGCACTCAAAAAGAGTGCCTACTTTTATTTTAAATTATTTTCTAAGTCCTAAACTCTTAACTAATTCACGATATCTTGTAACATCTTTTTCTAATAAATAGTTTAGCAAACTACGACGTTGTCCTACTTTTTTAAGTAATCCTCTTCTAGAGTGATAATCGTGCTTATGTTCTTTTAAATGTTCTGTTAAAACCTTAATTTCTTCTGTTAAAATTGCAACTTGAACTTCTACTGAACCAGTATCAGATTCATTCTTTGCATATTTCTTAATTATTTGTTCTTTAACTTCTTTTGATAAAGCCATTTTATTTCTCCTCTCTATAAATCCACTTATACCTAGACTGAAGTCGGAGACTCTTTAATCCAAGAATAAGTACATTAATAATATACACCATTTTACTATGTTTTGCAATAGTTTATAATAATTCCCCATGTTTTTTAATATATATTTTTTTAACTATACTAGTTAATAACATATATAAAATTATTATAATACTTAAATATAAAAAGTAAATAAGTGGCAAGTTGGTAAGTCCAATAGAATGGCCAAATGGGGTAAAGGGAATTAAAGTTAATATTAAAATACCTGCTAGAGTTAATGAGGTTAGTGCAAATGAGGCACGACTTTCTATAAATGGTGTTTTTTCAGTCCTTATTAAATGAATGACTAATGTTTGACTCCACATAGATTCAATAAACCACCCCGCTTGAAAAACTGCAATATATAATGCCTTCATATTAGGGTCAGTTATTTGGTGGTATAAAAGACCATTAGTAAACATTGGTGAAATTATATAATACATTAATGCAAAAGTTACAATATCAAAGATTGACGAAATCGGGCCTATCCAAAGCATAAATTTAGAAATGGAATTTGCATCCCAATCTTTTGGTTCCAACAATAAATCTTCATCAACGTTATCCCAAGGAATTGCAGTACATGACACATCATAAATTAAATTTAAAAGTAGTAAATGAAGTGATGCCATTGGTAAAAATGGCAAAAATGCACCGGCAATAAGAACAGAAAAAACATTACCAAAATTTGAACTTGCTGTAAGTTTAATATACTTAATCATATTTATATATGTTTTTCTTCCTTCTATAATCCCGTTTTCTAATACTGTTAAATCTTTTTCAAGTAATATAACATCGGCTGATTCTTTAGCTATATCAACTGCGTTATCAACTGATATTCCAACGTCAGCTGCCTCAAGGGCTCCAGCATCATTTATTCCGTCACCTAAATAGCCTATTGAATGGCCAGTTGATCTTAATATATTAATAGTTCTAGTTTTTTGCGTTGGAGACATTTTAGCAAAAATAGTTTCTTTTAGTGCAACTTCTTTTAATTCAGCATCATCCATTTTATCAATATCAGTACCTAAATATACATTATTGTATTTTATATCTAGTTGTTTACATACAGCTTTAGTTACTTCTTCGTTATCTCCTGTTATTATTTTTATATCAACACCACTTCTTTTTAACGCTTTAATAGCATTCATTGCTGATTGTTTTGGTGGATCTAAAAACGCTAAATAACCTACTAAAATCATTTCTTTTTCATCTTTAGTTGAAAAGACATTCACTGGTGATGGATTGTCTTTACGCGCTACTGCAATTACTCTCATACCATCTTTGTTTAAACTTGCTACCTTATCTAAAACTAGTATTTCTTTTTCTTTATCTAATGGTACAACTTCGCCCTTATACTCAACATATTTTGATATTGATAACATCTCTTCAACAGCACCTTTGGTAATCATTAATGTTTCGCCTTTTTTATTTTCAACAACAACTGACATCCGACGACGATTAAAATCAAAAGGAACTTCATCTATTTTTTTATAATCTGTAATGTACTTTTGAAAAGTTTTATCCTTTTCTTTTAACTCAATAGTTTTATTAACAATTGCAATGTCCATTAGGTTTTTTAAACCTGTTTGATAATAAGAATTTAAAAATCCATAAGTTAAAACTTTATTATTAGAATTGCCTAGTACATCTAAATGATATTGTAGTACAATTTTATCTTCTGTTAATGTTCCTGTTTTATCAGTACATAATATATCAATTGCTCCTAAATTTTGTATAGAGTTTAAATTTTTAATAATAACCTTTTCTTTTGACATAGCAACCGCGCCTTTAGCAAGTGACGTTGTTACAATCATTGGTAACATCTCTGGTGTTAAACCAACAGCAATAGATATTGCAAACAATAAAGCTGATAGCCAATTACCTTTTGTAAAACCGATTAAAAAAAATACAATTGGAACCATTATTAACATATATTTAATAATAACCCAAGAAACTGAGTTTACCCCTTCTTCAAAACTTGTTACTGTCGGTTCTTTATTTAATGTTTGTGCAATTTCACCAAAAATTGTATTATTCCCTACTTCTACTACAATTCCTTTTGCATAACCAGTTAAAACAGAAGTGCCTAAAAAGGCGATATTATTAACTTCCAAAATTGAATCAATTGTTTTATTAATGTTTCCAGTTTTTTCAACAGCCATAGATTCACCAGTTAAAGAAGATTGTGATACGAATAAATCTTTAGCTTCAATTATTCTTATATCTGCTGGTATCATATCACCGGCGGATAAATGAACTATATCGCCCACAACTATTTCATCTAGAGGAATTTCTTTAATCCCCTTCCCTATTCTTTCAATAGCAGCAGTAGTTTCAATCATTTCCAACAATTTTTCCGCTGCCTCGCCTGATCTTGTTTCTTGTGTATATTTTAAAACACCAGATATAATTACCATAGTTAATATAATTATAATCGCTGTATAATCTTGGTCAATTTTATCAACTAATATAACATCAGTAAAAACTGAAACAATTGCTAATGTTATTAAAATCATTGTAAAAGGATTAATAAAAGCTTCTAAAAGTTTCATTAAAAAACCTTTTTGTTTTTTATAGTCTACTATATTTAAACCATATTTTTCTTTTGATATTTCAATTTGTTTATCCGTTAGACCTTTATCACTACTATTAAGTTTTGTAAATACTTTTTCGGTTTTAGTTTTAGACATGCTAAGTAAATCATTATTTTGTTCTAACATACTTGCCTCCTTATTATATATTTAATAATATCATATTGTTAACTTTTGTCAAAACATTTTCCAAGGTTTAATTTTAGTAGGATCCTTTTTATATGTTTGATATATTGATAATGGTATATTATTTTCGGTTACAAATAACACTTTTGGCTTATTATAAATGTTATTTAATATTTGACCATTTTTTATCCTTTTTTCTAATTTTTCATCAACAACTACTTTATAAAATTCATTTAAGGCACTCATTATTGACTTTATTTCGTAATTATTATTTTTAAATTGTTCTAATGTAACACATTCATCTATTGTGTAATTACCATGTTTTGTTCTTTGTAAATTATTCATAACTCCCACAGTATTTAATTTAAGCGCTATATCTCTTATTAAACTCCTAACATATGTTCCTTTACTTACTAAGCATTTTATTTTAAAAATTGTTTTATTATTATCATATAATACTTCATCGATTAATTTTAGTTCTTTAATATGAACATTTCTAGTAGGTAATTTTACCTTTTCTTTGTTTCTTGCGTATTCATATAATTTTTTCCCGTCAATTTTTATTGCAGAATATAAAGGAACTTCTTGATTATACATACCAATCATGCTGTCTAATACTTTTTTTATTTCTGCTTTTGAACGATAACACGTTTCATCACTTAAAATCTGACCAGTAATATCTAGTGTATCAGTTGATATTCCTAATATTATCTCCGCTATATACTCCTTTTCATTATTTGTAATTACCTCAACTAAAGTAGTAGCTTTACCAATGCACAGTACTAAAACACCTGTTGCAAGAGGATCTAATGTTCCAGTATGGCCAATTCGTTTTATATTTAATTGTTTACTAACTATATTTACAACATCACGACTAGTATAGTCTTTTTCTTTGTTTATTAATAAAATACCATTCATAATATCACCAAAATAATTATACATGTAAATTGTTAAAAACACAATAAAAAACACAAGATCTTACTCAGAATCTTGTGCCATAATTATTAATCTTATTAAACTTAATAAAGTAGATATTAACCCCGCTACGTAAGTTAAAGCAGCTGCATTTAACATCGCATTAGCACCTTCTATTTCATCATTGTTAACAATATTTAATCTTAACAACTCTTCTTTTGCTCTTTTAGATGCATCAAATTCTACTGGTAATGTAACAAGTTGAAATAACAACGTAGCAAGTATAATTATAATACCAATTATTAAATATGATGTAATTCCTGCAATTACTGATATTATCATAGCGAAATAACCTAAGTAACTAACTAAATTAACGATTGGAACTAAAGTAGCTCTAATTCGCATATAAACATAATTATCTTTATCTTGTATTGCATGTCCTACTTCGTGAGCTGCAACTGATACAGATGCAATTGAATCACCATGAAATATTTCACGAGATAGTCTTACAACTTTTCTTCTTGGATCATAATGATCTGTTAGTTGACCTCTTGTCTCCACAATATGTACATCATTCATTCCATTTTCGTCAAGAATTTTTCTAGCTACTTCAAAACCTGTAATACCTTGTTTTGTTTTTATTCTCCTATATTTTTTATAGGCATTGTTAATTGATACTTGTGCTATTAGTACAATTATAAATCCAATTACTGCTAGTAAAATAGTAATTGAATTTTCTAAACCCATAGTTAAATAACCCATTTTCTCACTCCTATTCTATTATTTCATAAGATGTACCTTCACGGCCATCTTTTATAATAATTCCTTTTTCCTTTAATTCATTTCTTAACTTATCAGCTGTTTTATAATCTTTATCATTTTTTGCAATATTTCTTTTTGTAATTATCTCTTCAATATATTTTTTAAAATCTTCATCTACTTTAAATTCTTTTTCTTTTAATAAATCAAGTGAAAGTACACTATCAAAATCTGCTATCAAATATATCTTTGTGTTATTATTTAATTGTTCATCTTTTAATACGTCATATAATGTTGTAAGAGCTAATGATGTATTTAAATCATTTTTTAATGCTTCTTTAAATTGATGTTGATATTCTTGTACTTGTTCATCAATTATAGATTCCGTTTCCTCTAAATTAGTTTTTATGTCTTTTATCCTATTTAATAATCTCTTATATGAGTTAACTGCAATATCAAGTCTATCATAACTAAATAATAATTGATTGCGATAATGTGATTGTAAACAATAGAAACGATAAGCCATAGGATCATAACCTTTTTCTTCTAATAATGATACTGTTAAAAATTCACCTTTTGACTTACTCATTTTGCCCGTTTCTTCGTTTAAGTGCTCACCGTGTAACCAATATTTACACCACTTATGTCCTAAATAAGCTTCACTTTGGGCGATTTCATTTGTGTGATGTGGGAATATATTGTCTACTCCTCCACAATGAATATCTAATTGTTCTCCAAAATGTTTTAAGGCAATACCTGAACACTCAATATGCCATCCTGGATATCCCCTACCCCATGGACTATCCCATTGCATATCTTGATCGGAAAATTTAGAAACGGTAAACCAAAGACCAAAGTCATGTGGGTTTTTCTTAAATTCATCGACTTCTACTTCTTCCCTGGCACCAATTAATAAATCTTCTCTACTTTTACCAGATAATTCATAATAATTTGGTGATTTACTAATATCAAAATAAACATTATTATTAGAAACATAAGCATATCCAGTATTAATTAGCTTCTCTATAATTTTAATATATTCTTCAATTAAATCTGATGCCTTTTCTATAATTAATGGTTTTCTTATGTTTAATTTATCAGCATCTTTAAAAAATGCTTCTGTATAGTAATCTGCAATTTCCCACACAGTTTTTTGTTCACGCCTAGCACCCTTTAACATTTTATCTTCACCAGTATCAGCATCACTAGTCATATGACCAACATCTGTAATATTCATTACCCTTTTGACATTATAGCCGATATACTCTAATCCTTTTTCTAACACATCTTCAAATATATATGTTCTTAAGTTTCCAATATGTGCATAATCATAAACCGTCGGACCACATGTATACATTTTAACTTCTTTTTCATCATATGGAACGAAGTTCTCAATTTTTTTTGTTAATGTATTATATATTCTCATGTTATCAACTCCATTATAATTATATCATATAATTATATAAATATTATACAATATATATTAATAAAACAAAATAATTTTGTATTAATATATTATATTGTTTTTTAAGTATATATTGAATTGTTTTTTAAAACGTGATATTATAATTTCGTGAAAATAATATTAATATTATTTTCTTATATATTTTCAAACATTTATATTGCATAATATTAATAAATGTGCTATTATATAGTAGTAATGAAAAGGACCCTTAGCTCAGTTGGTTAGAGCATCCGGCTCATAACCGGACGGTCGATGGTTCGAGTCCATCAGGGTCCACCATTATATTTGCAGGTGTGGCGGAACTGGCAGACGCGCTAGACTTAGGATCTAGTGTCATTGACGTGGGGGTTCAAGTCCCTTCACCTGCACCAGATATATATGATATACTTATTCTTTTAGTAATAATTATAAGAATTTGTATTAAAAGCATTAAACTTATTATAAAAAGTTGTTCTATATGAACAATTTTTTTATGGTATAATTTAAAAGGTATAATATAATTATATAATTAAATGTCTTCCGTAAGGTTGATATTACTTTAAAATGTGGTAATACTATTATTGGTGGTGATAATTTGGAAAGATTAAATTTAGATTTTTATTTACAAGATGCCTTAAAAGTCGCACCACAATTAATTGGAAAAATACTAGTTAGAAAATTAAATGATGGGACTTTATTAAAATATAGAATAACTGAAACAGAAGTTTATCGTGGGGAAGAAGATACTGCTTGTCACGCTAGATTTGGGAAAACAAAAAGAAGTAAACCTCTTTATGAACAAGGTGGTATTACTTATATTTATTTATGTTATGGGATACATCATTTATTAAATGTTGTTACTGGAAAAAAGGACGAGCCTCAAGGGGTTTTAATAAGATGTATTGATAAATATGATGGACCTGGTAAATTAACAAAAGCACTACAAATTAACATGTCCTTAAATGAAATAGACTTAACATCATCAAATGAATTATGGATTGAAGATGATGGTTATAAATGTAATTATAAAACTAAAAAAAGAGTTGGAATTGATTATGCAACTGATCATTATAAAACTATTAAATGGAGATTTGTATTAAAAAAATAGAGATAAACAATCTCTATTTTTGTATCATATTTAATAA
Organism: uncultured Muribaculaceae bacterium; assembly: GCA_964587565.1. GTDB lineage: Bacteria > Bacillota_I > Bacilli_A > RF39 > UBA660 > DUPI01. The sequence goes on from CAZPLK010000005.1 coordinate 55,718, forward strand.
GTTTATTTTAAACATATCTTTTTCAGAATTTTGTTTAGATACCATAACACCTTTATAAGTGACTAACTCTGATTGATGCCCTTCTTGTAATATTTTTTCAGGAGTTATTGTATTCAACATAATAATTTTTTTGTCAGTGTAAACGGTATAGTGAAGGTTAATATCACCATGTACTTTTTCAAACATAATATCTGTTGGTAATTTTAATTGATAAGTAGCACTATTTTGTTCTTTATTAGTAGAAATAAGTTCCCCTAAAAATTTTCCTTCTTTTAAAGATGGATAATATTCTAAATGTAACTTTTTGTATGCTAACATATTATATTTTTTAAGTGAGTTCTCTAATTTTTTAAACTCATTTTCGTTAACATATTCAAATATATGATATCCACCCATTAAAATTACCTCCTATTATCTTACCCTGCTATTTTATATTAACACCATTTTTATTTATTGTCAAATAAAAAAGATGAATTTTCATTCATCTTTACAATTATACAAGTTTTGATTTACTTAAATCAACTTCATAATCAGTCATACTATTAGATAAAACATTTCTCAATGTTTTTAATGCGGCTATATTTTGATTAATATTGTTACTTCCAATAATTTCTACTTCATTACCATCTTCATCATAGATCTTTCCGTCTTTTTCATAAAAACCCGGTAATAGTTCAATTTCTTCGGTAGTTGTGCCGCCATCTTGATTTTGATATGTTTTTTCTTCGAAGTAATCATCACTAATAGTATTTCCTTTATTTTCATTTTGCCTATCATTTAAAGCTTTACGATCTTGTTCACCATCACGATAAGCTCTTCTATATGCTCTTTCATATTCTTTAATATATGCTTCAATATAGTGCTTGTTTTCGTGATCGACTCTTACTCTATCATCGTAACGTCTATCTCTATAACCATCTTGATAACCATTAGTATCTCCTGCTGCAAAACCATCAGCTTCTCCCATTTCAACATAATTATCTATTAGCATTTTTTCATATTCGCTTAATGCTTTTTCATCTGTAATTATTTCTTCTTTTCTGTTTGTTGGACCTGCTGCTAATTTTTGACCTTCTTCATATCCATCTTTATAGTATTCTTTATAAAATTTCAAATAAGCATCAGCGTAAATTTTATCTTGTTTACTTAAATCAATTTTTGGTTTGTCATTAAATGTTGCATTTTCAGCACCATCAGTATAACCATTTTCATTTCCAGCTTGTGCACCTTCTTGTGCCCCTTTAGCTCTTAATTGCTCATTAGCATTTTCTTTAGCAATTTGATCTAAAATTGGTTTTTTAGATGCTTCTGTTGCGGGTAATACAACTTCTTTTTTACCTGTTTTTGGATTAGTTACAATATGTTTCTTTTCATACTCAGTCAAAGTTGGTCCAGAAGATGTTTTTGGTTTAGAATCTATAATAGCTTTTTCGCTATCAGGATTTTGAACTATTACAAGTCCGATCTCATCAATTCTTTTTTGGATAGCCATTTCTATTTCTAAACCTCTTAATATAACTCTTGCATCTTGTTGAATTTTATCTTCTTCAGCCATGAATTTATGCATTAAATCCATTTTTTCTTCTAATATAGATCTAACTACACGTTTTTGTTCATCCCAAACATAAGTACCAGTCGCCTCAGATGTTAAATCACATTTAGTGTTATCACTTGGATACATTATTTTAGCAATATCATCTCTTGGTACAGTCCAACTATGATTGTTAGTCAACTCCCATGTAGCCATTAACATTTTCATTCTAGTTAAGTTCACAGGTGCCGATACAGTTTTGTGTTCATTAGTAATAAATTCATTGTATAAATAATCGTTAAGACTGTTAGCAACTTGCTTCTTACTTTCATCACTAGCTACATTGTATGATGCTAATAACTTCATAAAATCAGATAATTCTTTTGCAGATTTTTTATCCGCTACAAGTTGATCAATATTAATTATTGTATCAGTCTTTACAGTGATTGTATCTTCTAATAAAGCGTTATTAACAAAATCATAGTTTTTCATAATAGTAGAAGCTGTTTTTGTGTCATCAAGTAATTTATAATACTCTAATGGTGATATATCATTAATGTTTGTAACTGTATACCAATCCATCCATTGTTCGATAGTTAAATCTCCTAATCCTTTAGCAGCTGCATCAACATATAATTCAGCAATGCGATTAACCATTTCATCTTCATTATTAGGATCAAACGCTAAATGATCACCAATTTCTTTATTTGATTGCATAATTTTATTTAAATTTTCTTTATCGTTAGATTTGAAAAATTTAGTTTTATCAAATTCACAACCTTTTTGAGTTAGAAGTAAGGTAATTAGTGCCCCACTAATTAACCCTACCTTTCCTCTATGTTTTGTTTTATTTATATTAGATAATTTTTCTTTTATTATATTTGCTTTTAAAATTGTATAATCTTCTATTTTTTTAATTCCACTTGATAATCTCACTTGAGGACACCTCCCTAATTAATTCTTTTTTGTAATTGTTATAATTATTTTTCTTTTTTCTTTCCTGTATATTTATATCCTGCTTTTAATAAATCAGTATCATTGTATTTACTCCATTTGATTGTAGTAGTCCCCTTTGAAATAGATCTACTTCTAGATTGATAATATGTAACTTTTTGATTTACATAGCCGTAAATTGGTTCATATCTTACTTCTGTTCTCATCTTAGTTACTTTTTTATTAATGTAAATTGGTGTTATATTTAAATCATATTCAACACAAGTATATCCACTTTGTTTAATTTGATATGATTGTCTTCTGAATACTTTATAGTTTGAATAAATTGATTCACAATCAGTAGTACAGTTAAACGCATCACCACTTGAATTTTTAACACGTACATATCTAGTAGTTGATGTATCACGAGGTGGTGTTGTTGCACGAATTGTATCTACTTGATTCCACTCTGTTCCATATTTAACTTGACCTGTTGGAATAGTTACAGTTTGCCATTTAGCACATGATTTTTGTACTAAATTATCAATTTGTACTCTTTCAGTCGTTGTATAAGGAACATCTTCTGTAATTTTACGCACAGCAATTTGTTTTTTAACTTTATTTTCTTCTTCTTTTGTTCGTACTTGCACTAAATCAGTTTCACGTACATAGTCCCTTGACCACCCAGTCCATCTTCCCCAATTAGAATATTTTTGTGGTACCACTTTTAAATACTCATATATATACTCTTTATTAGGTTCTGGTTTTGGCTCAGGCTTTGGTTCAGGCTTTGGCTCTGGTTTTGGCTCAGGCTTTGGTTCAGGCTTTGGCTCTGGTTTTGGCTCAGGCTTTGGTTTATTCGGTGTTGGTTTAACTGGCCTTTCTCCTTTACCACCTGGATTTTTAATTGGTGCTACTGGTTCTTTTTCACAAATAGTTGTTTTACAAAAATCATAACATCCCATTGGTACTAAAATATAGTCAGCTGCATCCGGGCAATCCAAATTAATTTTCATTGTGTATTCTACATCACTAGTTTTCGTTACTTCAATATAAGATTTAGTAATATCACATTGTCTTCCTTTACTATCTACGAATGGTAACAATAGTTTTTTATCTAACATTTCACCTAACGTTATTTTAACTTTGTCACCTATTTTTTTAGGAACTCGTTCAGTAGTAAAATAATCTTTCCCTGCATCTTTCATTATAAAAACATTATCATTAAATATTCTTGCATAGAATGCATCTAAAGATATATTTTCCTTACCATTTTGTCTGTTTGCTAATTTGCTTATATCACTTTTAGTTGGAAATAACCACAATAATATAAACACAAATAAAACAACAAATAATAATTGAATTACTATATCTCTGATTGAAAATTCTTCATTTCTTTCATTATACATATAAATCCCCCTTTGAATGTCACATATATTAACAAAATACTTTCATTTTGTCAAGCTCTAATTGAATTTTTGTTAAAATGTACAACTATGTATAATATTTGATGCGTTTTTTGCCTGTTTTCATTTCTTGATTTGCTATATTAACATAATAAATGTTTATTGTCAAATTTTAAGTTTAACTACTGTACAACCATCATTAAAATAAAATGTTTTAAAATCTTCAATGCGCTTATCGGATTTCAAATAATTGTGAGTTGTTTCTTTTAATATTTTTTGACCATTACCATGAATAATTGTAATAATTTCATTTTTAAGTTTAATATTATCATTAATAAAATCTTTAATATATAAAAGAGCGCAGTTGCGATCTAAGCCATGAAGATCTAATTTGGGAAAGCATTCCAAATATATAATGTTATTTAAGTTCATTATATGCTTTCTCTACTTCTTCATAACTAAATACCGAATTACGCCCTCCTAATCTCGTTACAGATAATGCACCTGCCATGTTAGATATTCGTAAAATTTTTTCAAAATCAAATTTATTTGCAATGCCGTATGTAAATGCTCCATGAAAAATATCACCAGCTCCAGTTGAGTCAAGAGCTTTCACTTCTATTGATGGCATTATTTTAACATATCCATTATGTTCATATAAACAACCTTTACTTTCTAAAGTAACTACAATGTTGTTTTTGAATTTATCTTTCATTTTTTTATATAAATTACTGATTGTTTTATTATCATTAAAATCAATAGTGATTCCTGTAATTTCTTCTGCAAATTCTTTAGAGCAAACTAAATAATCAACCATGTGTGATAGTTCTATTATTTCAGAAGTTACTCTACCTGCATCTATAATTGTTGTAGCATTAGGATAAGTTTTTAAAATTTGTTTTGAAATATTATATTCTTGTCCATCAATTAATATAACATCTGGTGTAAAATCTAATTTCAAATTACTTAGTTCCATATCTTCAGGACGATAAGTTAAAATAGTTCTAGAACCATTTTGTGTGTTAGCAATTATAAAACTTGAAGTTGTTGTAAATTGGTCATTTAATTCTAAAAATTTTGTGTTTACATTTACTTCTTCAAACTCCTTTTTAATATGCTTTCCATATTCATCGTTTCCCACTACACCGGCAAAGTATACATCAACTCCCCATTTCCCAAGTAAATAAGCAGCATTTGAGGCAGGTCCTCCACCACATTCAACTCGCTCATTTACACGGTTTTTTGTGTTTTCAATTGGGAAACCTTCAAAAGGTATTGTTATATCATAAGCCGCGTGCCCTAAACATAGTACTTTCATATTATCACCATTACTATTATCTCAAATTTTAAGTGAATTTTCAACTTTTTATCACATTATTTTAATATCTTTTAAATTATCAATATATGCATCTATATATTCAAATTTTGTTTCGTTATCATTATTAATTAAATTAATAACATATTTTTTAATTTCATCGTTTATATTAAAATTGTGCAAATTAGTTTTAAATTTATTTAATCCATTTTTATAAATATATCTTTCAAAATTAAAGTTATATATATAAGATAACACTAAAATTGTCATTTGATATTGCTCTGTAATTATTTCTTTTTCGTACTGTGAATCAGTCATAACTTCTTTTGGTATACTGCCATCAATATCAATTAACAATGGGTCTTTAAACTTTTCATCTATAATAATGTTGTTTAAATTAATATCAGAGTGAATAATACCGTTATTGTGGAGCGATTTTAAAGCCTCTACTATTTTTTTACATATTTTTAATTTTTGAATGTGGGTTGGTCTGTTTTTAATAATAGTGTTTTGTAGGGTTAGATGGTTTTCATATAAATCCATTGAAACACCTTTAAATACGTCGTCATTATTATTTTATCATTAGGGAAAACACATCCATTTACTTTTTCTTTCATTAATATATAATCAATTGTATCACTTTTATTTTCTAGTGTATGTTTCTTATAAATTTTTAGCAATTGATTATTGTTTTTATAAAGTTTCGCTTCGGTACCTTCAGAAAATTTATTACCTTTTTTAATTTTCATAAATTCTTCTTTCGTCAATTTCATTTTAACACCTCAGTAGCGATGTATTATAGCACAACATTAATAAATTGCAAAGAAAAACTCATGAATTTTATTCATGAGCATGGGTTGCCAGAAAAAAAGCTGTGTCATCAATATGTAATATTCCTTCTTTCAGTTTGAAATAGTCTAAAGTAGGAACAACACACATTAATATTTTTGAACCAGTATTACTATAACCACCAATCGACTCAAATTCTGTGACTTTATAACCAAGTTCATCATATATAAATCTTTTTACTTGCGAACTCTCACTTGTAATTATATAAAATAATTTGTTTGAATAATTACCTATTAATATTTTATCGGTTGATATACCTCTAATATATAAAATTAAAACAGCATATATAACTTTATCAAACCCTATTGCTATTCCTCCAAATATGACAATTATAACATTAATAATAAAATTAGATGTACCAATAGTTAAACCAAAGTACTTATTGTTTATTTGATTAATAATATTATCTCCACCAGCAGTATATCCCATCTTATATAAATACCCAGATGCCATACCTACAATAATTGCACCAAAAATAATAAATATTAATAAATTACCTTTATCAATATTAAGCGATATCATATGTTCTTTTAAAAGATTAGTTAATTGTATAAATGCTGGGTACGCAATTGAACCGTATATTGATTTTGAAACTTGTTTTAAACCTAAAAATATGTAGCCTAATATAAGTGCTAGTACATGAAGGATTAAAACAGTTAATGATGGATTAATATTAAATAAATAATTAAATACAACAGCTATACCACTACTGCCACCTATTACCATGTCAAACGGTAAAAAAAACACATTAAATGATAGTGCAATTATAAATATTGCAATTGTAACTACTATATATTCTTTAATTAATCTTTTATTCATCTGTTTATGCACCACCTTTTACTTCGTATGCATCAGTTACCATAAAAAATGCATTTTCATCTATTTCATTAATACCTTCTCTCAATTTAAAATAGTTTTTAACAGAAACTACACAAAACAAAACATTTTGCTTAGAACCTTTATATCCGCCTCGTGCACTTAGCAAAGTAACTCCTTGTTGTAATTCATTGATAATATAATTTCTAATTTCTTTATCTTTGTTAGTAACTATATAAAAAGCTTTATTATCTGAAATACCTAAAATAATTTTGTCTATAACAATACTATATATATATATAAATATAATTGCATACATGGTATTTACAATTCCAAAAAAGAATGTTCCAATTAAAATTATAATCCCATCTATTATTAAAAAAGAATTACCCATTGATATTTTAAATAATTTTGAAACAATACTTGCCGCGATGTCCGTTCCGCCTGTGCTAAAACCATTTTTAATAATAAAGCCGATTGAACCCCCAATTAAAACAGCTGCAAAAAGTGTATCTAATATTAAATCATTTGTATTTAATGTAATATAATTGTTTATATTTGATGTTAAACTAATAAATATAGGATAACTAATTGCTCCAACAATAGCAGGTGTTGTTGCTTTTCTTCCTAATATTATATAACTTGCTATTATTAATAAAATATTTATAATAAAAATTAACACACTTGGGTTTATTGTTTCTTGCAACATAACAGCAATTCCACCAACCCCACCAGTTACAAGGTGTTTAGGCAATAAAAACATGTTATATGTTGCCGATAATATAAACATTGATATAATGAATATTGAATATCGATAAATATTATTTAATATTTTGTTTTTTGATTTCTTAATCATAATTTACCTCCATTAACAAATATAGTATACCATATTAAATAATAATAACTAAGAAAAAAGCCATTATTGGCTTTTTTTGGCACCTTTTAATTTATTTGTTTTAAAATTGTAAATATATTTATTTAAC
>CAZPLK010000006.1:0-14662 GCA_964587565.1 uncultured Muribaculaceae bacterium
GCCCTTGATTTTGGTGCTAGAACTCCAGCAGGAGAGAATCTAGGGTCATTTATTAGAATTGGGTCATTATCCCCTGCCCATTTAATAGAGTAGGGAGGATTAGAAACTATTACTTCAAAGGGTTCATCATCCCAGTGTGCTGGGTCTGTTAATGTATCTGCATGGGCAATGTCGAACTTATCATAATCAACATCATGTAAAAACATATTAATCCTACAAAGGTTATAGGTGGTTATATTTATTTCCTGTCCAAAAAAACCCTGTCTTACATTATCCCTACCTAAAATTTTAGCTGACTGTAAAAGCAGAGAACCAGAACCACAAGCTGGGTCATAAACCTTGTTTACTTCAGTTTTACCTACTAAGGCTATTTTGGTTAAAAGTTCAGAAACTTCTTGAGGCGTGAAATACTCTCCTCCAGATTTTCCAGCATTAGATGCATACATAGCCATTAAATATTCATAAGCATCACCAAAAGCATCTATTGTGTTATCTTGATAAGAACCTAGTTGCATATCTGCTACTGAATTTATTAGCTTGACCAATTTTTCATTTCTTTTTACTACAGAACCACCTAATTTATTGGAATTAACATCAATGTCATCAAACAAGCCCCTGAAGTTGGCTTCACTATCTGTTCCCTGAGCAGAAGCTTCTATATTCTTGAAGATAGATTCTAGGGTTTCGTTAAGATTGTCATCTTCTTCAGCCCTATCTTTTACATTTTCAAAAAGCTGACTTGGCAAAATAAAGAATCCTTTAGTTTTAACTAAGTCTTCTCTAGCAGATTCAGCATCTTCATCAGATATCTTTGCATAATCAAAATCTTTAATACCTGCTTCTTCTTCTCCCTTGTTTATGTAAGATGTGATGTTTTCTGAAATATATCTATAAAAGAGCATACCTAGGACATACTGCTTAAAATCCCAACCATCTACCGATCCCCTTAGATCATTAGCAATATTCCAAATAGTACGATGTAATTCTGCCCTTTCTATTTCTTTTTTATTCGCCATAATTATTCCTCCTCTTTTTATATTCCTCTTCCGGAACAAAGTTCAAAATATCATTAGTCCACAATCTAACACCTACAAATACTTTTTATACTTTGTAATTTAATATGCTTATTTCTTTTTAAGCCAGTAACTACATTAGCAGAAAAACCTGCTTCCCTTTGTAAATCAGCATTAGACATTTCTTTTTAATTATATCACGAGTTCGTGATTATTTCTATTTGTAACATAAATCAAAAATTTCTTTTCAAAATACCTCAAATTCTAGTCTACCTGCCAACCATTACGTAATAGATATTTTTTACTATGTTTTTACTTTCTACTCTCTTTTAGATAATGAAAAATTATTAGAGTATGGCGAGGATATGTTAACTGTATTTAAGATTCAAAAAATAAGTGGTTATAAGCACCGTAAGATAAAATTACTGTAATTGTATAAAGGTAATAGAAATACCAAAACTAGAAAATAAAACAGCATAGCCGATATAATGACTGTGCTGTTTTGTTTGCTTTTTTATTCTACAATTACGGTACGTTCTACTACTGTTCTATTTCCAACTCTATCAGAAACTTCATATGTAACTGTATACGTTCCTGATTCTTCAACATTTACATCACTGTATATTTCTACTCTTTCTGTTATATCAGCATCTCTGTTATCTCTTGCTGAGTAACCAGGTTCAACGTATTCATCGCCAATTTGCAATGTTAACGGATTATCTCCCAATAAGAATATTTCAGGTGCTTCATCATCTATTATTGGCCCATCATAATCGATATCTTCAGGATTTAGCCTGTCTTTTGTAAATCCAAATTTAACTGTGATTTTCCTGCCTATAGATGCAAAATCATAGTTATCGACATCTTGTCCTTCAATAAATATGTAAATTCTTACTTTCGTGACACTGTTTGGCGCTAAGTACATAAACTCAGGGCGAGCAGTACCTGCTATTAATTTATCTGTGTCTGTAAAATAAGGATATTTTTCTAATGATGATGTTTTAGTATATCCATTATATTCTAGGCCATCATACACATCAACATTATCTTCAGATTTTATTTCTTGTGCTACTGCATAAGTAGGATAGTAAATACCATCTACCAAAGGTTCACATGAATCTCCAAATGATTTAACATCGCGGACATCTTCCCCCGTTCTCATGCGACAAGATTTATTAAACCAATTAATTGCACCTTGTACGTGTTTCGTATCATTCGGCTCCCAAATTTGAGCTTTTCTACAAATTCCTGTTACGACATCATTCGTTTCACAAGTAATACTTGTAATTTCTTCTGTTGTTGAGTTTTTAGAATCAACCCTTCCAACTTGTGCGAAAGCAACTCTAACCGAATTTTCAATTCCAGTCCCAGCTACACCACTTGATGCAACATCTACAAATGAGTCAGTTGATAAATATATACCTTCTTCATCAAGTTCATTTAATTCTTTAATATATTGCGAGCCTGAACTATTTTTTATAAATAAATCAAACGCTACGTAGCCTTCTTTCTCTTCTTGACCTGAATTATCAATACGACTTGCCAAAAGTCTGTAACCACCAGGTGTTGCCGTTACGCTTCCTTTTTCAAACAAAATCATGCGAGATGATTCATCATCCATTTCGCCTACACTTGAAACAGGCTTTAAACCACTACCACCCCAGCTGTTGGTGTGACCTTCATAAGATACTTCATCTAATGTTTCTTTTGAAATACTAACAGTTGTATCCCATTTTGCCCCATCTAGTGATAACAATAAACTTTCAGTAGATGCTATTTCGATATCAAAACTTGATACATTAACAGTTCTCATACCAATAAACCATGCATAAGTAGATATTGAGAAAAGCATCGCCATTAATCCACTAGATATTACTAGGTTTCTAATTCTCCTTTTTCGTTGTTTACTAATTTTCACATTAACACTCCTTTTTACCTTATTTATCTATAAACTCCGAGTGGAAGTTCATTTGTATTTTAATCTGACCACCTAAAATATTATCAGTACACTCTGGGTCACTACCTTCTATCCAAATTACAATTGTATATTTGTCTATATCACCCGGCTTGAAATTTTTAACACTTTCAAGAGTAATAACATCCGTTGATTTAAATGGGGTTGTATTCGGTTCCGCTTCACCATTACTACCTAGTTTAGCATAAGTTGTAGATTCACCATTGCGATAAACCCTAACTCTTATTGCTTCATCAACATTTTTTATTACATCAACTATTTCCATTTCTGTCCAGTAATCGGATGTTGCTTCCCCGATATTTTCAACAAAAAATGTGTAAGCAATATAATTATCACCATTGTGAGAACCACCATCTTGTTTGTGTACATCTTCAGGTAACCATTTATAAGATATGTTGTCTAGTGATTCAACAGTCTTAGCGCGCAATTCTGTTCTAAATACCCTATAATCCGGATCATCATATACTATAATATTTTTTTCAAAATATAAATTTCTATCTAACGTAACACTAAATGTTCCAGTATTGTAAATTAAAGCCATAATTATATATAATAAGATTAATAATAGAAAAAGTGCTATTAAAACCATTTTTGCTATTTTGGTATTTCTTCTTTTTCTTTTATGTCTTTTAGCACCAGAACTTACATTCCCTTTCATTATTTATCCTTATCCTCACTTCACTTTACACAGTGGTCTATTTTAACTATATAATTATATTTTATCATAAGTGGAATATTTGTCAATGATTTTTTAAAAAATATGTCGAAATAAAAAGAACAATTTTCATTGTTCTTTATTATAATTTATTGTATTTATGGAGTTGTTTCAGGTTGAACAACAACTGTTCTTACAACTTCATTTTGGTTGTTAGCATCATCAGTAACCCTATAGTAAATTATATAAGTATTTGGTTCATTTGTATCAATTTCAATTGGTGTATAAGTTTCAACTCGATCTGTTAAATCTTTCCCACTAGCATCTTTTGCTTCTTCAACACCCGGATCCTCAAAATCTTCACCATAAGCTAATACCATTCTTTCATCACCATTTAACTTAATTGTTGGTTTTTCAAGATTAATTTCGTCTTCTGGAGATGTTTCACCTGGATTAAAGCGTTGTTTTGTAAATCCAAACTTAACAGATATTCTTTTTCCAATTTGTGCAAAGTCATAGTTATCTATATCTTGACCTTCAATATAAATATAAACTCTAACTTTAGTAATACTATTTGGTGCTAAATACATGAATTCAGGCCTTTCAGTACCCTCTTTCAATTTCATTGTATCTGTAAAATAATCATAAGCTTCTAAATAATCACTAGAACCATCATAACCATTAAATGCTTCACCATCATATATATCCACTTCATGTTCACTTTGGATTATGTCTTTTACAGCATACGTAGGATATGATTGACCTTCTTCAATCGTTCCACATTCACCTTCATATGAAGATGTACTAATTCCTGAACTTATTCGTTTTTTACATGATCTATCGTACCAGTTAATAGCACCTTGTACGTGTTTCGTATCATTCGGCTCCCAAATTTGAGCTTTTCTACAAATTCCAGTAACTCCATCTACTACAGCTAATTCGCCTTCTTCATTAGTAGCACAAGTAATACCAGTTATTTTGTCAACATCATCCGTTTCGCCATGAACACGTCCAATTTGCGAGAATGCTACCCTTACTGAATTTTCAATACCAGTATTCTTAACACCACCATCAGCAACTTTAACTTCTGAGTCAACAGTTAAATAAATAGCTTCTTCATCTAATTCATTTAAATCTTCAATATACTGATCACCAGTATAGTTTTTAATGAATAAATCAAAAACTACGTATCCATCTTTTTCTTCTGCACCGGTGTTATCAACACGACTTGCTAAAAGTCTATATCCACCAGGAGTTGCAGTTAAACTTGCTTTTTCAAATAACTTCATACGTGAAGCTTCTAAATCCATATCACCAATAGTTGATACTGGCACCAATCCACTGCCACCCCAACTATTTGTATGTTCTTCGTATGAAACTTGGTCTAAGATATCTTCAGCAATATTAATAGTTTCAGACCAACGTTCACCATTAAGTGAAAGCAACAAACCTTTTGTTGATGCGATTTCAACATCAAAAGCTGAAACATTAACAGTTCTCATACCAATAAACCACGCATAAGTGGAAATCGATAGGAGAATTGCACTTAAGGTTGTGATAACCATAAGATTTCTAACACGTTTATTACGTCTTTGTTTTTGTCTTGGCATAAATAATTCTCTCCCTCTTTCCTTTTTATTCTCGACAATTATTGAAAAAAGTAAATGATTTATTGATGGATTACTTTTAAAACCATTACTTTTATTCGTTGTATACGCGCAAAAAGCACTTTACCCTTGTCGTAGTATACAAATATATTTTAACACACGCAAATAAAATGTCAATATAAAAAGGAGATATTTGTCGAAAAAAAGTAATTAAATTAAATTGTCCTTTGATTTTTATTTTATTTTATTTTATCTATTCAAGCGTATAAAACATATTTAAATATCATTTAATAGTTGCGGTATCCTTTGCATTACTAGTGTATTTAACATTATTAGTTAAACTTTTTAAAATCAACACAATAAGAGTAATTATTTTATAATTAAAAAAATCACATTTAAGTGATTTTTATATATTAAATTTTTATATTAATATCTCCAGCTAATATTTCTTTTAAATATCTAAAATACAATTGAATTAAATTAGCTTTACTTACACCTTCTTTGACAGTTATACCCATCTTCCTTGTTACATCACTATCTTCTTTAACAATTAATTCACCTACTATATCACCGCGTTTAATAGGTGCCTTTATTTTATTTAATTTAACTTCATAAGTAATGTTTTTTTTATTATCACCTTTTTTATTTAGGGTAGTAACGTCATCTATTGGCACTAATTCGACATATTTTTCCTTACCGTGTTCTATTAACTTTTTTCCTATTACAGTATTTTTAGATAGCATCCGTTCGGTTTCATACTGTGCAAAAGCAAAATTTAACATCTCAGATATTTCAGCATTTCTCGTTTTACTATCAGGAACTCCCATTACTACAGCTACGAATCTAGTGTTATTTTTTTTGGCAGTTGCAGTTAAACAATAACCCGCCTCTTTTGTATGGCCCGTTTTCAAACCATCAACCCCATCATAAAAACGTACTAATTTATTAGTGTTTACTAACCATATTTTTCTTGGACTATCTACTCTTAAATAATCTTCATATATTTTTGTATATTTTAAAACTTCATCGTGTTTAACGAGTTCTTTAGCGATTATCGCCATATCATATGCAGTAGAATAATGATTCGCCGTATCTAAGCCATGAGTATTTTTAAAGTTGGTGTTTTTAAGTCCTAACTCCTTAGCCCTTTTGTTCATAGCGGCAACAAAATTTGCTTCTGTGCCAGAAATTTGCTCTGCTAGCGCTACTGAGGCATCGTTACCACTTGCAATAGCAACGCCTTTAAATAAATCCCGCACATTCATTTTTTCTCCTGTTTCCAACAAAATTTGACTACCACCCATTCTAGATGCATTTTCACTAACTGTTACAACGTCATCCCACCTTATTATATTACTTTCAATACTTTCAATAATTAATAACATAGTCATTATTTTCGTCATTGAGGCTGGCGCATATTTTTCATGCATGTTTTTTTGAAATATAATTTCACCTGTACTTACTTCCATTAAAAGCGCACTCTTAGATGAAGGTGCTAAAACATCATCATCTCCTAACACTTGATAAAAAGGGGTTATAACAAACATTGTTATAATTATAAATGTTAAAATTTTCTTCATAATTCACCTCATTACAATTTATGACAGTTTATAAACTTTAATGATTTTAATTGCATTATTTTTAGAAAATGCCTATAATTATAATGGTGATACAATTGAAAAAAATATTAATTTTAATTTTTATGTTATGTTTTATAGCAGGGGGAAGTGTTTTTCTTTTAAACAGTAAAAAAGTTAGTTCAAAACTTAAAAAAGTTGGTTACTCAAAAGAGGAAATAGAAATTATTGAAAACAAATTAAACGATAGTAAAATTAATGAAATAATTGATAAAGATTATAATAGTAATATAGTACTTTTAATTCAAGAAAAATTTTTCAGAGAAGATAAAATGGAATTGTATTTAAATTATATTGATAAAAATAACAACAGTAACATAAGTGATGTTATAAGCATTGTAAACGCTGGTGCCCACAAAGAATTTTACAATGATACAATCACTACCGATATGTCAAAAGGAGACTTAATTTTAGTTAATAAGTTTTATAAATTAGATAATGACTATTCGCCTAATGATGTTATTCCAGTAAGCACTCAATATGCATATAGTGATAGGCATGCGAGAAAGCACGTGTTAGATGCTTTTATTGATTTGTGGACTGACGCAAAAAAAGAGGGGTATAATTTAATTATTAATTCTGGATATAGAGACTTAGAGCTGCAAACACATTTGTATAACTCTTATTCAAATAGCCACGGAAAAGAAGATGCTGATACCTTTTCAGCAAGACCTAGACATTCAGAACACGAAACAGGTTTGGCTATTGACTTATCTTTATATGGGACAATAATGGATGATTTTGATAAAACAGAAGCTTTTAAATGGGTAAAAAAGAATGCGCATAACTATGGTTTTATTTTAAGATACCCTAAAGACAAGGAGCATATAACTGGTTTCATTTATGAACCTTGGCACTATCGATATGTTGGGATTGAGGTTGCCAAAAATATATATGATTTAAATATTACTTTTGATGAATATTATGAACTCTTCGTAAAATAGGATTAGTCCTATTTTTTTTATTTATTCATATGATTTATTGGTGATATAAAATTAGTTATAAAAAAACATTTATAAGTTTTACTATTTTAATTTTTTTAATGTTTTTTGGGTTCTACACTTTTAAAAAACCTGTTACTTATATAAAAAACCCACACGATGAACTTGTTTTAGTGAATAAATATAATAAATTAACTAGGGATTTCGTGCCACTCAATCTTAAAGAAATAAATAATGTGTGTGCTTTTGAAGAGCAATTAGTTTTAGAAAAGGTAAAGATAAGTTTTGAAAAATTATGTTTTGATGCATATAAATTAGGTCTTAAAATTATTGTCGTATCATCGTATCGTAGTTTCAATTATCAGACAAACTTATACAACTACTACGTGAAACACTTTGGAATAAAGCATGCCAATTTAATTTCGGCAAAACCAGGACATTCCGAACACCAAACAGGCTTAGCCATTGATGTTATGGGCTCAAATGGGAATTATAATGAATTTGCTAAAACAGATGAATTTATATGGATGAAAGACAATGCACATAAATATGGTTTTATTTTAAGATATCCCCAAAACAAAAAGAAAACTACAGGATATAAATACGAACCTTGGCACTATCGATATGTTGGAATTGAAGTTGCCAATTATATATATAAAAAAAATATTACACTAGAACAATACAAAAAGACTATTAAACAATAGTCTTTTTATTCAACTGATTTTAACGAATCTATCATATCAATTTCTTGCAGTTTAAAATGAGTAAATGCTTGCACTATAATAGTAAATAATAAAGTTATTAAAAATGAAAAACCATAACTTATTGTTTTTATTTCCTTTAAAAATAATACATTATCACTCTCAGCAGTTGTTATAACAAATCGATGTAAAAATATTCCTAAAATAAAACCTACTACTATACCTATTAATGTTAGCATAAATGTTTCTCTATAAACATAACTAGATACTTCATCATCATAAAATCCCAACACCTTTAAAGTAGCTATTTCTCTTATTCTTTCGTTTATATTAATCGTAGTAAGATTATATAACACTATAAAAGCTAATAAACAAGAGGCCCCTATAATTAAATATACAATTCTATTTAAACCTTTAATTACATCATTAAATTTATTAATATTATCTGATGTGCGATTGATCGCCAATGCTCGCCCATCTTCAATTAAATTTTCCGAATTAAAACTGTCGTAATCTTTATTGGCTAGCAAAGCATTGTACATAACCTCTTCATCAAAAACTCTTTCATAATATTCATCGTTCATATATATATAATGAAGTGTATAATTTTCTACGATATCACTAATATAAATTATATGAGGCTGATTGTCACTATCCCAAATTTTTAAGCTATCACCAACATCAACATCTAAAAGTCTTGCCATTTTAGACGTTATTGCCGAACCATACGATGGCAACTTTATTGATTCATTATCAAGCGTATTTATTAAATTTATATATTCATTTAAATTATCTTCTTTAGAACCAACAACTAAAAACACATCATGAGTTTTACCTTTTGCCTTAAAATTATATGATTCTTGGTTTATTTTAATATATTCATTAACTCCGTTATCTTTTAATATTTTAGAAAAATCATCATCAATAGCATTTATCTTTTTATCCAAAATTAACAATAAATCGTATTTAATAATTTTTCTATATTGTAAATCAACAATACTTCCTATTCCATCTTTAAGTCCAAAACCAGTCAATAACAAGCCAGTACAACCTGCTATTCCTAATACGGTCATAAATATTCTTTTTTTATACCTAAACATATTTCTAACTGTTACTTTCCAAGTAAATGAAAGACGCTCCCATATTAATGGTATATTTTCTAACATAACCTTTTTCCCCACTTTTGGAGCTTTAGGCCTTAATAAGTTAGATGGGAAATCCTTTAATTCTTTTAAAATCGCAACCAAAGTAACAATTATCATTAAACTCATTGTAATTATTACAATCACTGTTAAAGGTATAATTTTAACAAATATTTTAAGTTTAGGAAGTATATAGTTTGAATTATAAACCCCATAAATAACTCTAGGTATTACATTGTAACCAATGGCAAGTCCTAATACAAGACCAAATATAGTAGCAACAAAAACATAAAATAAATAAGAAACCATAATTTTATATTTGCTATATCCAAGTGAAGATAAAATGCCTATTTCAGTTCTCTCCTCTTCTATCATCCTTGTCATAGTATTCAAACTCATTAAATATACAATAATTATAAAAAATACTGGAAAAACTTTTGATATGGCCTCTACTTTTAAAGCATCTTCTTTAAAATCAATATAACCTACATTTTTCGTTCTATCAAGCAAATACCATACTGGTTTTTCAATATCATCAAGCTCTTCTTTAGCATTTTGAATTGATTTATTAGCTTCACTTATTTTTTCATTTAATTGTAAAACACCTTCACTATATTTAATATACCCTTCACTCAATTCTTGTTCTTTAAGCATTAAGTTTCTTTTTCCTTCGTCAATTTTCAAACGCGCTTCGGATATTTCTTTTTTTAATTTCTTTTCATTTTCAATTAATTCTTTTTCACTTTCTTTTAGCTGATTACCAGTTAATATTAATTTTTCAACATTAGACATTAACATCTTTAATTCTAACAAAGTATCACGTGTTTCAATATATCGCTCACTATCTGGTTCAAGCGTTAAGATTAATTCTTCTAAAATTCGAACTTGAATTTTTAACTCATTTAAAAATTCATGTAATTCATTGGGTTTTTTACCTATTTTGGATAACCCATTTTTATATTCAATTTTACCTTTTTCCAATTGTTTAAATCCTAACAATATTTTGTTTTCATTTTCAACCATTTCTTTATTTAATTTTTTTTCGGAATCTTTTAACTTTTCAAAACCATCGTCTATTTCTCGTTTATATGAATCTAAAATGTTTTTAGTGTCATTTAATTCTTTTTCAGCCTTTTCCCTTTCTTCATTTAATTCCATTTCAATTTCTATAATTTTATCAGTAGCTTTTTCTAATATTTCTTCATATCTTTTAGCTTCCCTAATTGGTTTTAACTTTAATAACTCACTTTCTAATTTCTCTAAGTATTTATCGTATTTATCATCATATGAATTAACTTCTTTAGTATTGTTTGCTATTAAAAATACTTCTGTAAAATAATCTAAAACAAAATTACTTCTTGGTACAAATATATACGATGTTAACTTCCCGTTACCTACATTTGATATTCCTTTATCCATCCCAATATACATAGATGATTTCGCTGTTCCAACAACAAGAAATTCATTGTTTTCAATATAATCTTCAATACCATCACGATTTAAGTGTATTTTGTCACCTATTTTATAAACTCCTTCTTCTGCAACACACTCATTATCATTTACAGGCATTCGCCCATCTATTAATGTAATTTTATTAACTTCTTTTTCCATAGCGTGAACTCTTATTGACTCTCCATTATTTAAAGTGTCTACAGAATAACTTGGAATAACTTTGGAAACATATTCTAAACCGTTTAATGCATTTATATCATCATCCGTCAGCCCCATTGTGCTAGTTATTTTAAAATCCATTAACGACTGTTCATCATAATATTCATCTAATGTCGTTAACATATTTGGCGATGTTTCTCTTAAACCAGCAAAGAAACCGACACCTAGTGCTACTATTAATAATAGCGAAAAGAAACGTCCTATTGATTTTCTAATTTTTAATAAAGTGTTTTTATAGAGGAGCTTCATTACCACTTCAACTCCTTAACTAGTTTTGGGTTACTATTTATTTTAATCTCTTCTATACCACCGTTCTTCATTATTATTACCTTATCAGCTATTTCAGAAATAGCAGCATTATGAGTAATTATTATAGTTGTCATTTCTAAACTTCTAGACATTTCCTGAAGTAATTCCAAAATTTTTTTACCCGTTTTAGAATCAAGTGCTCCCGTAGGTTCATCACATAATAATAGTTTTGGGTTTTTTGCAAGGGCTCTTGCAATTGCCACCCTTTGTTGCTCCCCACCTGATAGCTGTGATGGAAAGTTATTTAGCCTGTTGGCAAGACCAACTTGTGATAAAGTTTTTTTAGGTTCTAGAGGATCTTTACAAATTTGACTAGCTAATTCAACATTTTCAAGAGCGGTTAAATTTTGCACTAAATTATAAAATTGAAAAACAAATCCAATATCATGGCGTCGGTATTTAATCAATTCATGTCTACTATAATTTGATATGTTTTTATTATCAACAACAATAGTGCCTGAATCAGAACAATCCATACCACCTAATATATTTAATAGTGTTGTTTTGCCTGCACCACTTGGCCCTAAAACTACAACTAATTCACCCTTGTCTATTTCAAACGATACATTATTTAATGCAGTAATTTTTATTTCACCCATTTGATATTCTTTTTTTATGTTTTTAAATTTAATATAAGCCATAATTTACCTCCTTTACTCTCTATTATATTATTATATCACAATCAAACAAAAAAGATGAGAAAATATCTCACCTAACTATTTAAAAGTTATTTAACGAAATTGAGAGCAACTTCCACAATTAACATTAATCATTTGATTTTCCTCTGAGCAGCTATATTGTGGTGTATATGTATGATGATAAATATGTTTGTTAATTATATGTGTATGCTTCGGACATACATGTGATTGTTTTTAAAGTGATAACATCAATATAAGTTAATTTTATAATATACTTCTATGTTTTTTTGTTCATCAATTGTTATTTTATCTATAACATTGTTAATAAAACTAATACTTTGAACTAACTGTGAAATTTTTGTTTTTATATATTCATCATTATTAATGACTTTTTTTTCACTTATATACTTACTATTCAACAACTTTATTTTTTTATTATTTTTTATAATATCATCATTAATTTTATTATGTACCTTCTTATATAATTCAAGGGTTATATAATTATTTAATTTATCAATATACATTTGTTCAATATTATTTAATAATTTTTTATTTTTTTCTTCTAGTATTTTGATTTTATTTTTAATTAAATCAACATTTTTATCTTTATTAATAATTTGATTAAACTCCTCTGTTTTTATTATGTTAAGCATCATAGTTATGTTTTCAATAACCATTTTCTCAATTTTTTCATAGCGCATACTATGGCAAGTACATAAGTTATATTTTGAGTACTTTTTATAATAATTACAAATGGTATAATGCCTTTTACCATCCCCGCTTTTGTTAATACCTAATTTATGATTACATTCTTTACAAATTAATAATCCCTTTAATAATATATTATTTCCTTCATATATATTTTTGTTATTTTTAAACATGCTTTGAACTAACATAAATGTGTTTCTACTAATAATGGGTTCATGTGTTTTTTCACACACTATCCAACTATCTTCATTAACATTAACTATTTTATTAAGTTTGTAACTTAATTTTTTTCTTCTGTTTTGTACTAAATCACCTGTATAATTTGGATTTTTTAATATTTCTAAAATCGTTTTAGGGTCCCAAATATTCCTTGTTTTTGAGTTGTTTTTATACTCAATATTTTTATATACACTAGGGGTTTCAACACCTTCTTTTGTTAATTGGTGAGCAATTGAGGCTACACTATTCCCTTTTATAAACAAGTTATATATTTTTATTACGTTTTTATAAACTTTTTTATCTATGATCAATTTATATTTATTTAATGGATCTTTTTTATAACCATACGGTGCAAGTGGCCCTAAGAAAAGTCCCATCTTTTTCTTAGTAATAATACTAGATTTTATTTTTTTTGAAATATCTTTTGCATAAAGATCGTTCAAAATTGCTTTAAAAGGAACGTAATCACTATTTTCATTATTGAAATAAGTATCAACATGATCATTAATGGCGATATATCTAACTCCCTTTTCAACAAAATATTTTTCAATATAATAACCCGACTCAATATAGTCCCTTCCTAATCTAGACATATCTTTAGTGACAACCATATTAATGTTACCGCTCTCTATATCATTTATCATTTGATTAAATGATGGTCTATCAAAAGTAGTACCACTAAAACCATCATCGACGTATTCTTTAAAAATTACATAATTTGTTTTTGATATATAATCTTTAATTAGATTTCTTTGATTTGTTATACTTTCACTTTCCTCTTTATTATTGGCATCTTCTTTTGATATTCTTATATATATACCTGCCATCCATTTTTTTATAAATGATCACCTTCTTTTAGCGTCTGCTCTAAAAAAACTTTTACTAATGTTTTTAAGTTGATACCAGTTTCATTAAAATGATTTACAACAATTATAAAATCACCCCCTATGTTAAAATTTATGCCTAAAATAAAAAAAGAACACAATGTTCTTTAATTCTTATATTCTTTAAACAATCCAACTACCCTTTTATATTCATCAATTAACTTATCGTAATTATCTTCAATATATTTTTTATTATTATTTTTACTTTCAAGTTCATGCTTTAAAGCCATTTCAGAAAGTTTTAAACATCCCAAATAATTGCAATCACTTTTAAGAGCATGTACTAAAATTGCATAGTTAGGCATATCTTCATTAATTTTATATTTTGCTAATTTAGTTAATCTTTCATCATACAATTCTACAAACTCTCCTACGATTTCATTATACATTTCAATATCACCAAGCAGTGATAAGGCGTGATCTAAATCAACATTATTGTTTTTTAAAACATCTATATTATTCATTTAACCTTCCCTCTCTTTCATTAAAAACTTTATTAAAATATTAGTTAATTCATTTTTTTGGATTGGCTTTGATATATAATCATCAAATCCTTCTTCTA
>CAZPLK010000006.1:14762-54826 GCA_964587565.1 uncultured Muribaculaceae bacterium
AGATCTAGCTCATGGATTAATTTTACATCAGGATTTTCTATTGTGTGATACATAATAAGACCAACATATGAAAAGACTAATGATTCAAATAATATTGTTGGATTTATGCTTCTTAATACAATAGAAAATATTCCTAAAATTATTAATATAAATAATGGGATGTATTTTTTCGCTTTAATTTTTCTTTCTTTATTAAATAGTGATGCTATAATTGTTACAACAATCATAAAAACATACATTCCAGAAGAAATAAATATAATATACATCGCTGTGCCGGCGGTATCTAAAATTTCTTTTTCATTAATTATTGTTAAATCAAAAAAGAAAATTGAAGTAATGATTAACATATTTAATATTGTTAATATTTTAATAAACCTTTTGTGTGTGTTTTTTTTATCAACGGAAATAAAGAAAACATACAAAAACAAAGTCCATACTAAAGAAAAGATTAATATATAATCAATACGATGCAATAAATAAAGAATGTCTATTGTACCGATTTTTTTAGAAATTATAATTATAATACAAGCAGTTAATGATTCTAAAAAGGATAAAACAATAAAATATGAATATAATTTAGTTTCTCTAGTATTTACCCTTTGTTTTGTAAAAAATATAATATTAATTGTTAGTGAAATTATTAAAGCGCATATTGGAAAATATAAACTACTCATAATAACTTACCATCCTTTTTTATATTTTACACTTTGCGACAATATATTGCAAGTTTATTTTCAAAAAAAGATAGTACAGTACTATCTTAAATATTAATAAAAATGTCTTTTGTTTAATAAAAATGCATTGTTTTTATTCACTTTTACTTTTTGTAATGATTCTTTTATTTCTTCTAACTCAACAACACCCGGTTTTTTATAAACTCGATCCATTAATTCTTCAAATGTGAATTGTGGCCATTCTTCAATTCTTTCATTAATGAAATTTTCATAATAATCTTCAGGAATATCTTTTCTTTTTTCAACTCCCAAATGTTCCCAAATCTTCCATAGTTCTGATGCCATTAGATCCCGAAGTTTATTACAACAATTAATATACATTTGTTTCGAATTTTCATATTTTTCCTTATAATTATTTACATCAAAACATTGTCCGATGCTAACATAAAACTCTTTGCCTCGTTGTTCTAAGCCGACTGGTACTATTAAAGCATTAGATTGTAGTGCTGCATCTATTATCCCAAACTTAAAAGGAAGTACTATTAAGTTTTTATCCAAATTCCATATTCCTTCAGGATACCACATTACATTAGCATTATTTTTCAATAATTTTATAATGGTTTTTTTAGCAACTTCACAGTCGTCTTTATCATTAACTTCTAGATAAACAACACCATTGAGTGATAAAAACAATCCTTCAACCGTTCTATATAATTGTTCTGGATCACCCATTAAAATATATGCGTGCTCATTTAATGCTTCTGCTACAATTTCAATATCATATTTACCATTATGATTAACAGCAAATATTATTGGCCTATTACTTTTTTTTGTATCAGTGTTCTCATTTATTAATGTTAATTTTTGACCTATTAAATTTCTTTTTAAAGAAAACGTACTTTTTAATAATGGATATAAAGCTTTTTTTAATTTTAAGTTTTTTATTTTATCATTTTTGTGATAAGTATATTTCCTATGATTTTTATAATATTCTCGAAGCTCTTCCATAGACAGCTTGTTTCGTTCAAACATTGATAACTCCTTGAAATTTTTCACCTTTTCCCCTCCTTTTTGGACATATTATACACATTTTTTACCATTTGTCAAATTAAAAAAACAATAACTACATTATTGTTTAATTTAAAAACTTTATTAAAATATTGGTTAATTCATTTTTTTGGATTGGCTTTGATATATAATCATCAAATCCTTCTTCTAAATACCTTTCTCGTTCTCCTGTTAAAGCATTTGCTGTAAAGGCTATTGTTGGTATTTTAAATCCTTCAATTTCTTTTAATTTTTTTAATGTTTCAACTCCACTTAACTTAGGCATCATATCATCTAATAAAATTAAATCATACTTTTTTCCATTTTTTATGTTTTCAATACATTCATAACCACTTTCAACAAGTTCAATTTCTAAACCATACGTTTTTAATAACCTTGTTGCTACTTTTAAATTTATTTTATTATCATCTACTACTAATACTTTTTTGTCTTTAAAATCTATCTTTTTATTTGTTGATGGGTCTTTCTCTTCTTTTATCGTTGGATTTTTAACTACCCTTTGGTCTAATGCTACTGTAAATTTTGATCCCTCGCCATAACTACTTTGGGCTACTATTTTACCGTTCATTAAATCTACTAATTTTTTAGTAATAGCTAGTCCTAATCCGGTTCCTTCTATTGTAATATTTTTTTCAACTTCAAATCTTTCAAACTTATCAAATATTTTATTTAATTTTTCTGTCTCTATACCAATGCCTGTATCTTCAACAGTTATTATTAATCGGCAAATATCGTTTTTTATTACTGAATTTATTTTAAATTTAATTTCTCCTGATTTTGTATACTTTACTGCATTAGTTAGTAAATTTAAAGCTATTTGCTTTAATCTCACGTAATCACCATATAAATATGGTGGTAATGACTTATCTATTTCTGTTTTAAACTCTATTGGTTTACCACCTATTTTTACTTTTGTTAGTGATATTAATTCTTCAATTACCTTATTTGTTTCGTATTCTTTATTGACTATTTCTAATTTGTTAGCTTCTATTTTAGATATATCTAATATTCCATTTACTATTTCTAATAAGTTTTCTGATGAAAATATTATATCTTTTATTTCTTCTTTTATATGTTCTTCTAAATCTTCTTCTAATAAAGCTTGACTAAATCCTACTATGGCATTTAACGGCGTTCTTATTTCATGGCTCATACTTGATAAAAACTCACTTTTAGCATTATTTGCTTTTTCCGCCTGACTTCTTGCAAGATCTAGCTCATGGATTAATTTTACATCAGGATTTTCTATTGTGTGATACATAAATACGACTACAAAACTACTTAAGGACGTCACTAATAGTAACTCCGGCCTTATCATTTGAATATATGCTATTGGTATAACAATAAATAAAAAGACTATCATTGGTAAAAGCTTTTTTTTGTCTAAATTCCTAAAGTTTTTCAATATATATATTATCCACGAGAATAATATTATTGACGATATAGTATATAAAACTTGAACACTCGGGCCAAATACATATATTATAGTTCCTTTATTATAATAATCTATAGGCAAAATTGATATTGCTAATGATAATATTAAATATATTGTTTTAGAAATGTTTAATGTTTTTCTTGCTTTTTTATTGTTTTTAATATTGCTTTCATTTAAGTTCATTGGAACAAAAAGAATATATAGTGACATTAAAAATAAAAAAGACAATAAATAAATTAAATATAATTTTACAATAATCAATCTAATTAAGCTTGTTGGCGGTAAATTTACATTGGCGTATATTCCTGCTAAATCTAATATAACACCAAATATATTTATATAAATTAAGCATTCATATATTTTGTTTTCAAATAATTTTATTCGAGGTTTACTTAAATAAAGTATCCCTATTAATACTACATAAAATAAACTACCTATTAATAATAAAACACTTGTATGCATAATAACCCTCCATACATATATTAAAATTATAACACATTAAGTTAATTTTAACATTAAAAAAATAAAAATAGTACTTTAATGTACTATTTTTTTAATGTTAATGTTTTTTGTTTTATTAATTCATCGTTTTCTAACAAACCTTCCATTACGCTATGTCTCCACAACTCTTTTGCTTCTTCAATACTTTTTCCATCCATACTAAATGGGTCCCTAATATTAATTATTACTCTGTTGCTAATTTTTATCTCTTTTGGCGTCCAAGTTAGTGATATAGGTTGAATTAAACCACCTTTTTCGGATATAAGATGAAACAAACCTGGTTTTGCTTCTAATAAAATCGTACCTTCTGGCTTTGTTGTTGTACCTTCTACAAATAATCCGATTGCATATTCTTTTTCTAAATAATCTTTAAATAATTTTAGTGATTCCGTATTGCTTTTAGTAATGGTATCTACATCCATATCTTTTCTTATAAGTGGTACAGAACCTATTGCATTCGTTAAAAAAACTGTTATTTGGCATAATATCGGGTTTTTACTATTGTTAAAAATACTATCTTTGCCCGTGAAAAACCTTTCAATTGCTCCAAAATGTATAGGCCTAGGTATTGCGTATGTTACTGCAAATGGATCCATAGTTTTACTATGATTAGGGGCATAACCAACAGGTCCTTTATTTACTATTTTATCTTCATTTAAAATTATTGGATCAAATTTAGCCTTTACAACCGGAGAACTAACTAATCTTGCAAATTTATAAAATGGATGGGTAAAAAATGGGGTGTTATAAAATTTTATTACCACGCTTTCAGCTCCTTATCAAATTTTGTTTTAACTAAAACTTTAGTTTTATTAAGGTTATTATTTGCGATTATATCTTCGTAATTGTCTTCTATATATTTTCTATCTGTTTTTCCCCTCATTGTAAGCGGTAATTTATCTACAAAATGTATATATACTGGTCTTTCATAAGATGCTAGTTTTTGTTTACATAAATTTATTATTTTTTGTTCAATGTGATTTATATTATAATGTTTTTCAAGTGGCTCAATAAAAGCGATTGGCACACGGCCCTTTTCACTATCTATTATGTCAATAATAACACACTCTTTGACTTCATCTATCGTTTCAATAAGTTGTTTTAATGCATATAAATTAACTTGTTTGCCGTTAACTTTTATAAAATCCTGTGATACACGACCTTGAAAATGAAATTTGCCATCTTTACTAACAGAAAACAAATCGCCAGTTTTTAACCACTCATCACCATTTTCATCCGTATATAAAACTTCATTAGTTAAATCGTCATTATTGTAATATCCTTTCATAACAGTTGGCCCTGTTACATGTAGTTCTCCAACTTTGTTATATCCTAGTTCTTTATTTGTTTCTACATCAACTACTTTTGCATTTGAATCAAGAACGGGTATTCCATCTGCTAAATAAATACAAGTTAGCTCACTCGAGCCATACCCATCTAATATATCAATACTTGCTCCTCTTTTATTAAAAAAATGTTCGATTTCATTAAGGTTATTTATTACTGAACTACCAGAGAATATTTTCTTTAATTCTCTTAACTCTTTTGAAGTAATTTTTTTGTTTTCTATTAAATTATTCAAAAGAACAGGAATTAATATTAAATAACTAACTTTGTCTTTTGTTACTAATGTGTTTATTTTGTTTCGCTCAAAATTTGGCACTAAAACTGTTTCAAGACCAAGCGCGACCGGAACAATTAAATTAGTTAATAGTCCATAAACATGATCATAAGGTAGAAATCCGGATATTTTTTCTTGCTTGTTTATATCAAATAAGGAATTATAAAAATAATTAATTATAGCATCTATATTATTACCAGATAATTTCACGCCTTTTGATACAAGTGTTCCGCTAGTATACATTAAGCAAGCTGTATAATCACCATCGTATTTATTGTTATCGGTTTTATTATTATAAATTTTATTTTCTATAATTTCATCAAAATAAACGAATTTATCGTTATCATTATTTTTGGATTTTTCTGGAAATTTACCATTTTTAATAATTTTTTTTATGATTTTAAGGCGATCTATAAATGGTAATGAGAAAAAATCTACTTTGGCATAACAAACTTTTTCTATTTCATTTTTGTCTACTAAATCTTTGATTTTATCACTCGTATAACATTTTTCTTTATCATGCCAAAAGTCAACTAAATATACCATTTTTAATGGTTTTTTTAAGTCATTTAATTTAGCTTCTATTGACGCTTTATTTTCAAGTGGTGATATAGGAACAACTGTTGCATTGATTTTTATTAGTGCCGATATCATAATAACGGTTTCAAATGTATTTAATGTTATTACTGGTACTAAATCACCTTTTTGAATCCCTTGATTTTTCAACCAATTAGCACACAATTCAACTTTTTCAATATATTCTTTAACTTTCATTTTTTTATTAGTATTAGAGTATGAAAATAATGTGTCATTTGGATAATCCTTTATTTGAGCCATCATTCTATCATATGGTGACATTCGTTCTAATACATAATTATTATCTTTTGTTTTATAATATTTTTTCCATATTTGATCTTTTGATGGTAAAGTATGTTTGATCGCTCCATTATCTAATAAGGGTTTATTTAAAATTTCTTTAAATACACCCAAAGCCTGATCAATTTCTTTTGCATTTTCACCATCAACCATAATGACGTTATCATTGAAATCATAATTTTGATTGTAAGGTGTTTTTATTGCAATTACTTTGGCAAATTGACTTACACCTTCAATCATTTCAGGTTTATCTTCAAACATTATAGAAACACGGTGCTTTTTTATATCTTCTATTTTTGTTTTGTCGTCCGGATATAATAAAAGACCATCATGTTTTATATTATTTAATAAATTTATTTGAAAGTGAGTTGCTTCCCTTGCAATTTTTCCTTTTAAATTTTCATCACACGTCATATCTCTTGATGAAAAAAGTTTTACGACATTTCCTTTTGATTTTTCACTTTCAATTATTTTTTTAACCCCTTCTCTAAAAGGAGCGGCAATATATAATGGATAATATACTGTCCAAAATTGTGCCATCATCTTTTTAACTTCTTTTTGAATTTCCTCTTCCAATAAATTTGTTTGGGTTTTTCTAATATAACTTTCTAAGTCAAATATATCATCTACATCATAGCCATCAGGATTTACTACATCTAAGTTGTATTTGTTTTTAAAATATTTTACTGCATACTTTTTCGTAAATTGTTCGAATCTTGTAAATGTACCATCAATATCAAAACCAATAACCATAATATCCCCTTTCTGACATAATTTCCCTATATTATACACATTATTGTTACATTGTCAAATTATTTTTTTATATTATAACAAAAAAACCCCAATGGGGCTTTTATTATTTTAAATATTGTTCTAGTATGCTTTTTAACTCTTTGGCGTCAATAGGTTTCGATAAATAGTTGTCAAAACCTTCTTTTAAATATTGTTCTTTGACTCCAACAATAGCATCAGCGGTTAATACAACAACTGGTGTTTTAAAATTTGAATCCTTTTTTAACTCTTTTAATGTTTCAATTCCACTTAATTGTGGCATCATTTGGTCCAATAATATGAGGTCAAATTTTTCACCCTTTTTAACCATTTCAATACACTCTTGTCCACTTCCAGCAGTTTGTACATTTATATTATATGGTTCTAAAAAGCGTAGTGCGACTTTTATATTTAATTTATTATCATCAACTACTAAAACAGTTTTACCATTTGCATTGAAATAATCTTTATTTAATTTACCCCTAGCATACTCATCAATGTTACCGATTCCTTTGTCATCTATTACCTTTTGTGTGAAAGTCAAAGTAAATTTACTTCCTTTACCATATTCGCTTTCTACAACTATTTTAGCATTTAAAAGATTAATTAATTGCTTCACAATTGATAGCCCCATGTTTTGTGAATAATCAACTTGCTCGGAATTTTGAAATATTTTTTCCAGTTGATCCTTTTTCATTCCTATACCAGTATCTTCAATAGTAATAATAATATCGTAATTATGCTTCTTTTTAATACCTTTTGCTGTTATTGTAATTGAACCATTATTTGTATATTGAACAGCATTAGTTAAAACATTTAATAAAATTTGCTTAATTTTACTGCTATCACCAAATAACCTTCTAGGAATTTTGGGATCAATTTCTGTAATTAAATTTATTTTTTTATTACCGATTTTCTCCTTTGTCAAACCAATTAAATTTTGAAATAATTGACTTGTATCATATTCTCTTTCATTTTTTTCTAAAATTCCTGATTCTATTTTAGAAATATCTAATATACCATCAATAATATCTAACAAGTTGTAGCTAGCGGCATTTATATTATGAATGTCTTCCCTTGCATTAAATGGTAATGATTCAGATAGTGCTGATTCACTTAAACCAATAATAGCGTTCATTTGTGTACGGATTTGATGTGAGATTACAGTTAAAAATTCTGTTTTAGCATCGTTTGCTTTTTTAGCCTCATTTAAAGCTTCTTGCAACAATCTATTTTGCTCTCTCATATATTCTGCATTTTCTGTAACATTTTTAGTTAATATTACTACACGGTTTTCACCTTGACTAACTAAAAAAAATATTGAACTTTCTAACCAAGTTGCACCATCATCAATAGATAAACGATATCTTATTGATCGTGGTTTGAGTTTATTTTTTGTCATTAAGTTATTAAACTTATCTAAAGATAATTCCTTTAACACTTCTTCCTTATCTTCTATGAATACATAATCATTTATTATTTTTTCAAGTGCATCATTATAATTTCCAGTTGATTCTTCACCAAAGTATTTTACACCTTTTTTATAGTTTTTTAAACTATATCTTTTTGTTATCATATTTATATTTATTTCAAAATCATATGAAGTAGCTGTAATTTCATTTAATTGTTTTTCCCTTGCCTTTATATCTTTTGCTTGTATTATCAATTTGTGTTGTTGTGAATGCTCTTTAGTGGCATCTTGTATGGATATAATTTGATAACTAACCTTCTTTTTCTTAAGCGGATAAACTTTAACTCTAATTCTTTTTGGCGCTTGTTCTCCTTTATTATAACTGTATGAAATCATTTGACTGACAAACTCACTTTTTTCATCCCATCTGCGCATTTCTTCTTTTATAATTGGGTTAGACATAATATCATTAATTAACTTTAGTGCATCATCTTTGCCTTTTATTCCGTCTATATCTAGCACATCTTTTATATTTTCTGTCATATAAGTAACTTTTTTATTTGTATTATCAAACATAATATAGATTGTATCAGAATTTTGCATTAATGAATTGAAAAGTTTTTCGCGATATTTTAATTCAAATATTCTTCTCATACGCCCTCCTATTAATTATTACTTTAATTATACTATATGTCATAACATTATTCAATAATTGTGTATTTACCTTTACATATTTAAATAATAATCTATTATCACTTTAGAAACAATATTGTGGTACTTCATGGTAGAACTCTTTTACTATGCAATCGGTCATTGCTGGTTCTATGATTGGTTGACACATTTGCCCAGGCATTGCGCCAGCCATTTGCATATTTGGTCGTGGTGGGCATCCACTTTGTCTATTTAATAACATATATTAATCCCCCTTATCTATTCTTATAATATGATAATCGGTTATATGTGAATATGGTATTAGCCTTAAAAAGGCATTTTAAAGTTCCCACTTTGCATTTGTTTCATCATTTTCTTCATTTGTTCAAATTGCTTTAATAGGCGATTTACTTCTTCAACATTTCTGCCTGAACCTTTTGCAATTCTTCTTTTACGGCTTGCTTTTATTATTTTAGGATTTTTTCTTTCAGATGGCGTCATAGATAGTATGATAGCCTCTATATGAGAAAATGTTTTAGGATCAATATTTACATTTGTAAGACCCATCTTTGCAGCACCTGGGATCATTTTAATTAAATTTTCTAATGGCCCAAGTTTTTTTATTTGATTTAGTTGCTTCAAAAAATCTTCTAAATCAAATTTTCCTTTTCCCATTTTTTTGGCTAATTCTTCTGCTTCTTCTTGATCGATAACATCTTCAACTTTTTCTATCATCGTCAATAAATCTCCCATACCAAGAATTCTTTGAGCCATGCGTTCTGGATAAAACTCTTCTAAACCGTCCATTTTTTCACTAACACCCACAAATTTAATTGGGAGTTTTGTTAAATGTTTTATTGATAATGCTGCCCCACCTTTAGTATCGCCATCCATTTTTGTCAAAACAGCACCTGTTAATGGTAAATTATCGTTAAATCCTTGTATTACATTAATTGCATCTTGCCCCATCATACTATCTACTACTAATAAAATTTCATGGGGGTTAACTTTTTCATTAATGTTATTTAATTCATTCATTAATTCATCGTCTATATGTAATCTACCAGCAGTATCAATTAGCACATAATCAAAATTATTTTCTTTTGCATAGGCAATAGCGTTTATAGCTATTTGAATTGGGTTTGTTTTGCCTTCTTCATATACCTCTACATTTAATTCTTTGCCAATTTGTTTTAATTGGTCGATCGCGGCAGGTCTATAAACATCACAAGCTACTAACAATGGCTTTGTTTTGTGTTTTTTTCTAAGAAAAAGTGCTAGTTTACCTACTGTTGTAGTTTTACCGCTTCCTTGTAATCCTACCATCATTAAAACAGTTGGATTCCCATCAGTTTTTAAACTAACTTGTTCGTCACCCAACAAAGATACTAATTCTTCTTTTACTATTTTTATAAATAATTCACTAGGTTGTAAACTTTTTCTTACTTCCTCACCCAATGCTTTTTCCTTCACATTATTAATAAATTCCCTTACAACTTTATAATTAACATCGGCTTCTAGTAGTGCAAGTCGAATTTCTCTTGTTATATCATTAATATTTTCTTCTGTTATTTTTCCATATCCTTTTATTTTATGAATTGCACTTTGCAATCTATCCCCTAAATTTTCAAACATTTTATCACCTCATATAATTATACACCATTTTAATTTAAAACAAAATAAAAGATGTATATGAATACATCTACATTCTTTTTGTTATACCTTTTATTATTTCAGCCGATTTTTCAAACTTCTTTTGTTCTTCTTCAGTAAGCATCAGTTTGGAATAACCTACAACGCCTCTTTGATTAACAATGCTTGGCATACCAATATAAATATTTCGCTTGGCGTCAAATGAAGACACTGTTAATATAGTACTTTCATTATTTAATATAGCATTTGTAATTCTAACTAAAGACATTCCTATGCCATACGATGTTGAACCTTTCCTTTTTATTATATCGTATGCTGCAGTTCTTACTTCTTCTTCAAACAACGATAATTTTTCATCATTTATATATTCAGTAATTGCACAACTTCCTATAAATGCATTTGACCATGGTACAAATTCACTATCCCCGTGCTCCCCTAAAACATACGCATGAACATTTTTAGGATTTAAATTTAAATAATCACCAATTAAAAACCTTAATCGGGCTGTATCTAATGTTGTTCCTGTTCCAATAACTTTACCGTAAGGGAACTTAGAATGCTTTTGAACAATATATGTAATAATGTCAACGGGATTAGTTACAACTAAAAATATACCACTGAAGTTTGTTGTTAAAACATTATCAACTATATCTTTTACTATTCTTTCATTTTCTTTTATTAAATTTAATCTGGTTTCACCTTTTTTTTGTGGTAATCCAGCACATATACAAACAATGGTAGCATCCATACAATCTACATAAGTACCGGCTTTAATTTTAACTTTTGAAGGAGCAAAGGGTAGTGCATGATTTAAGTCCATTACTTCTCCCTTTATTCTTTCCTCATCAATATCAATTAATACAATTTCACTTACTTTTGTTTTTTGATTAAGTAATGCATAGGCATAGCTCATACCTACATTACCACAACCAATTATTACTACTTTATTTTTCATTGTTGATTCACCGTCCATCTATTTACTACATCCGCATTACTACTATGTGGTTCTGGGTTAGGCAATTGCATCCTTACAATCATAGGAACTTTAAAAGCACTTCCAAAAGCAACACAAGTACCAGGTTGTAAACTTTTTTGTTTTTCAACAATCTCGGCACTTATATTCGGTAACATTTGCCTTATATATTCTAAATCCCTAGGATGATTCATTTTAAATATTAAAAAATTACTACATTGTGATATAACTGTTTCTGATATTTCAACTGGTCTTTGTGAAATTAAATTAAGTATCATTCCATATTTTCTTCCTTCTTTTGCAACCCTATCAAAGATGTTATATCCTATTAAATATGTGTCATTATCATTTTGCACATATCTATGTGCTTCTTCTAAAAATATATGCATCGGGACAGATGCTCTATTTTTAAGACTTTTTGTAAAATCAAAAAATAATTTTGCAAATAATTTTGTAACAAACTTCCCAAACCAATTTTCAACATCTTCTAAGTTAAAATTTATTATTTGTGCTTTTTTACTATTTACTGATACTAAACTAGCAATAAAGTTTTCTTTACTAATATATTGATCTACTTTGAAAAACTTTGCATATTCTCCAATTGCGATTGAATGTAATCTAACTTTTAAAGTTACCGCATCATTGAATGATTTTTCATTACGGAGAAGGCCTTCTGAAATCAAAGTAAATTCAAGCGCATTTTCTAATTCATTTAAAGTGTAAGGATTAGTACTACTAGGTATATATTTTTCAATATCATCGTTAATAAATTTTGTTACATAATCCGTTAATAAAACCGATTCTGTAAAATTACCAGCCGTGTCAATTGTAAAGCACTCCCTAAATTTTCTAACATATCCTACACCTTGAACTGGTGCCTCTAAATTAAATTTTTCAGTACTACAACTTGCTAAAATCGAGAACACATCATTTCTTTTACTTGCTGGGGTTTGATTTGTATATAGGATTGTCATTATAGCTTTTGCTATTAAATGGTTTTTATACATTTCTGCTTTATCACTTTTTTCAGCAAAAACCCTAACTAACTTTAACATTCTTTCAATAATTGGTAGTTGTGAATGTTCTTCTGCTGATAATAAAAGTGCCATTTCATCAACTCCTAATAACCACAATGGTATTTGTAGTAAATGAGCATTTGGCTGATTAACGTTAGTTGTATATATTTTAAAGTTAAAATTAGGGTTTATTTGATTTAATACAGAAAAGGCATTATGGTATTCACCATAAGCATCAAACACAAAAAAATTTGATTTAAACGGCACGACATTTTTATTTAAAAATATATTTTGTAAAATTCGTGCTACTCCATATGATTTCCCACTACCACTATTTCCGAAAACTGCCATGTGGTTGCTAAACATATCATTTATATCTACATGTATTGGATAATTATCATAAAGCGCTGATGTGCCTAATAAAAAACTACTATTTGTTTCCCTTCCAATTATTAAACCAAGCTCTTCACGAGAAATAATTCTAATCTTAGCCGCTAATGTTGGTTTTCTTATTACTCCACCTACAAACCGTTCATTTACTATTTCTCCTAAAAATCTAATTTTAATAACTTCCTGACTTATATCCTCTATTTCTCCTAATATTTTTTTATTATCATCTTCAAATATCACATGCATATTCATTAAATTAGTCGCAATTGGAGTACCTTCTTCTATCTGAACATGTGCCAAATTATCACTAATGTATATAATTTTACCAAACAAATTACCACCCCTTATTATATTAATTCAATTATTTTCTCTTGAATATTAGTGTCCATATTTATAATTAATTTCTTTATCTCACTTGCTTTATAATAAAGTCTTAAACAATTTTCATAATCATATAATTTTTGTTCTACATCTTTAAGTTGTTTATGAACTGCATTTCTACTAACATTGTAATTAGTACTAATTTCTGATAAACTTAAATTGTTGAAATAATAATCTTTAAAGTATTCTTGTTGCTTTTCTGTTAATAAATCTCCGTAATAATCAAACAAAATTCCTAAATATACCATATCATCCATATTAAGTAAATAACACCTCTATTAAAATTACAATAACAAATAACAAATTATATATTGTAAATCTTTTTCTTTTAAAGATTTTATGATTGTTATATGCCATTATTAAAAATAAAAGTAATAATAAAGTTTTTAATACATTTTTTATTTCAGGTAAGCCAATATAAATAAATAGAAAGATTAATACAACTAAAGTTAATATTGCCTGCCCAATTAATGTGATTTTGTTAAAAACAGGTAGCTCATTATATTTTTCTATCATAATTCACCTCAAATTAAATCTTTAAAAAGACCATATATATATTTTTCGATATCAAAGATTTGTAAGTCTTTTTCACCTTCACCTAATCCAATATATTTCACTGGTATACCAACACTATCTTTAATTGCCAAAACAATTCCACCTTTAGCAGTACCATCAAGTTTCGTTAATACGATACCTGTAATATTTGTGATTTCATTAAATTGTTTAGCTTGACTAATACCATTTTGACCAGTGGTGGCATCTATTATTAACAATGTTTCATGTGGGGCATTTTGTATTTTTTTACATATAACCCTATTTATTTTTTCTAGTTCGTTCATTAAATTAACTTTGTTTTGTAATCTTCCAGCAGTATCTATTAATACAACATCGTATTTCTCTTCTATCGCAGTTTCAAGACCTTCATATATTACGCTGGCTGGATCCCTATCTTCTTTATATACTACCTCTGCATCCACACGATTTCCCCACTCTATTAACTGTTCAATAGCACCAGCTCTAAATGTATCACCAGCTACTAGCAACACTTTTTTCCCTTCTTTTTTTAATCTACTAGCCAACTTACCTATTGTTGTAGTTTTACCCACACCATTAACACCAACAAATAAAATAACAGTAGGGCCTTCATCATTATAATTAATTTTATTTACTATAATTTCATCATCAATATACATAATAAACATTTCATCAACTATAATTTCATTTAAATCTTTAGCGTCAACAATTTTTTCTTTTTTAACACGTTCACCTAGTTTATCTATAAAATTGATAACAGTGGAAACACCAATATCTGCACCAATTAATATTTCTTCTAAATCATCAAAATAGTTGCTATCAATCTTTTTATATTTATTGGCTAATTTATTTAATTGAGATGTAAAATCAACACGTGTTTTTTCCAATCCTTTATTATAAACTTCAAGTTCATCTTTAGTTTCATTATTTTGTAAATTTAGTAATTTTTTGAAGTTTCTAAAAATACCCATATTTTATCACCTATTATCATTTTACAATATAATCTATTTAATTGCTAGACAAATCAATAAAAAAAGGTTATAATTATGTAGTTAATTTTTTAATAAAACAAAGAAAGGAGTTATTATGAAGTTTTTAAAAAACAACGACACCAAAATACTCGCATTAGGGGGTTTAGGTGAAGTTGGCAAAAACATGTATTGTATAATGCATGATAATGAATTAATTATTATTGACGCGGGTGTGACTTTTCCACGAAGTGAACTAAGTGGCGTGGATTATGTTATTCCGGACTTTAATTTTTTAAAGCAAAACGAAAGAAAAATTAAAGCTCTGTTTATAACGCACGGTCACGAAGATCATATCGGTGCTATACCGTTCTTATTACAAACTGTTAACATTCCAGCAATATATGTTCCACATCAAGCATTGGGCTTAATTAGAAAAAAATTAAATGAGCGCAACATAAAGTATAAAAACATATTTGTATATGATGAAAAAAGAAAAGTTAAATTTAAGCATTTTGAAGTTGATTTTTTCAGAACAACGCACTCAATTCCAGATTCACACGGAATTGCTGTTAAATCACCAAATGGAACTATTGTTGTAACAGGAGATTTTAAATTTGATTTTACACCAATTGGACCTATGGCCAATTTACATAAAATGGCTCAAATAGGTGAGAATGGTGTTGAACTATTGCTAAGCGATAGCACTAACGCTTTAAACGAAGGAATGTCTATGAGTGAATCAAAAGTCGATGAAGCTTTATCCGAAATATTTGGAAGGCATAATGGCAGAATAATAGTTGCTACTTTTGCTTCTAATATTTATAGATTAAAACACATTGTTGACACATGTAAGAGAAACGGGAGAAAGGTTGCAATTTTCGGTAGAAGTATGGAAACAAATATTGAATTATCAATACAAAGTGGTTATATTAAAAATAAAGATATTTTTATAACACCGAATGAAGCGAATCGTTTACCAGATCATAAGGTTTGTTTGTTATGTACTGGTAGCCAAGGAGAACCTTTAGCGGCTTTAAGCAGAATAGCTATTGGAACACATCGTCAAATTAAATTAAAACAAGATGATGTAGTTGTATTCTCATCATCTCCAATACCAGGAAATGCACTTAGTATATCAAGAACTATTAATCAACTTTATTTAAAAGGCGTACAAGTATATACTAATACTCTTTTAAGTGATATTCATACTTCTGGTCATGGAAACAGCGAAGAGTTAAAATTAATGATTAGGTTAATGAAACCAAAATACTTTATGCCTGTTCATGGAGAATATAGAATGTTAAAAGCTCACGCTGATTTAGCTATTGAATGCGATATTCCAAAGCAGAACAACTTTGTGTTAAGTAACGGGGATATTTTATCTTTATATAAAGGTAAAATTAATAAAAGAGGTTATGTACAAGCTAATGATGTATATGTTGAAGGTAACAGAATTGGTGATGTTAGTAATGCAGTTTTAAGAGATAGAAAAATTATGTCTAGTGACGGCATTGTAATTGTTATTGCTAATGTTAATATTAGTAATAATAAATTATTAAATAGACCCAACATTATTACTAGAGGTTTTGTCTTAGTAAATTATAATCAAAAACTTTTACAAAAACTTGAAAGTATTGCCGAAAAAGCTATAAATAATAAGATTAAGAAACGAGTTAATTATTCAGAATTAAAAAATGAAATAATTAATGAGTTATCGCCTTATATTTATGACAAAACGGGTAGAAGACCAATAATCTTACCTGTAATAATGAATGTCAAAAACAACAAAAAGGAATAGATTAAACACTATTCCTTTTTTTTACATCTTTTAATACTATAAATAAAAATAAAGTAAATCCAAACATCGACACAATAGCACCTTCTTTAAAAAGTGGTGCCTTATAAATTATTTTTATTTCATATACCCCTTTTTTAATAGGAAATCCAATAAATGAATTATTAACAACTTCATAATTAACTTTATAATCATTTAGTAAAATTTGAAAGCCATCATCATAAGGTATAGTAGTTACAAAATAACCATCTTCATCCACCTTTATATTTCCAGTTATTTGATCACCTTTTGTTTTATTTATATCAATTATCAATTCATTTAAATTTGAAGACAATTTTTTAATATGATTATAATCTAAAATATAAGTTTCTATTCCTGATATGTCATAATGACCTTTAGCAAATTCAATATTAAGTTTATCGACTACATCATTAGATGAAATAACATATTCAAAAGCATAATTTTGATTATGATAAATCCACTCTTTACAAGTTAATACATTTTTAATTCCATTTATGATAATATATATATCACCAGATTGGCATGATGGGTTGTTTAAAATGTCAAATTTTATTATTAATATTTGGTCTTTTTTGATATTTCTCAAATTTAACTTTATATAATCTTTATTTGCTACGTTAATGTCATAACCATTACTTTTATTTTTAACTTCAATATTTTCACCTATTAAACTAGTATAATCTAATTCAGTTTTTGTTATATTACTTTTAAAATTATAATTACTATTACTTTGGGCCACAACACTATATAGAAGTGGTTCCAAATTATAAGGATACTTTAATTTTTCATAATCACTTTCATCCATAATTTTATCCGTCACATAGAAAACTGGAAAAACATTTTCATTTTTATAAACATTTATTAATCCTTTGTTATTTATTAAATCATATCCAATTGGTACAACATTTTTAGTTACAATATATTTAACCCCCATTAAAGTTTGAAACAATATATTACTACTTTGAGCTGTAATAACCCTGTTGCGATATGGTATTGCATTTTTAAAATGATCATAATAAAATTTATTATATTTATTATTATATGTAGATGAATATAATGTTGTTTGGTAATATCTGGGATGATAAATTTTATTAACAGTTGACAATGTAGAATCTAAATTATTAAAGCGATAATAAGTCAGATCATTACTTATTGTATCGTTTATTAATTGCTGTGTCATATAATTAAAATCATTTGAAAATTGGGAAATTGTAACATATTTTTCGTTATGATTTGCTACAAATGAACTTAGTAACACAGTTATAATAATTGGAATTATAAATATATATCGTTTATTAAAGTGATAATAACAGTAAAATGAAATAAATATAATAGTAATATCAATTAAATAAACAATAACCTCCATATTTGATTTTAAGTTAAATATACAAAAAATTAATGAACCAATCACTAACGGTAATAATGATACTTTCTTTTGTTCGATTTTCGTTAATAATTTTGCTATTAGTAGCGATACCAATGGCATGAAAGGTATTAAGACTTTATATCTTACATATAATAATCCATTTAATAAATAAGTAAAAATAGGAATAAAAAATATAATTGATAATAAAATGGATAATATCTTAGTTTTTTTATCACTAGATAAAAGTCCATTTATGAGTGCTACAACACCAATGGCTGTAAACCCTAATGAGTATGTTGAATACAACATTGCTTCTATTTTAATATTTGGTATTAATAGTTTTATAAGGTTTATATTTTTAACTGCTTGACCACGACCATTTGCAATAATACCAATGGTAGGTAATATTAATATGCCAGCCATTAAAACACTTGTTAATAACATCAATATTATTTTTGATAATTTATTAATGAAAGTTTTAAATTTGATTTTTTCACTTAGTATTTTATAAATACTATAAATTCCTATAACAATTAAACTCCCAACACTATAAAAGTAACTACTCATAATTAATAAAAAAACATTGATTATTAAATAGTATCTTTTATTACTTTCAAAATATTTATCAACACCTATTAGTGATAAAATTAAAAAAGGC
The DNA here is from genome assembly GCA_964587565.1 of uncultured Muribaculaceae bacterium. GTDB lineage: Bacteria > Bacillota_I > Bacilli_A > RF39 > UBA660 > DUPI01. The sequence continues at coordinate 33,529 of CAZPLK010000006.1, forward strand.
ATATAATTTATAAACATGATATGGCGGTGGCTATGAAAAATAAAAGGATTTGCTAACATAAAGGCAAACGTTGTTATAAAAGAGATTTTGTAGTCAAAGTTATTGTTTCTAAGCCATTTATAAAATAAAGATATAGTAACAAGTACAATAATTATCGAACTTATTACTATATAATCAACCATATTAACAAATGGTAATATATATGAAATTAAAATTATTGGATTTAATAACCCATAGTAAGCAAAATTATATATATTTTGTCCCGCCCCTATATTAGGAGCATAATTAGGAAATAATTTACCTGTATTATAAAACAATGTCCTAAAATATTCAGGAAATACCCAATGTTGGGACAACCAATCAGTAGTTGAACCATAAATATTGTTTGACTGTTTAAATATAATAATTAACACTAAACAAACAAAACAAAGTAATATTATATTTACATAATCCTTTTTGTCCATAATTTCACCTAAATAATTATAACACATATTAGTACTATTATGTATATTTGTTGACATTTTGTAAAAACATTGTATAATAATCTCAAAAGCAGAAATTTTGCTAATTATAAGGAGTGGTTTTTTGTCTAATTATATTAAGGAAATTATGAATTATCCTTGTTTATCTGATTTTGAAACTTTTAAATTATTGAAAAAAACAAAAGATGGTGATCTACGTGCAAGAGAAAAATTAATTGTGCACAATTTAAGTAAAGTAGTAAAAATAGCACTACAATTTCAAGAAGACTTTAATGAAAGTGTTGATGAATTAATAAATATCGGCTGTTTCGGACTTATTAATGCCATTGATACATTTCATAATCAAGATACTTTTAGTTTTAACTCGTATCTTTTAAATGGTATTAAAGAAGCCTTTTTAAATTATTTAAAATATTTAAATAATATTGATGGCAATTTATACTTAACATTTGATGAGTTAAATGATAAGTCAATTTCATATAATGATGACTTAATATTATGTACTCAAGTTTCTATCGAAGAAGAAATTATTAATAATTTAGAGCATAAAGATGTAAATGACTTATTTATGTCATTGGCTAATAAAGGGCCCAATATTGTGGATAGGCCTAAGAATTTAATTTTAAAATAAAAAATCAAGCATCAACTTGATTTTTTTGTTTTAATCTATTTAGCACTGTTTCTTTACCTAATAAATAAATAGTATCAGGAAGTTCCGGACCATGCATTTGACCACTCACTATAATTCTTATTGGCATAAATAGTCCCTTTCCTTTTACTTTTACTTCTTCTTTTACTTCTTGTATTGCCTTCGTTATATTTTCAACATTCCATGATTCAATACTTTCAATTTTATTTTCAAATGAGTTAACAACTTCTATACCATTTAATTCATTAAAAGCTTGTTTACACTCTTCGTTTATTTCTATTTCATTTTTAAAAAACAAATCAGTTACTTCAATTATTTCTTTTCCATAAGAAATGTGATTTTGGTAAATTTTTATTAAATGTTTTATCCAATCATTAGTTTTATTTGTCAAATCGTATTCTTTTTTTAAATGTGGAACAGTTATTTTTAATAAATCTTCTAAATTCATTTTTTTAATATAATGTGCATTTACCCAATTTAATTTTTTGACATCATAAACAGCAGGTGATTTATTAATTCTAGACGGATTAAAAATTTGAATTAATTCTTTCAAACTAAATATTTCATCATTCGTTTCAGGACTCCATCCTAATAAGGATAAGTAATTAACAACACCTTCAGGTAAATATCCATTTTCATACAAGTCCATAAAAGATGCTGCTCCATGTCTTTTGCTTAATTTTTTGCCGTCAAAATCTACAACCATTGGTAAATGTATGTATTTTGGCTTTTCCCAACCAAAAGCATCGTACAAATGGTTATACTTTGGCGTTGATGTCAAATATTCATTTCCCCTTATAACGTGCGTTATTTCCATTAAATGGTCATCGACGACGTTTGCAAAATTATACGTTGGAAATCCATCTGATTTTAAAAGAATTTGATCTTCTAATAATTTATTTTCAAAAGACATCTCACCATATACTACATCGTGATAAATACTAATACCAGTTGTAGGCATTTTTTGTCTTATAACACACTTTTCACCTTGTTCTATTCTTTTTAAAACTTCTTCTTTTGGTAAATTTTTACATTTGCCATCATACAAAAATGGTACTTTATTTTTTTCTGCAATAGTCCTTAATTTTTCCAATCTATCTTCTGTGCAAAAACAATAATATGCTTTATCCATATCTAACAATTTATTTGCGTACTTCTGATATATTGATAACCTTTCGCTTTGTGTATATGGACCATAATCTCCACCATTCATAGGACCTTCATCAGGAATAAGTCCACATAAATTACACGTATCATAAATAAATTTAACAGCACCAGGAACTTCCCTAGTTTGATCGGTATCTTCAATTCTAAGTAAAAAATCACCACCGTAATGTTTTGCAACTAAGTACGCGAATATCGCACTTCTTAAATTTCCAACATGCATATATCCTGTTGGAGAAGGTGCAAACCTTGTTCTAACTTTTTTCAAACTATCTCTCCTAATCTTCTTCTAAACTTAATACAGATAAAAATGCCTCTTGTGGAATTTCGACACTTCCTATCATTTTCATTCTTTTCTTTCCTTCTTTTTGTTTTTCCAACAATTTCCTTTTCCTAGATACATCTCCACCATAACACTTAGCTAATACATTTTTTCGAATTGCTTTTATATTTGTTCTAGCAATTGCCTTACTACCAATAACAGCTTGAATAGGAACTTCAAATTGTTGTCTTGGTATAATTTTTTGTAAATTTTCAACTATTGCTTTACCCCGATTATAAGCAAAATCACGATGGATGATTGTGCTTAAAGCATCAACAGGTTCACCGTTTAACAAAATATCCATCTTAACCAAATTACTACTTTTATATCCAATTACTTCATAATCAAACGATGCATAACCTTTTGTACCTGATTTTAATCTCTCAAAAAAATCATATACAATTTCTGAAAATGGAATTTCATATTTAATATTGACCCTTGTTTGATCAACATATTCCATTGATACATATGTTCCACGCTTATTTTGGCAAAGCTCCATTACTGGTCCAATATAATCACTCGGAACAAATATACTAGTTAATATATATGGCTCTTTAATATCTTCTACATTCACTCTTTCAGGCATTTTTGTCGGACTGTCAACCATAATGGTTTCACCATTTGTTAATTTTACTTCATATATAACAGAAGGTGACGTTGCAATAAGATCAATATTAAATTCTCGTTCTATTCTTTCTTGAATTATTTCCATATGCAATAAACCTAAAAAACCACACCTAAATCCATAACCTAATGCTTTTGACGTTTCAGGTTCAAATTCTAAAGCAGCATCATTTAATTTTAATTTTTCAAGTGCTTCTCTTAATTCAGTAAATTTAGATGTTTCAATTGGGTAAAGTCCGCAAAACACCATCGATTTCATTGGTTGGTAACCTGGTAATGGTTCATTTGCAGGATTATCAACTAAAGTTATAGTATCTCCAACTTTAACATCCTCAATGCTTTTTATACTTGCATTTAGAAACCCAACTTCACCAGCAACTAACTCATCCTTTTCTAATTCATAAGGGCTATAAACTCCTAATGAAACAACTGGATATTTATTGTTATTAGCCATCATAACAACATTATCATTTTTCTTTATTTTCCCATTTACCACTCTTATAAGTGGTACAACTCCTCTATACATATCATAGTAACTATCAAAGACCAACGCTTCCAATGGTTTGGCAACATCTCCTGTGGGTGCTGGTATTTTTTCAATTATAGCTATTATCAATTCTTTTATTCCAACACCTTCTTTTGCACTAACTAACAATATATCTTCTTCCTCAAATCCTAATAGATCAACTAATTCACGTTTTACCCGTTTTGGATCTGCATTTGGTAGATCTATTTTATTTATTACCGGAATAATAGTTAAATCATTGTTGAGTGCCAAATAAAGATTAGCTAAAGTTTGAGCCTCAACGCCTTGGGCTGCATCAACAACTAAAATCGCTCCTTCACAAGCTGCTAAACTTCTAGAAACTTCATAACTAAAATCAACATGTCCAGGAGTATCTATTAAATGCAGTATATAATCTTCATTTTTATATTTATAGTTTAACTGAACGGCATTTAATTTTATAGTTATTCCACGTTCTTGCTCAATATCCATACTATCAAGCAATTGTGATTGTTTTTCTCTTTCTGTAATCGCTTCTGTTTCTTCTAATATACGATCCGCTAAAGTACTTTTCCCATGATCTATATGGGCGATTATTGAAAAATTTCTAATTTTTTTATTCATAAGTCACGCTCTTTCATTATGTAATTTTATTTTTTAAAAACAAATAATTTGCTAAATATATAATTAATTACAACTACTACCACCTGAACTAATATTTTAGCAATTAAATCATTAATATGCAACACTTCCACCATTAATATCATTAACAAAAGATCAATTCCTAGTGATAAAATGCGATATTTAACAAATTGATACATTTCTACAAACATAATATTCATTTGAAAATCAGTTTTAAAAACAAAAAGTTTATTACTGAAAAACGCAAATATAACAGCTAAAACAAACGATAATAATGAACTCACAATATAATGCAGTCCTATTATATTTGTAAATATGGCGTATGTTGAAATACTTACAATAGTAGTTAGTAATCCAATAATTAAGTAATTTATAATTTCTTCATACTTATCGTACAAACCTACAATACAATTAATCACTTTGTCTTCGGATTTAATGAAAAGAGCAAATATAATTGAACCAATTAAGCTAAGTATTAATCCTAATTTAAACAAAGGAGGAGTAAATTTAAATTCTATTTCGTGATGTCCTTCAGTTAAATTTATACTTATTAATGAATCTAATATAAGATTGTAATCAACTTTTTCCCCATCAACTAAAACACTCCATCCTTTTTCATATGGAATTGTTGTAAACAATATTTGCTTATCAGATGGAACAGTTATATGCCCTTTGATGTAATGATTCTTAAACTTTGTAATTTGTAATTGATTTTCTTTTAATTTTTCTATAGCATTTAAAAAATTATCATTATCCAAATAATAAGCATGTAACAAAAATACTAAATCTTCATGCGTATTAGAACTTATTTTAACTTTGATTTTTTCATTTTTATAATTATTTTTAATCATAAAACTTCCATTGTTATTATAATTCAAATTATTCACTAATTTATCATTTACAAATATTGATACATTATCATCTCTTAATTTTATTGAATAAGGTACAACTAAATATATATCGTTATCATTTTGGACATCAATTATGTATTCATTTTCCCCAATATTTGTAACATTATATGGAATTAATATTTCATCATCATTTCCAGAAAACATTTTTAATATATGGTTTTGAACATCAAAAACATTTGTGATATATCCTTTTTTAAATGCTTTAACAAAGTCGTTAATTTTACTGTCTACCATATATCCTAAAGAAAGGGCATTATTATTTTTGTACACATTAATATTGCCTTTAAAAAAATTGAAAAATTCTCCTCCAAATCTTGAAAATTCAAAATTATCAATTAGTTCATACTCTGACATTTCGTCATTACTTATTATATATTTAATACCAAACAAAGCATCAGTTATGGGGGATGTTTTAACTTTGTATTTAATAACTGAAGTGTTTATATGATGCCCTAAATTATTCATTAGTTGTTGTGTTTTTTTATTTATAGTTGATAAAAACAAACTAACACCGTTATAATCAAAAAGCATAGAATCTATTAAACTATAATTTAAATCTTTTTCTAAACGATAAAAAGTATTATCATTCGATTTTATAGTTTCAATTTGTTTATCGACCACACTTATATAATCATTGTATTCCATCTTAAAATCATATTCATATTTATATATTGATAAATAAAAATTAACAAGCAACTCGGCAAATAATAATATAAATATTAAAAATGTTATTAACTTTTTATCTTTTTTACATACTTTATTTAAACAATATATAAGAAGCAAATAAAGTATTAAAATGAGGTTTGATAAAACAATAAACCAAATATTTAAAAAATCATAATGTTTAAACATCGTTATAATAGACAATATTATAAAAAATATTAAAAATATATAGTACTGTTCCGGTTTAATATGTTTAACATTACGAAAAGATTTAGCTGATAGTATAATTAAAAACATAGATAATAAAAATGTATATCTAAAACTAAAACCATGAGCCACCGAAAAGCCATGCCAAAAATTATTAATAAAGTTAATAAAAAAACCAGATATAAGTAATATTAAAAAAGTGCCATTTATTAATTTGTCCCTTTTTTTAATTTTAGAATTTATAAAATAAAAATAAATTAAAGGTAGAACAAATATTGAACTATAAATTGCTGGGGTTTCTAAATTTAATACATTTGTATAATTATGAGAACCAATTAAAAAGCGTGCAAACAAAATCATAAAATCATTATTAATCAATGAATCATTCATAATATAAGTTCCCAAACGTTCAACGTTAGCGATCAATTCATAAATTGTAGGCATTAATATAACAAAACTCATAATACCAGCTAGCAATGATGTTATTGAAAACTTTATTACTGTTCTAATTATAGTTTTCTTTTCACCTTTAAAATGATTTATAAATATTTGGTGTATTAAATAAAACACAGATAAAATACATAACATATAACCTGTGTAATAGTTGGATATAATTGCAATAAACAAAACAAAACCATACATTAATGATGATTGGTTTTTTATAATTTTATCAACACCTATTAATAATAATGGCGCTAAATAAAGTGCATCTAACCACATTATATTAAACATATATACCACTACATAACCCATTAAAGCATAGCATGTAGAAAACAAATACAAATCATTATTATTTTTATATCTTTTTTTCAAATAACTATACATCATTAAACCAGAAAGACCTATTTTAATAGTTGTTATTAATAACATCCCGTGAATTAATGTTTTTTTAGAAAAAAATATTATTAATAAATTAAGTGGACTTGCTAAATAATAAGCATACGTTCCAATCATATTTCCGCCCAAACCTTTGCTAAAAGAATAAAAAAGTGATTGTTTATTTGTTAAAACATTTTTAAAATACGAAAACAATGATATGTACTGATACTTAGAATCACTAATTAAAAAATATTTTGAGCCATTAGTTAGTAAGTTTACAGATTGACACACCATTAAAAATATAAAAATTGGTATTAAAAATGATATAATGTATTGCTTTTTCTTTTTCATATAATAACCTCATTTATATTATACAATAATTTATATTTTAAATCACTAAAAAACATAGATAATTATCTATGCTTTGTTAACTCATTGTTTAAATGTTATGAAGCAGTCAAAGTAACTGTTCCGTCCCCGTTAACTTTAAATTTATACTTTCCAAATTCTAACGTACCGCTTGTTACTAGACCGTTATCAATTTTCAAACTAACTTTTTCAGGAGCTTGTCCACGAATTGATATTACCCCTGGATTTACAATAGTTCTGTTTAAGTCAAATGCTGGATCTTTAACTTTACTTGCCATCATTTCTTTTTCTACCGCTTGCAAATATCCCATTGCACTACTTTGTGCAGCCCCTTGTCTAGCATCTTCAATAATATTCAATACAGTAGGAGTTGCTATTAACATAATGACCGCTAATATTACTATAACAGCTAATAATTCTATTAATGTAAATCCTTTCTTGTTTAATTTCATATAATTCCCTCCTTAGTTTACACATTAAATATACCACACTTTTAATGTAATAGTCAATAAAAATCATTACTATTTCATTAAATGTTATCACTTATATTATTAACACTTTTTGTAATAGTATACTTTAATTTTTTTCTTATTATATTATCACGATATTATAAAATTATTATCTATCTTTATTTAAAACAAATATCGCGATTGACACAATAACAACATTTCCAAATGAGTTAAATAAAGTTTTTTTGTTTCTTCTTTTAGTATCTTGATAATGTTTTATTTCAAGTTCATATCTTGTTTTGCAATTATCTTTTAACCCTGTATCTTCACCATTATTACAATACAGCTCTTCGTACTGTTCATAATTTTCCATTTGATTAGGTATTATAATATCAACAATTGAGACTTGGAAAAAAGCAATTGCTGAGATTAACCAAACTAAAAACACTAAATTGACAATTTTTAAAATTAGATCTTTATCTTTGTTAAACAATCTCATATTCCCCTCCATTAAACCCATTATACCATATTTTGTGTTTTTTCAATCATTTTTTCTTCAATATTTTGCAACAATACTTTTTCTTCGGCTAACTTTCTTTTTTCTTCTTCTATTATACTTTGAGGTGCATTTTCAATATACCCTTTATTTGATAATAATTTTTCCCTTTTTGCAATATGTAATAATAACTTTTCTTTTTCCAAAGTTAGTTCTTCTAAAGTTTTAATTACTTCACTTCCTTTATAACCAATAACTAAATTTCCAAAGATAAAATTAACTTCTAGTGTTAACATATTTTCATCAATATCGTTTACAACACTACATTTTAATATATTTTCAAAGATGTTACTATAATCATTAATTAAATATTTATTATCATTATTTAAATTGTTTTTAATAACAATTTTTGAGTTAATATTATATTGACTTTTAACATTCCTTACCTTTGTTATGATTTCTATAATATTGTTTATTTTTTTCACATCATCACTAAAATAATACTCTTTACAAATTTTAGGGTATTCACTCACCATAATTGACTCTGACACATTAGGTAATTTTAAATATATTTCCTCAGTTACATATGGCATAAATGGATGTAACATTTTTAAGATTTGTTTTAATACGTGTAATAAAACATTTTTAGTTTGATTACTCATATTTATTTTTGACAACTCAATATACCAGTCACAAAAATCATTCCAAATGAAATTGTATAATTCTTGACCAACAATATTAAATTCATAAACTTCCATATGTTTTCTAATTTTATCTATTATTTTATTCGTTTTATCTAAAATCCATTTGTCACTTGTGCTTATTTTATTTAAGTTTATTTTTTCTAACTTATAATCATTTAAATTAAGTAAAACAAAGCGCGAAGCATTCCATAATTTATTAATAAAATTCCAAGTTGATTTTACTTTTTCTTCATCATATCTTAAATCTTGACCTGGGCCAGATGTAGTAGCTAGGAAAAATCTTAAAGCATCAGTACCAAATTCGTTAATTACATCCATTGGGTCAACCCCATTATCGAGTGATTTACTCATTTTTCTACCATCTTTATCTCGTATTAAGCCATGTATTAAACAATCATCAAATGGTGCTTCATCTAAAAAATGCAACCCTTGGAAAGCCATTCTGCAAACCCAAAATGGAATTATATCATAACCCGTTACGAGAACATTGTTTGGGTAATATCTTTCTAACATTTTAGTATTTTCAGGCCAACCTAAAGTACTAAAAGGCCAAAGAGCACTACTAAACCACGTATCTAAAACATCTTGATCCTGTTCCCAACCTTCTCCTTTTGGTTTTTCATAACCGACATATATTTCATCACCTTTATACCAAGCCGGTATTCTATGTCCCCACCAAAGTTGTCTTGAAATACACCAATCATATGTTATTTCCATCCAATGATTTAATGTTTTTTCATACCTTTCTGGGACAAAATTTATTTTTGTGCGTTTATCTTTTTGATTGTTTAAAACCCTATCAGCAAGAGGTCTCATTTTAACAAACCATTGTTTAGATAAGTATGGTTCAATAATTGCATCACTTCTTTCAGAATGACCAACTGAATGTGTGATTTCTTCTATTTTAATTATCATATCTTCTTTTTTTAAATCTTCTATTAACTTTTTACGACAATCAAAGCGATCCATACCTCTATATTTACTAGCATTTTCATTCATCGTACCATCAGGGTTAATTACTACTATTTTATCTAAATTATGCCTTTGTCCCACTTCAAAATCATTAGGATCATGAGCTGGTGTTATTTTTACTATTCCAGTACCAAATTCCGGGTCAGCGAAAGAGTCGGCAATAACTGGTATTTTTTTATTTAAAATAGGTAATATGACTTTTTTACCAATTAATTTTTTAAATCTTTTATCATTTGGATTTACAGCAACAGCAGTATCGCCGAATAGCGTTTCAGGACGTGTCGTTGCTATTTCTAAATAATCAGATGTTCCCTCAACAAAATATTTTATATAATAAAAATAACCCTTTTCCTCTTTATGAATAACTTCTTCATTAGATAGAGCTGTCATTTGTACTGGGTCCCAATTAATGATTCTCTCTCCCCTATAAATCAAACCTTCTTTGTAAAGTTGTATAAAAACATGGTTTACCGCATTATTTAAACCTTCATCTAATGTAAATCTTTCCTTAGCATAATCAAGGCTTAATCCAAGCTTGCCCCACTGTTCCCTAATACTTTGTGAATATTCTTCTTTCCAATTCCATGCATGCTTTAACCACTCTTCCCTCTTTAAACTTCTTGGATTAACATTACGCTCTCTTAATCTAGCATCAACGCGCGCTTGCGTTGCAATCCCAGCATGATCCATCCCAGGTAACAACAAAGCATCAAATCCATCCATTCTTTTGTAACGAATTATAACATCTTGTAAAGTATTATCCCATGCATGACCTAAGTGCAATTTACCAGTAACATTAGGTGGTGGAATTACAATACAAAAGGGTTTTTTAGACAAATCACCTGCTTTAAAATAGCCCTTTTTTTTCCAATTTTTATACTTACCCTTTTCAACATTAATATGATTATATCTTTTTTCCAACATATTATCACCTCTTTTTAATTTTAATAAAAAAATCACATCCATTTAAGGACGTGATTACGTGGTACCACCTTAATTTGTTATATACTATATAACCTCAACTATTTAACGCATAAGTTACGCATATAAATGAACTCCCTTGCTACCTTCAAATAATTCAATTATTAGTTTTCACCAAGCACTAACTCTCTATAAATATCCTTATTTTACTCCTCAAGTTCACAGTTTTTTAGATTATATCATATTTTGTTATAATGTTCAATTATTATATTATGTTTTTGTCAATACTTTTTTATAATCCGTACCTATATTTATCAATATTATATTCCCTTTTAATTTCTGCTTCTGTTAAAGCTTTTGTGTACAATCGGGCAGAATACAAATTCATATCTGTGTACACATTTTTGGCACTACCTCCATATAATCTACTACCACCTAACTTAATATCTCCCATTTCTGTTGGGTAAGTAAATTCACCTTCTTTTATTGCCGATCTTTCTTCAACAAAATTTCCATCAACATATATTTGTTGTTTATTATTAGTTAAATCATATACAAACGTTATTTGTTGAATATCAAAATTAGTGCTTATTGAAAACATATGACTTGATCCTTTATCATTTCTATAAAAAGCACCCAAGTTATATTGATCTGTTAAAATATCACTTGTATTCCAAATAATTCCATAGCCATTATAATACGATGCTCCAAATACTGTTGAAGCGTCATAAGGTACACTACTAGTCCCAATAATTGTAACTTTATTGATTTTGGCTAATATTGACATAGTAAAATCTTTATTAGCATAAGCAAACTCACTTGCATCTATATTAGTTCTAACTACATCGTTTTCACCATCAAATTTTAAATAATTATCTTGCCAACCACTATTATTATTATAATTAAATGATTGCAATGTACCATCGTTATTATTTCCGCTTAAATCAAAAAATACAGTCTTTTCTATTTCTAAATTATTAATTTTGTTTGTATTCACTATACCATCATAAATGAGTTCTAAATCATCCATTAAATAACTATATTCATTGTATATTTTACCTTCAGTATTTAAAGTACTTAAAACTTCTTTTTTGGTTTTATCTAATATAACTTTTCTTGAAGCCATCATAGTCATTATACCTGTAAGCAATAAAACAAACATTAGTAAGGACGTATAAAGTATGCCCGTTATGGCAAACCCTTTGTTATTTAAATTCATATTATCAACCCCAAATATTAATATTCAATTACTTTCAAGTTATTATTTTGATTTATTAAGTTAATTTTTCCTTTTGGTATTACAATTGTAGTCTTATCGCCATCAGAAATATATTTATTTTTTTCCAACATTTTAAAGTTATGTTCAATATCATAATCATTACCCAAATTATCATATGCTCTTATTCTTTTTAAAAAGGTAGAATTAAAGTTTTTATGAAAAGGTGATAATTCACTCTCCCATCCTACCCTTAATGTAGATTTTGTTTTATATTCCACATTATTATAATCACCACCCATAATAAACGGAAAATTTTTATGTTTTTCGTCATAAGGGGAACCAAAAGGCAGTGCCACTATATTAACAAATTTATTGTTTGTATATTTACTAAGCAAGTTATACATCTTCCCTATTTCTTCTTCTGTTTTTTTACTACTTAAATTTGTAATATCAAGATGACTATAACTATGATTTCCGATATCATATCCGTTATTAAGTAGCCAGTTTATTATTTTTTGATTATATTTTTCTTGATGAAATAATCCAGCATTCAAAAAAAATGTAGCTGTTATATTAAAGTTTGGATATTTCTTTTTATATTCTTCCATAATTCCAACTGCACTGTTTGGATCAATTATTATATTGCCGTCATCATCTAACCCGGTTACTAATATATTGTTTTTTAATCCATCATCGAATGTTAAAACAATCGGACTTTTACCTACTTCTACATCTATTATACCATCTATATAATCATTTAACCTAATCATTCTGTAATTGTTTTTATAAAAAAATTCTAAATCATTTCTAAACGCTTCTGCTGTTCGTTGATATCCGTCTTTATCTATATTGCCGCCAACATAACCAGTTTCGTTGTTTTTTAAATTATGTATCCCGTGATACATCATTATTGGTATATTACCAGATTCATCAACTTTATATTTACCATAATATTTTGAACCTTTTTCACCTAATGAAACAGTAATTTTTAAAATATCTTCTTTTTTTATTTTAGTGTTTTCCTTTATATTTTGTGAAATAACATATCCTTTTGGAATAGTGTTATTGTATTTTTCAACAATTTCTAATTTAAAATTGTTTTGCTTTGCAAATAGTTCAACATCTTTTATATTTTTATTTTCAAAATTTTGCATTTTTATTTCTTTTATCAATAAAGTTTTAGCACCAAATAAAATTAATAATAAAATTATTAAAGCAATAGCAATGTTTTTATATTTCAGACGCCTTTTTTTCATATTACCACCTATAATCCTATATTTAGAATATCACTTTTTTTGTTGCATTTCAATAAAAAACCATATTTTAAATATATGGTTTTTAGTTGAATGGTATAACTTTATTAATTGTTTTGAATAAATTATATTAGGTGGTTCAATGAGTAATGACACTAAAAAATATTTTAAATACATTTTTATAGTTTTTATTATAGTTTATATTTTTAAAAATTTTTATGTTTTATTAACATTTATTATATTAATATTAATTTTTCTTTACCTCAGTAACATAATGAGGTGATACAAGTAAGTTTGTTTTATATAAATAATCAATTTTTTTACTTACACTTCTACAAACATCGTACTCCCTACCGTTTAAATCTATTATATCAGGTAGTGAAATTAATATGAAAAACAATTTCCTTTCATCCTTTAAAAGCGGATAACCACGTTCATATTGTTTTAAAACCTCGGTGAATTCATATTCTAAACAATGGTTTTTATACAGTTTATATAAATCAAAAATTGGTATACCTTCTTTGGCCTTATCCCAGCTTATTAAATATGATGATGAACCTTTTAAGAAGTGATCCATTTCTAAATTGTTATGCAAAACAACAAAACGCTGTTTTCTTTTTTCTTTTACTAATTCATACCATTCGTCTATTTCTTCTTTACAAAATTTTAGAGCTGAATAAACTATTGATATATTTCTAATTAATGTGAACTCTGAAGGACTCATATAAACTTTTGACTCAATATAAGTAGCTAAATCATTATAATAGCTATATAAATATTCAATGTTATTCGAAACATCTTCATAAATCTCTTTATAATCTGATTCATCTATTTCTTTATAATAAGTTGTTTTACTGTGTAACAAGCTAACTAAATTTATTAAATCTAACATTTTTTGATCATCTGACATTTCAACTTCATCTAAGAATTCTGTCATTTCATAATCTTCGTTTTGATTAGTTATTATTTTGGGGTAGTAATTAAAAGCCCTTGAATCTAAATAATTATATATGTTAGTATTTTTGTTTCTTGTTTTTGATTTTAATACAAATTTACCTTTTTCAGTAGTTACTATAACAGCTTTTCCTTTAAATTCATATGATTTTGGTTTTAATTCATGCTTGGTTAAAATTTGTCTAATCTTTTTCATCAGATTTGCTTGGAATAATTAATCTGTCTCCGATACTTAATTCATCAATAGAATTATATTTAATCAATTCTTCTTTACTAATACCATAATTTTGGATTAATAAATCTAATGTATCACCTTCACGAACAATATACACTTTATAAGTGGTGTATGTTTCACTACTTGGATCAAAATTATCAAACAACGACTGTGTAACTTCATTATCAGACACGTCTTCTTTTAAATCTTCTTTTTCCATTAGCTTATCCTCATTTATAACTTCTTCTTTCTTTTCGTCTATAACTTCTTCTTTTTCTTCTTTGCGGTCTTCCATAGATGGCTCATGATTTTCAATTAGTGGCTTTTCTTTTAAATTATCTATAATTATTTCAATGTTTAATGATAACACATTATTATTAATGATTTCATAGTAAAAATCATATATGTCTATTATTATGTTATCAACCATGTATTTTTCGTCTATATTTACTTCAAAAGGTATGTTAAACGAAAATGATTCAACATTAACACTTGTATCAACCATTTTATATTCGCCACTAACGATAAACTCACCAGAAACAATATTTTCATCATTTGCTTGTAAAGTATGTTCTAATGAAATGCTTGTTATTTCTGATAAATTTGTTTTAAAAATAATTTCTTTTTTAAACGGAATTAATTTTTTCAAAATATCACCCTCTCCATTTCATTTAATTATATGCTGTTTATTTAAAAATATATTAAAAAAAATAAAAACAGTTTAGAACTACTAAACTGTTATTTTGGCTTCATCTATAACTTTAATAACTTCGTTGAAATTTTTAACAGGGATATATTCTATTTTATTTTTTACTTCTTCCGGGACATCATCAAGATCTTTTATGTTATCGTAAGGAATAATAATTTTACTTATACCATTTCGATTTGCACCAATACTTTTTTCTTTTAACCCACCTATTGGTAAAACCGCTCCTCTAAGTGTAATTTCACCTGTCATAGCAATATTAGCTGGTATTTTTCTATTAGTTAATGCACTAATAAGTGCTGTGGTTAAAGTTATCCCTGCACTTGGCCCGTCTTTCGGTATCGCACCTTCTGGTACATGTATGTGAATATCATTTTCAAACAACATTTTATATTCAATTCCGAACTTTTTATAATTTGATTTAATATAACTTAGTGCAATGTTTGCACTTTCTTTCATAACTTCCCCAAGTGAACCAGTTAAAACTAGTTTTCCTTTACCTTTATAATAATTAACTTCAATTGGTAAAGTATCACCTCCGAAGTAAGTATATGCTAAACCATTAACAACTCCAACATTAGATATTTTAGATAATTTTTTTAAATTATATTTAGGTTTCCCTAAATATTCTTCCAAATCCGTTTTTCTTACACTGTATACATCTTTTTTAATTTCATTTACTACAATATTTGAAACAATTTTTCTTATAATTGTAGAAATTTGTCTTTCCAACTCACGAACTCCTGATTCTTTAGTATAATTTCTAATTATTGTTATTAATGTGTGATTAGATATAGATACTTTTTTCTTATTTAAACCATGTTCTTTACATATTTTTGGAATTAAGTGCCTTTTAGCTATATCTAATTTTTCGTATTCAGTATAACCTGATAAATTAACTATTTCTAACCTATCCTTTAAAGCGTCAGGTATATTCTCTATATAATTGGCAGTTGCTACAAACATTACATTTGTTAAATCATAATCTTCTTCAATATAATTATCACTGAAATATTTATTTTGTTCTGGATCTAAAACTTCTAATAAGCTACTAGCAGGGTCTCCTCTTAAACTTTTAGTCATTTTATCTATTTCATCAATTAAGAATACAGGATTGGAACTTTTAGATTTTTTTAAAGATTGAATTATTCTACCAGGACTAGCACCTATATACGCCCTTCGATGCCCTATAATTTCGGCTTCATCTTGAATACCCCCGACTGATATTTTAACAAAATTACGATTTATTGCCTTAGCTATGCTAAAAGCAAGACTAGTTTTACCTACACCTGGAGGTCCAACAAGACACAGTATCGGCCCTCTTAAACTTTTAGTCATTTGTTTAACTGCTAAATATTCAATTATGCGAACCTTTACTTTTTCAAGACCATAATGTGATTCGTCTAGTTTTTTTCTTACATCTTTTAAATCTTCATTGTCAACAGTCATTACATTCCAAGGTAAATTTAATAACCAATCTATATAATTCCTTATTATATTTGCTTCTGGCGAACTTTGGGATAATCCCTCATATCTAGTTAATTCCGAGTTTAATCTATCTATTATAGTTTGAGGCGCATCTAATTTTTTTATTTGTTCTTTTATTTTTTCTATTTCATCATCTTTATTAGATATATCTCCAAGTTCTTCTTTTATAGCTTTCATTCTTTCACGTAACAAGTATTCTTTTTGATTATTATCTAATTCCGCTTTTACTTTTTGGTCTATTGTCTTTTCAATATCATATATTCTTTTGCTATCATATATATCTTCTATAATCATTGCAGCCCTTTTTTTAACATCTTTTGTATATAAATATTGTTGTAATCTATTTAAATCAACGGATAAAAAGGTCGCTAACACATCTGTTAATTGCGATAATTTATCAATATCTTTAATAATACCTAATATGTTATTACCAATATACGGAACTCCTTTAACATAATCTTCAACTTCACGATGCAATTTGTTAATTAAAATTTCCTCAATGTTAGTTTCTAAAATTTCTTCTTCAACACTACTAGCAATTGCTTCTAATACATCTGAACCCTTATTTAAATTTAAATATTCGTGCACATCCCCACGCTTAATACCTTTAATAATAACTCTTACATTATTGTTAGGTAGTTCTAAGCGATGGACTATTTTTGAAATAACACCTATTCTTGGAAGTTCATCTAATTTGGGGTATTCTTCCAATATATCTTCTTGGCTAACAACTAAAACGTTATTATCATGAAATAATTCAGCAACGTCTAAAACATTCTTACTAACTGTGCCGTCAAACTCTAAACGAATCTCATTATTTGGTAATAACGTTATTCCTTTTAACAATACTACTGGCAAATTTTTTTTCAATTAATCCACCTCCTTGAAATCGTTACATATTATAATATAAAAGTTAGCAAAAGTCTACTTTTTTTATTTATTAATCACTTACATTTTTTAGGATTTTAATAAATTCTAATTCATTCCATATTTTTATGTTTAAATTTTTAGCATTTTCATACTTTCTTCCTGGATTTTTCCCAACTATTACTATATCAGTATTTTTACTTACATTATTGATGATTTTACCCCCTAATTTTTTAATTCTTTCCTTTGCATCACTCCTTGTCATACTTTCTAATGTTCCAGTTAATACAAATTGTTTGTTATTAAAAATTTCATTATATATCATCTCAGTCTCTATATAATTGGTGTTTACCCCCATACTTACTAATTCTTCAATTAATTTAATATTTTCTTCCTTTAAAAAATAAGTTGTAACACTATTTGCAATTGATTCACCAATTTCTTTAATCTCTAACAATTCATCAAAAGTTGCATTCATTATCGAATCGATATTTTTAAACTCTTTTGCTAAAATATTAGAAGTTTTACTACCAACATATCTAATGCCAAGTGAAAATATTAGTTTATCTAATGAATTATTTTTACTTTTTTCAATATTTGATATTAATTTGTTTATACTTTTTTCCCCAAATCCCTCTAGTTTCATCAATTCTTCTTTATAGTTATAAAGTTTATAAAAATCTTTTATGGACTTTAAATATCCTAAATTATAAAATTCTTCTATTACGCGTTCACCAAACCCTTCTATATTCATTGCATTTCTACTAACGAAATGTAAAAGGGATTCTTGCTTTTTAGCATCACAATTTTCATTTAAACAATAATAAGCAGCCTTAGCTTTTTCTCTAACAAGATTACTTTTACAAATAGGACATTTCGAAATCATTTTAAAATTTACTTCACTGCCAGTTCTTCTATTAACGTCTGGTTTTATTACTTCCGGAATAATATCACCGGCTTTTCTAATAACTACTATATCATTTATTTTGATGTCTCTGTCTTTAATATAATCTTCATTATGTAATGTTGCCCTAGAAACAACACTTCCAGCTACTCTAACTGGCTCTAACACTGCATTTGGAGTTATTTGTCCCGTCCTTCCTACTGTAAATGTTATATCCTTAATTCTAGTTGTTACTTCTTGTGCTTTAAATTTATAAGCTGCTGACCATTTTGGATGTCTACTTGTTATTCCTAATTTATTTTGATCAACAATATTATCAATCTTAATTACAATACCGTCTATTTCATACGGTAAAGTGTTACGGTTTTGTTCATAAAATGAAATATATTGTATTATTTTATTAATGTCCTTTGTTTGTTTTATATGCTTGTTTTTTGCAAATCCGAGCTCTTCAATATATTTTATAGAATCATAATGACTTGTTATGTTATGATCTAATGAGTTTAACACATAATACGGAATGAATTTTAAATTTCTTTTTGCCGCAATTGTTGAATCTAATTGACGAATACTACCTGCAGCAGCATTCCTAGGGTTGGCAAACAAACTTTTGTTTTCTGTTTCCCTTATATTATTGAGCTTAGTAAAAGTCTCTTTATCCATATATACTTCCCCACGAATTTCAATGTCAACCTGTTGTTTTAATTTCAACGGAATATCTTTAATTGTAACTATATTATGAGTAACATCTTCTCCAACGTAACCATCCCCCCTAGTAACCCCTCTTACTAATTTCCCATTTTCATAAATAAGTGCGATTGCAAGGCCATCAATTTTCAATTCACAACTATAAACTGGTTCCTTAACATCTTTTTTTATACTGTGATCAAACGAGACAACATCTAATTCAGTGAACAAATTATCTAAACTTAACATAGGTTGACTATGTTCGATTTTATTAAACTGCTCTATTACCACGCCTCCAACTTTCTTAGTTGGACTATTTGGCGCGATAAGTCCTGGATTGTTTTTTTCTAACGCAATTAATTCTTGCATGTATCTATCATATTCTTGGTCACTTATTGTAGGTTTATCTAAAACATAATAATTATAATTAGCTTCATCTATTAATTTTATTAATTGTTCAATCCTTTTTTTATCCACTTTATCACCTTATTTTATTATATCACACCACTTTTTTTATATAAAGAAAAAGAACTTTTTTGTTCTCTTAACTTAATTTATTATTAATTGTTGGCCTACACTTAAATTTGTTGTATGCAAGTTGTTTTTATTCATTATGGATTTTACAGTTGTATTGTATTTTCTAGCAATATTATATAGATTGTCTCCTTTTTTCACTATATATGTAATAGTATGGTTTGAAAGTGGAATTTTTAATATTTGGCCTACAGTTAAATTTATTGTATGCAAATTATTATTTTTTTGCAATTCGTCTACAGTTATTCCATACTGCCTACCAATACTATATAAGCTATCACCACTTTTCACCATATAATCTAGATACTTTCCATCCGACAATATTTCATCTAAGTTTTTATTTTGATCTTCTTCGACAGGTATTATTAATTGTTGGCCAATGCTTAAATCTGTTGAAATCAAATTATTATAATTAATTATTTCGTTAACAGTAGTATTGTATATTTTAGCTATATTATATAAATTATCACCAGCTTTAACCTCATACGTAACATATCCATCGTTATTTTGATGCTTAGTTATTTTAGGGATTTTTAATATTTGACCAACAGTTAACAAACTGCTTGTTAAATTATTAACGGCCATTAATTCGTCAACATTTATATTTAAATTTCTTGCTATCGACCATAAACTCTCACCACTTTTCACTATGTATACATCAGTACCTAATGGCGGACTATAAGGTATATTCAAATACTCTGTCACTGCTTTTACAACTGCCTCTGCATAATCATTAGAAAAGTTTTTCAGCTGATAAACATCATCTTTTGTACTATCTAAAAAACCATATTCAACTGTAATAACTTGAAGAGGTGCTGTTTCCCTCTGCATAAAATAATAATCTTTTGATGGGTCACTTGGTAATCTTCTTTGATATGCTCTCCTTATATTTTGACCAGACTTTTCAATTTCAAATAAAATTAAATTCGGTAATTCACTATTATTTCTAAGTGGGTAGATTACTTCTGCACCGTCACCACCTCCCGCATTAATATGGTTTGATATCACTATTACATTCGGATCGGGCCCAAAAGCATTTAAGACATTTTCTACCCTTTCACTAGGACTTAATGTCTCATCATTTGTTCTAGTCATTTTAACTGGTATATTTAAATCTTCAAAGCGATTTGCCATATATTTAGATATTGATAAAGTTAACTCCTTTTCAATAATTTCATTTCCAATAGCACCTGGATCCAAACCTCCATGACCTGCATCAACTACTATCATAAAAAACCTCCTTTATAATTATTTTATGTTTAAAAGGAGTTTTAGTTATATTTAAAAAACAAATTTATAAAAAAATGAACCAAACACAGTAATCCGTGTTTGGCTCAGTAGTCAAGACAAATAGCTAGACCATTTCTCTTGACTGAATTAAGTATATCATAACTTTTATATTTTTGTCAACACTTTTTTATAAAAAGTTTGATTATTATAATAATTAATATTGTTTTATATTATTATGATTATCTTGTTTTTGTTTTATATTATTAAATAATAATATTTTTATATAATTAAAAAAATGAACCAAACACAGTAATCCGTGTTTGGCTCAGTAGTCAAGACAAAT
>CAZPLK010000007.1:0-49656 GCA_964587565.1 uncultured Muribaculaceae bacterium
TGGCCCGATTGCATATAAAGATTGAATTATTTGAAAACCGGAACCTAATGGGTCTTCCCACGGATTCAAAAAAGAAAGTATTCTAGCAACACGATAAGGAGCAGCAATAATAAGTCCAACAACACCTATCATACCTAATAGACCGACTTTAACAAAAAAGGAAAATTTAACACCAGATATAAAAAGCATACCAATAATGGTCATTACAATTATAGTGCCTGTTCCAAAATCAGGTTGTAGCATAATCAAACCAAATATTACTAATATTAATATTATTATCGGGAACACCCCTTCTTTAACATTAGAAATATTTTTAATGTTTTTAGTTAAATATTTTGAAGTGAAAATAATAAGAGAAAGTTTAGTAAATTCACTCGGCTGTATTCCAAAAGAGCCAATACCAAACCAACTTCTACTACCATTTCTAACCGTGCCTATACCAGGGATTAAAACTAATACTAATAATATAATACATCCAAATAATAACAAATTTGAATATTTATAATATATATAATAATCAATTTTAGAAACAACATAAAGTAGCGCGATACCTATTATAAAAAAAAGGGTCTGATGTTTAACAAACTTAAAAGCATCATTAAATTTATATTCAGCCCATATATATGATGATGAATATATCATTATAATGCCAAATATACCGATAATTATTATTGAAAATAATAATAAATAATCTACAGATTGCTTTTTCACATTACCACCATACTCCATATATAATAGCTATCATTGCACCGATCAATCCGACTATCCAAAATAATTTAACAATATCTCTTTCATTCCAGCCTTTTTTCTCAAACGTATGATGAATTGGTGTCATTAAAAATAATCTTTTTTTAGTAAACTTATAATATACCCTTTGTATAACGCAACTCATTGTTTCAATTACAAAGACAATTCCTATTACTATTAATAATAATTCATGTCTAGTGATAATGGCAATTGCACCTAACGTTGCACCTAGTGCCAACGAACCAGTATCACCCATAAACACTTTTGCGGGACTTACATTAAACACTAAAAAACCCAACAATGAACCTATTATAGTAAAACAAAAAAGTGCAATTTCTTCATACCCATCCAACCAACCCGTCCCCCAGCTAATAATACCAAAAGCAAGAAAGGCTATAATCGAAAGTCCCCCAGCCAAACCATCTAATCCATCGGTTATATTAACCGCATTACTACTAGCTACAAGTACTAATAATATAAAAACACCATATAACCACCTAATATTTAATTTAATATTTAATGAATGTATCCATAATAAAGGTTCATTACCTGCCCTCATAAATAAGTAAAAAAATATAAGAGCGATAACTAATTGCGCTAATAACTTCGCCTCTTCGCTTAAACCTTTGTTATTTTTATTTTTTATTATTAGTAAGTCATCAATAAAACCTAAAATACCATATAATATAAATGTCACTAGCACTATTAGCAAACTATAAGTTATATGTATTTTTTTAAAATACCAAAATATTGTAAATAATATAATTGTAGGTATTATAAATATTACTCCACCCATTGTTGGAGTACCAGCCTTTTTTTTGTGACTATCCTTTAAATAAATACTTATTCGTTGTCCAACATTCATTTTTCTTAATATTGGTATTATAAATAATGCAAAAATTATTGAAGATATAAAACTTATCATCATAACCATAACTGATTTAGTTAGTATAAGCATTTATTATCCCCCTTCCGTCAAAAACAAACGCACTACATTTCCTTCATATATTCTTTCTCCTTGACTAGGTGATTGATATACTACCTTTGTTCCAGAACCACTAAATTCCACTTTAAATTGTTTTAATAAAGGCATTGCTTCTTTTACGGTTTTCCCCACTACATTAGGTACTGTTGCATGCTTTTTATCTAAATAATTATACTCCTTAGGCATACCACCACTTCTTTTTTTAATATCTAAAACACTTATAGCCTCTAACATTACATTCCTAGCTATTGGACCCGCTATTGTTCCCCCGTATTGTGTTACACCTTTAGCATTATCAACTGCAATATATACAACAACCTTAGGATCATCTGCTGGTAAAAAACCAATAAATGATACTATATAATTACCAACCATATATCTCCCATCTTTAACTTTTTGAGCCGTCCCCGTTTTACCACCAACACGATAATTTTCAATATACGCATGTCTTCCTGTTCCATTAGCAACGACACTTTCCAAAGCATACCTTACTTTATTACTTGTATCTTCACTAATTACTTTTCTAACTACTTCACTTTTATTTAATTTTATTACACTATTTGTTACTGGCTCATTTAAACTTTTCACTATATATGGCTTGTATAAATACCCTCCATTTATTGCAGCACTTACAGCTGTTATTTGTTGAATAGGTGTTACAGAAACTCCTTGCCCAAATGCTGTTGTTGCTAATTCTACTGGACCGACATTATCTAAATTGAATAATATTCCACTACCTTCACCATTTAAATCAATCCCTGTTTTTTTACCAAAACCAAAGTTTTTAATATATTCAAATAACTTTTCTTTACCAATTTTTAATCCTAAAGAAACAAAACCCGGGTTACATGAGTTTTCTACTACTTCTAAATATGTTTGGGTACCATGCCCCCCATGTTTCCAACACCTAAGTCTAGCATTTTCAACTCTAATACTTCCAGTATCGTGAAACATATCTTTATCGAGATCTATTAACTTCTCTTCTAATACAGATGCAATAGTAATTATTTTAAAGGTAGAACCAGGTTCATACGTAGCCCATATTGGGAGATTTCTATTAATTTCCTCAGTCGTATATTTTTGGTAATTACTTGGTTCAAAATTAGGTCGCGATGATAGTGCTAAAATTTCACCACTATTAGGGTCCATCACTATTCCTAATGCTTGATCTGGATTATATTTCAATAAAGTATTATCTAGTTCACGTTCCAATGCAGATTGAATTTTGTGGTTAATTGTTAATGTAACATTAATTCCATCTTGTGGTTTTTCATATACTTCACTTAATTTTAATCGCCTGCCTTTTGCATCACTAAAATATTTTATAGCACCATAACTACCTGTTAAGTAATTATCATACATTAATTCCAGACCACTTAACCCTTGATTGTCAATCCCGACAAAACCTAACGTATGTGACATATATGTATTGTATGGATAATTTCTTTTAGCCTCTTTAACAATGTAAACCCCTGGAAGATTTAATGACATAATTTTATCAGCTACTTCGTATGATAATCTCCTTCCTTTTGGATGAACTCTTTCAATTGATGTTTGCTTATATATATGCTTTTTCATTTCTTCTTCTTTAATATTTAAAATCTCACCAATCTTTTTAGCAGTCATATCTTTATCTATAATTTGATTTGGTATTAATATTAAAGATGTTGTTGTTAAGTTATCGGCTAAAACAATTCCATTTCTATCAAAAATCAATCCCCTATTTGCTTCAATTGGTAAATTTCTACTCCATAAATCTGTTGCATATTTATTTAAACGTTTATAATCTATAACTTGTATATAAAATACTTTAATAACTACTAATAACATTAATAATACAATTATAATAGTTATTATTTTAATTCTACTATGTATATGTTTAAAAAACATTGGATCACCTATTAATATATATGTTATTAAATATATTTATAGACAAGTATTATTATTAAAATATTTTAATTTTTTCAAAAAAGTGTTGACAATGAATTAATGATTGTGCTATACTTTATTTAGTCAAAGAAAAGGAACATATTTTCTTTGACTACTGAACCAAACACGGATTACTGTGTTTGGTTCATTTTTTTATATTAAAAAAAAAGAAGATTCATCTTCTTTTGGGAGGCAATTTATTAAGTTGTCTCTTTTTCTTTTAAATTGAATTTCTGCTCCAATTTCACTTGAAGAACTTTGTTTTTAATATGTTTTTCATTTGGTTTTATATTTTGATCCGTTACAAAACCATAACCTTCAATCTCGCATTTAATGTTTAACATATTACAAAATGTTATCACTTCACTTCTAGACCAACCAGACATATTTGGAATATAAATATTTGGATCATTAGTTTTCAAAAAAACTTTATCATAAGTTAATATATAATTACTAGCATTTGGATAATGTTCAATAACTCTATCTCCTTTACCTATTATTATAGGGGTTATCTTTTTTTCATTTAATTCATTTTTTACTGTTTCCACGCTCTTATTTATGTATGATTCCATTTTATATTTTTTAATATTTTGTAATTCTTTTTCTTCGATGAACATATTTTTATATTTTGCTATATTTCTCATAAGCGATCTTGTAGCAATTGCCAAACTAGAACCTCGATCTTTTGAAGGTTTTTTCATTGCTCCATATATAATAATTTCAGGATTATCTTTAGGATAAATTCCAGAAAAAGAATATATATAATCATTCCAACCACTTAAATATCTACCATTTTCATAAATTTGAGCAGTTCCAGTTTTTCCCAAAACATCAAAACCATCTATATGATATGCCATACCTGTTGTAGCACCAGAATCATTACCATGAACCACCGCATACATTAACTCTTTCATTTTATCAGTAGTATTTTTAGAAACAACATTATTTATTTTTTTCACAGAACCTTCATATACTATTTCATCTGTATTCGGATCAATAATTTTTTCTATTATACTTGGTTTTATCATCGTACCATTATTAGCTATAATAGTTAGTGCTTGTAAATGTTGAAGTACAGTCGTTGTTATCCCTTGTCCAAAGCCAGCAGCAGCAACTTCAATATCATAATTAAAAGTTAAATCACCCGTTAACTCTCTTGGAAGTTCAATTCCAGTTTTTTCTCCAAAACCATATTTTTTAAAACAATCAAGTAAATCCTTTTTAGTAATAACATTTTGGAGTAATGTGGCAATAGCAACATTACTGGAATATTCATAACCTTTATCAAACGTTACTTTACCCCAACCAATATTATTCCAATCTGATACAACCCGGTCACTAATTTTTATACTGCCCGAATCATAAGTATCATCACCTTTATAATTACCTTTTTCCAAAGCACACATATAAGTAAATGTTTTCATTGTTGAACCTGGTTCAAATACATATGAAGTTAGTGGATTTTCGTAATTAACTATATCTCTAATATTGGGGTCAAAAGATGGCGTTGATGCAGACCCTAATATTTTTCCTGTTTTGGCATCCATAACTGTCATTTGAAACCATTCTGGTTTATATTCAGCATGTGTTTCTTTTACTTCAGTTTCAACAAATCTTTGAATCGTTGAATCAATAGTTAAATAAATGTTTTTACCATCAACAGCATCAATTCTTTCTTCTTTTGTATCAGGTATTTTATATCCGTGTTGGTCTCTTTGGAATTTTAAGCTTCCATCTTTTCCTTTTAACTCTTCCTCATATTCCACTTCTATTCCTAGTTCACCTATAATAGAATAATTAATTTTATTACCATATTCAGTTTTTACCATCTCTTCATATGTTTTGGCATAACCTAATATATAAGACGCAAAATCACCGTTTGGATAAAACCGTTTAAAATTTTCTATAAAATCAATACCTGGTAAATTTAAATCTTTAACTTCGTCTTTTTTTAATTCACTAATATCTCTTCCGCCAGGTCCTAGTTCCACTTGATACAAATCTTTTGAAAGCAAGTTTAAAAGATATTCTTCCTCCATATCTAATATAGGGGCTAGGGCAGCTGCTGTTTTTTCTTTATCAACAACATGATAAGGTACATCTGGGTCTATTGTACGATTTTCATCTAAATAAGCTATTACTGTATAAGAAGAAACATTCAATGCAAGAATATTTCCATCATTATCGTAAATATTACCTCTCTTGGCATATAATTTTCTGTTTTCTGTATTTCTTGATTTAGCAAACTCACTCATATTAATGTTATCAACAACTTTAAAAATTGATAATCTAACTAAAGCTAAATACAAAACCACAATGAAAAAAAGAAATATTATAAATATTATCTTTGGTGCCTTCCAACTGTTATTTATCACATTTCTTCTATTCATACTTCACCTCTAATTAATCTACATCAATTATATTATCATTATGATAAGCTAACCCCATAGTCTTTACAACGTTATTTACTTTATCAAAAGAAGTTAATTCATTAATTTTCATAGATAACCCTTCAATCTTTTTTTCTTGAACATCAATTTCATATTTTAATTTCTCAACACTTATATTTAAATGACCAACTCTAGCACCTAAAAATATTTTGAAAGTAGTTGTCCCTATTAAAGAGAAAATAGCACATAAATATAAAATTTTTTCACCTTTCGTTAACCTTATTTTATATTTTTTATTTTGTTTCATAATTACCCCTCTTCTATTATTCTTTTATTCTTTCAATTACTCTTAACTTCGCACTTCTCGCTCTATTATTATTTTTTATTTCATCTCTCGTAGGCTTAATATGAGCAATAACTTTATATTTGGGCTCATATTTTTCTGGAACAACAGGTAAGTGATGTAAACTTGCATCAATAGTTGAATACTTTTTAAACACTTGTTTACATATTTTATCTTCTAAAGAGTGAAATGTTATAACACAGATTCGTCCATTTACTTCTAAAATATCCAAAGCATCAATTAATGCTTTTTTAAAATTAAATAATTCATTATTAACTTCAATCCTTATTGCCTGAAAAACTTTCCTAGCAGGATGTTTATTTCTTTTATATTTTTCTGGAACACTTTCTTTAATTATTTCAACTAAATCATTAGTTGAATATATTAATTTTTGTTGTCTCTTTTCAATTATGTTTTGAGCTATTGATTTACTATACTTCTCTTCACCATATTCGTAAAATATTTTTATTAATTGCTCACGTGTATAATTATTAACTACATCAAAAGCCGTTAATTGACTATTTCTATCCATCCGCATATCTAATTTGGCATCTTGATGGAAACTGAATCCCCTTTGAGCGTTATCTAATTGCGGGCTTGAAACTCCTAAATCAAATAATACTGCATTTACCTTTTCGATGTTTCTTTTCTTTAATTCTTTTTTTATATTAACAAAATTACTATTTATTAATTCGAAATTATTTGCTATTTTACCTAACTTTATTTTACTTGCTGCGATAGCATCATTGTCTTGATCAAAGGCGAATAAACAACCCCTTTTTATTCTTTTTAAAACTTCTGAACTATGACCTGCATAACCTAAAGTCATATCGACAACGATGCTATCTTCTTTTAAATTTAAATAATGAATACACTCTTCCAATAGTACACTTAAATGCATAATGACTCCTATAAATTTAAATTAGTAGCAAATAAATTATCAGCGATATCAGATAAACTATCTTCGTTTTCGTTAATAAATGAATCCCAATTTTCTTTACTCCAAACTTCTAAACGATCGTTCACTCCGATAATAACACAATCTTTTTCTAAGTTTGCATAATTAATTAATGGAATTGGAACCTTTATTCTACCTTGTTTATCGTATTCACATTCGGTGGCACCAGATAAAAAGAATCTCATAAAATTTCTTGCATCTTTAGTGTTTGGTAATTCTTTATATTTCGTAATAATGTTATGCCATTCATCTGTCGGGTAAATAAATAAACAGTTGTCTAACCCTCTAGTTACAATAAACTTTTCACCTAAGTCACCACGAACTTTAGAAGGAATGATTAATCTACCTTTATCATCAATCGAATGATAATATTCACCCATAAACATAGAACCACCCACTTTCAACCACCTGCTACCACTGTGTACCACTATTTTACCCTCAAAATGGTTTTTTGTAAAGTGTTTTTTTAATAATTTTACACATTAATAAAAAAAAGAGGTATTCCCTCTTTAATTAATAACAAATAGCAGTTCCTAAAATAATTGCTAATAAGATATATAACACAATAATAACTATATAACTACAATTGTAACGTTGTACAGGTTGGCAAGTTTCTTGACAAGGCATTTTTAGCACCTCCAATCATATCAATTAAATATAAGCCCCAAGTATTATAATTAACAAAATAAATAATACTAAAACGATAGCAGCACCAGATATACCAGTTTTATACATAAGTCATGCCTCCTTTTTTCTCTATTCACATTATTTTATGGTATTTTAACATTTATGTGATTACTTTCCCTAAATTATTGTTTTTTTATGTTTTTTTTGATATCATTATAATTATGATATGAAAGGAGTTTAATAATGAAAAAAAGGATTTTATTAATTACGACCATTGCAAGCTTGTTTATCTTAAGTGGATGTAACAAAGTACCTAAACTTGCGAATGGACAAGAATTAGCAGCCAAAGTAAATGGAAAAGATATTACAGTTGAGGAGGTTTATGATCGTTTAAGAAAACAATACGGAACTTCAGCAGTAATTGACATAATTGATAATTTCATCGCTGAAAAGGAAGTTGAAACTGATGATGATGCTATTGAAATGGTAGATTTTCAATTAGAACAAATTAAGTTTAATTTTGAAAATAGTGGTCAAAGTTTTAATGAAGCACTTATTCAAAATGGTTATAAAAACGAACAAGCTTTAAAAGATGACTTAATTATTGAATATAAAAAATCAAAAGTTGTAGAAAATTATTTTAAAGAATTGTTAACTGAAAAAGAAATTGAAAAATATTATAACAATGAAATTTTTGGGGAAATGGATGTTAAACACATTTTAATTAAACCAGAGGAAATGGATAATGAAGATGAACAATTAAGTGCAAATAACAAAGCTTTAAATAAAGCTAAAGATATAATTAAAAAATTAAACGAAGGTGCGAAATTTGAAGAACTTGTTAAACAATATTCAGATGATGAAGGTAGTGTTGAAGATGGTGGCCTAATCAAAGGAGTTAGCAAAGACAAACATGTTAGTGAATTTTTTGAAGCTTCGTTGAAATTAGAAAAAAATGAATATACAAAAGAACCAGTGAAAAGTCAATTTGGTTATCATATAATTTTAAAAGTAGAACAAAAAGAAAAGCCAAGTCTTAAAGATACAAAAGACAGAATTATTGAAGATTTAATTGATGAAAAAATGAATGATGGCACTGGTCAGTCTGTTCAACTTGCATGGGTTGAAATTAGAAAAAAATACAATTTGAAATTTTTTGATAAAGATTTTAAAAATAACTATAATATAACAATTGACAATTTAAAAGTTCAACAATAAAAACATATGAAATTAAAATTTCATATGTTTTCTTTTATATTTTTATTAACTACTTCGTTAATAGAAGCACTTGTAAAGCCTTTTTGATAGAGAGTTTGTTTTATTTTAAATTGTAAATCTTTTTCATCATACTTCCTACTTAATTTATTATATGCCTTTTCATATTCACGTACTATTATATTTTTATCATCAACATATAACTCTTCAAACATTTCATTTATCATCTCTGATGGGTAACCAAGTAACATAAAACTACTTGTTATGTTATTCTTCAATCTATACTTTGAATGTTTCTTATTGCTTTTAATTCTTTTTTTAATTAGTTTATATAATTTTTCTTTTATAATTTCTTCATCTATTTCTAATATTAATTTTTCAATAATCAAATTATCAATGTTTTGTTTTTGTAAATCCTTTTTAATTTTAAAAGGACCTTCCCTACTCAAATTTATTTTATCATTAATATAAGCTTGTGCAAAAACACGATCATTGATATATCCATTATTCTTTAATTCTTCAATCATTTTTTTTTGGGAAGATTCTGAAATATTATTTTTAATTAAATAATCTTGAATTTCTTTTTCACTTCTTAACCTTATACTAATATACTTTAACACCTTGTTATATATTGTGTAATATTCGTTATCTTGAATTATTTTATTTATTAAATTAAAATCTAATTTTTCTTTATTTAATAAATTATTCTTAATAATCACCTCATCAAAAGTTACTATATCTTCGTGGTTTGATAATACAATTTTATATTTGTTATTTTTCATTTTAATTATTTTTTCAATAACCATTTCATCACCAATAACATTATACTAAACGTATGTTTGTTGTGCAACAAAAAAACATTGAAGTTTAGTCTTTTTTAATAATTACAAAATTATTAGCAATTTCTTCTAAAGCTCTTCCAATGTTTTTTTTGGTTTTATAATCCTTATCAGCCATTTGGTGGTGATTTGTTTCCCTTATTTCTTTAGATCTTTCAGCCACCACATTAACTAATAAATATTTTGATCCTACTTGATGTAACAATTTATCAATAGATGGATATAACATTTTTTCACGCTCCTTTTATATTATAAAATATTTTAGACATTTTTTCAAGTTATATAAAAAGTAAAGCTTAAAACTATTTAATTATTTCATATATTAGTGGTTCCCTGTCATCTTCTATTATATCAATTTTATAGCAATTTAATATATCTTTTATTTTGATGTCACAGTCACCATAATAAACCTTTAATAATTCTTCATTTTCAAATACATAATCACCAACTTTTTTTGTTAGCCAAAAACCAACTCCTAAATTAATTTTATCATCTTTATTAGTCCTACCACCACCAAGTTGGTTTACTAATTTTCCGATTTGTAATGAATCTATACTATTAATGTATCCACTTTTATTGCTTTTTATAGAATGTATTTTTGAAGAAAGTTCTATTTTTTCAATATTTCCCCCTTGATATTTCACCATTTCTAGAAATTTATTATATGCTTTTCCATTTTTTAAATTTGTTGTTGCTTCTAGTAACGCTTCACGTATCCCTATTCCTTTACCTAAACTAATCATTATTGCCGCCAATGATGTGCATAGTTCATGCAAATCATTTGTAAAATCACCTTTTAAAAAATTTATACTTTCTACTACTTCAAGCCCATTACCAATTGCGCGACCTAATGGTTCATTCATATTTGTTAAAATGCAAATTGTCTCTTTATTATAATAATCCCCAATTTTCACCATCAATTTAGCTAAATTGCGTGCATCACTTATATTTTCTATTAAAGCACCTTTTCCCACTTTTACATCAACAACAATTTTATCAGCACCACTAGCCAGTTTTTTACTCATAATACTGGATGCTATTAAAGGTATTGATGAGGTTGTTCCAGTAACATCTCTTAATGAATAAATCTTTTTATCTGCTGGCACTAAATTATTCATTTGACTTATTATCGATAAATTAATATCTTTTACTTGTTTTATAAAACTATCATTAGAAATTTCAACATTGAATTGACTTATTGCTTCTAATTTATCAATAGTACCACCAGTATGACCTAATCCCCTACCACTCATTTTGGCAACACTAACGCCACAAGATGCAACTAAGGGTGCTAATATAAGTGTTGTTTTATCACCAACACCACCAGTTGAATGTTTATCAACAATAATAGAATTAAGGGAACTTAAATCAAGTTTATCACCACTATTTAGCATTATATTAGTTAAATTGATTGCCTCTATTTCACTCATTCCGTTTATTGTAATCGCCATTAATAAAGCACTCATTTGATAATCAGTTATTTTATTTGTTACATACCCATTCACAACATACTCCAATTCCCCATAATTTAGTTCTAACTTTTCTCTTTTTTTGTTTATTATTTCTATTATATTCATGCAATCACCTATTATAATTATAACACAAATATTATTTGATAATAAAAAAAATAAGATATTTCTTAATTTTTTATTTTCCTACTAATTAATTGTATTGTTCTTTCTGGTGAGCTGGCGATTTTATTGTATAATACAGGATGTTTTTTTAATTGTTTTATTATTTCAATATCTTCTTTTGCTAATTTAATTGAATAATTTTTAACATCTTCTGATATAACAGGAACATCATACCCCAAAATATGATTTGGATCTAAATCTAAGTGATTGGCAATTTGTAACAACGTATCTAAACTAGGTGTTCTTGAACCTAATTCATAACCGCAAACAGATACTTTTGAAACTCCAATTTTTTGACCAAGTTCAGCTTGGGAATAACCCTTTTTCATACGTGCATTCTTAATTCTATTACCGATTATCATAACATCCTCCTGTTATCTATTTGTTAATAATATTATAACAATGATTGACAACAAGACAACAAAATTAACTAGTGAGTAACTTAACTCTTGAAATTACTCACTAGTTAACTTATAATGTAATTGGTGGTGATAATATGAATAAACTTAAGAAGTATCGGGAAAATCACAATTATACTTTTCAAGAGATGGCTAATTTACTTAATATAAGTAAAACATATTATTGGCAACTAGAAAATAAAAAAAGGCGATTATCATATATAATGGCTATCAAAATATCTAAACTATTTGATTTAAAACCGGATGAGTTATTTTATGATGAGTATAACAAAAATTAAAAAAAGCATTAATATGCTTTTTTATTTTTAAACTGAATCAAAATTTATATTACTAATAAATTCAACAACAAAACCTAAATCAAAGTAATCTTCATCTTTATTAGCAAAGCTAAATATGTAGTTTTTATTATTATGCAAAAGGTTAACTTCATAGTAATTACCGTCGTTAATCACATATATGAATCCTTTGTATTCACCTTCTAAAAGATGAATTTTAGAAGTTGGAATAACAGTTCCACCAAATGTTTTCATAAAATAATTCATTTTAATTTTATTAGCACTAGAAAATATATTTACTTTATCATTGTTATGATCTAATATATATTGAATAATATCATAATCGTTAAAAATTTTGTTTTTATCTAATAACTTTTTTCTATTTAAATTTTTCAGTTTTAATCCATAAACAAATATATCATCTGAAGAAAAAATATCATATAAACTATAACTACTAACCCCTAATTTAAACATTGCTGAAAAACCGTTATCATTTTTATTAATATAATAAGAACTATAAATTTCAGGTCCCTCAACGTTAGATAGCGTTTCATCTAAATATAAATTACCTTCTATTTTTTTATAAGTAAAATCCTTATAAACTTCAATTTCTTCTTTATTAATAATATTGTTTTTAGTAATAGTTATTTTTTCACCACTTTTATGAAGATTATCACCTATTTTTTTAATATCAACTTTATAATTAGTTATTAAAACAATTTTAAAACATAAATATGTTAAGATAAATGTCATAATTAAAAACATACTAATAATTTTGTCTTTTTTCATCTGATCAACTACTCCTTATCGTACATTTTAATTATACTATGTTTTTTTTGTTTTAGCAAACAAAAAACAAGAAAGTTAATCCTTCTTGTTTTTACTCGATAAAAAAGTAACCTTTTCCGCCACCACTTCGGTAATATATCTTCTTCTTTCATCTTCTAATTCTATATTTCTTGTTTGAATTCTACCTTTTATTCCCAAAAGATCACCTTTTTTAACATACTCAACTGTATTTTCAGCAATTCCTTTCCATAAAACACAAGATATAAAGTCGGTTTCGTATTCGCCATGCATGTTTTTATAACTACGGGGGACAGCAAGCGTAATATTTGTTACTTTATTACCATTATCAGTTTCTCTTAACTCAGGATTTTTCACTAACCTCCCAACAATTACTGCTTGATTTAACATATTATCCTCCTTTCCAAAAACAATATAAAACATAAAAAAAGAAAAAGCAAACATGCCTTTTCTTATATTTTAAAACTGTTACACCCACTTTTTATTTATTATTCATTTAATAAGTGTTTTTTGTATAATGTATTAATTATATAAACTAAAATACAACATTATTAATTATTTACAATTCATTTCAAATGTAACTTTTTCAATCTCACGACTTTCTTCATTAACATCAAAAGTAACTTTGCTCACATCATTACAATTACTTAATTTATCTAAATTGTAATTTTCTCCTTGTTCATTTGCATTTTTTAAATTTTCGATTGATATTTCGAATGATGGAATATTAATAATTGACTTTTGATATTTCTCATAATAATCCCTTCCATATTCCTCAAGTACATTTTGATATTTTTCCATTTTCTTATCTCCAAAACTACAACCTGTCACAATCAAAACAGCAATTAATAACAAATAAATACTTTTTTTATTATACTTCATAATTTCCTCCATTCTTAATACAATATATCACAAAGATGGCTTTTTGTAAATAAGTAGTTTGTTTTACACCGTAGTTTTTGCTTTTTTACATATTAGAACAAACTAAAAGCACCAAGTCTATGATGCCTTTATTTATCTATTAACACACAAATAATTAAATATAAATTTATGGAGTTTATAATGCTTTTTTCAAAATTTTTACTAATCTTTTTTCTAATTGCTTTTGACCATATGTTTCCTCTAATATTAACATCATAGTTAAGTACCTTTTATAAGCAAGTTCATAGTTAAATTCTTCAATTGCTAAAAGGCAGTAATTTATAATGTTATCATAAATATATTTATATATACTATCTTTATTTGAATTACTCTCTATACCCTCTATTATAATGGGGGCGATTTTGTAATAATAATCAACATCATGTTTAGAAACAAATTTTTCTCTAAACCATCTAAGTGTTTCTAATTCATGACAATTATCATCAAAATTCACTAATTGATTTTTCATACAAGCAGTAGTTAAAAAACAAGAAGTATCTATAGAGCTTTTTACACTTTTATCTTCATTATGTGAATCTATACGCCCAGTACCACTACTTGTATCATGGTGTATTGTATCCCTAGTATGACTGTTTTTTAATCGTTCATTACCATCGTAAATATCAATTCTAACTTTTCCTACACCAGCATCATGAACTCTAATTAGACCACCATCTTTTGTTTCCCAGCCTTTTCTATCTTTATTGTATTTCAGTTTTATTCCTCCTTTAACCCTTCCTTTGTTATTAACACTTCCAATTGTAAAAGCCATTCATATGCTTGTTGAGCGTACCATTCCTCTACTAACATATACTTCTCATCTAAGTTAAAAAGAATATCTTTTACATTTTTAAAATCATTAAATTGTATATGTTTTAATTTTTTACTATTTGAATATATTTCTAACCAACTTATTACGGTATTTAACAATTTTTCAAAATCTTTTGCTGATTCACTATATTTATTAAATCCTTTAGAAAATATCAACGATACAACTATCTTTTGAAAAACATACTCAATATTTTCTTCTGTAGGTATTGGCTTATAAATTATTTGTAACTCTTCATCAGTTTTATTGTTTTTAAGCATTATCTTAATTCCTTTCTAAATAATTACGATTTAATTATAAGTTTATTTATTATTTCACTAATATAATTGTATCAAATTTTATTGTTTTTAGTTAGTTAATTTTATTTTGATTCAACAATCAACTTTATTGCAGTTCTTTCTTCACCTTCAATTACAACATCGGTAAATGCAGGTATACACACTAAGTTTTTACCACTAGGTGCTACAAACCCTCTAGCTATGGCAATGGCTTTAATTGCTTGATTTAAAGCACCCGCTCCTATTGCCTGTATTTCTACTGTTCCTTTTTCCCTAAATACATTAGCTAAAGCTCCCGCAACTGAATTTGGATTTGATTTAGATGAAACTTTAAGTGTTTCCATATATGTTATTCCTCCTTTTTCTACATTACATTATATGTTATATAATAAAATAAAGAACAATTAAATTAATTTTTGTATTTTAATAACCGTATTAATATTTACTTATATCAAACAAAAAAATATTAATATAAAAGAGGAATTATCAATTAATTATAATAAAAGTATTGACATTTTACTAAAAAATAGTATAATTATAATTGAACTTAATTGCGGATGTAGTTTAGTGGTAGAACCTCAGCCTTCCAAGCTGAATGCGTGAGTTCGATTCTCATCATCCGCTCCAATAGTAAATTAGTCGAGTTAATTCGGCATACATATAATTAAAGTTAATTCTAAGCGAATTAACTTTTTTGTTATAAATAGATGTTGTCTACAATACAAACAATACTAAATTACTATAAAACTGAATGTAAAAAGGACGTTATTAAACATCCTTTAACTACGTACAAGACTCTTGCAATTGGTCAAGACCGATTTTATTAGTAATCCTAATATCATCAATTTGATAATTTTCAAATAATTCATAATATTCTTTTGCTTTGTTTTTCCGGTTACCACTAAAAGTGAATTCATAATTTTTATTTTTTTCTAATTTAGATACTTGATCCTTAGTTAAACTAACAATAAAGGGTTTGTTGATTTCAAATTGATCTAAAATTACAAACTGAAATAAATTATCAGTTGATTGATATCTTAATATATCAACAATATTATATGTTTTAATAAAAGTACATTCCCCTTTTTCTTTAATTACGGGATCATATTTTTCTAATTTATCAAGCAACTCTTTTTTATCTTCTTCCAAATTAGCAACCTTTTCTTTAAGATTTGAAATTTGTCTTATATAATCATTAATCTTTTCTTCCATATATTTTGTTTTTTTAGATTGACAACCAATAATTAAAAAAGCAATCATTATACATATTATAATTTTTATAACTCGCATAATACACCGTCCTAAAACCATTATATTAAAAAAAAGTAATAATGTCTATAATACATTTAAAAAAGTTGTTTAATAATAAACAACTTTTAATATATTGTAAATGTAACACCTTTTTTTTCATTACAAACAACAATTTGATAACCAATTAAGTGGAGTGATTTTTTAATAATGGATAAACCTAAACCAAATTGTCCTTTAATACCTTTTTCATAAGGAGTGAATAAAGTATTTAATATATTTTCATCAATATTAGGACCATCATTATAAAATATAATTTTATTGTTTTTAAAAGTTATTTCAACCTTTTCATCGGCATATCTTATAAAATTTTGGAGCATATTATCAATTATTGCTTCCCAAATATCTTCAGTACCTTTATATTTAGTTTTTTTATCATTAATTATAACTTTCCACTTTATATCAGAGCGTTCGAATTTAAATTTTTCTATTGAATTTTTTACTATTTTTGAAAGATCAACTTGCTTATTTTCAAATTTTTTAATTTCTTTCATATAGTTTAATTTGTTTAAGTATAATAATGATTCTACCTTATTTTCTAATTTTTGTAACTGTTCTTTTATTATAAACTTTCCTTTATTTTTATCTTCAACACCATCTTCGATAGCTTCTATATAAGATTTAATAACAGTTAATGGAGTTTTCAAATCATGAGATATACTTTGATACATTTGGCTTTTATATTCTTCTTGCTTACATAATGTTTGATGCATATCATCGATTGCTCTTGATAATACACTTAATTCATCATTTTCTTTAAATTGGTAGCTTTCTGTATATTCATCATTATCTAAATTGTCAACCTTGTTTTTTAGATGTTTTATTTTAAGTACTAAATTACTAGCCCATAGGGTCATTGAACTAATAATTACTAAAAAGGTTATAAAAAGAATTGGAAATATAGTATTTACTACATCTTTTTTCATTTGAGTTATATAAGTACTATCAGTAAGCGCGATCTTGGTAATACCATTACTATCAGAGGTATAATAGTAATATTTTTTACCAAGATACACAAACTTACCGTACTCCGATTTTATATTGTTAATAATTTGTTTTGGTTCGACTGGAATTATATTATTTAAATTATCGGAAACAAATATGTCTTCATGGGAGTGAATGCATAAATATGCTACATTATCAATAATGTTTTCATTATCTATGTTTGAACTAATTAAACTGAGTGGCTGTTTTAAATAATTATATATATGCCCTTCATAAATCGGTACCATCGATTTTGGTAAAAAGATACCAAGTGTAAGAAACATTATAACAAATACAAAGATACCAATAGATACTAACTGATTTATTAAATTGTTTTTAATAAATTTCATGTTAACCTATATCCGTAACCATAAATTGTTTTGATTTTAATATTCGGCATCTTTTTTCTTAATCTTCTTATTAAATCATCTACTACCCGGTCGCTTCCGAAATAATCTTCACCCCATACATTTTTAATAATTTGTTCACGTTTAAATGATTTATTAAGGTTTTCAACAAACATCATTAACATATCAAATTCTAATGAGGTTAAATTAATTTCACAATCATTTTCCGACACAGTTCTTTTATCAACATCTATTTCATATGTTTCATAATGTACTTTACTTGTATTTTTTACATACACTCTTTTAATTATGTTATTTACTCTTAAAATTAGTTCTTTAGGTGAATATGGTTTAGTGACATAATCATCACTTCCTAGTTCAAGACCAATAATTTTATCTAAATCTTGATCCCTAGCAGATGTGAATATTACTGGAACATTGGGATCTTCTTTCCTTATTTTTTTTATTATGTCATAACCACTAATTGTTCCACCTAACATAATATCAAGGATCCATAAATGTACTTTTTCTCCTACATAATCAATCGCGTCTTCTCCATTGTAAAAGTTAACCACTTCATAGTTTTCGCGTTTTAAGTAAGATTTAATTAAGTCATTCAAATCCTTTTCATCTTCAAC
Organism: uncultured Muribaculaceae bacterium; assembly: GCA_964587565.1. Lineage (GTDB taxonomy): Bacteria > Bacillota_I > Bacilli_A > RF39 > UBA660 > DUPI01. The sequence continues at coordinate 18,474 of CAZPLK010000007.1, forward strand.
CAAACAAATTACATACATAATTACACCTCTATATTTAGTATATCACTACTAAATTTTTTTTGCTATCATATATCACATCCTTTCACATTTTAGGAGTGTTAATGTACTCTTTAAAGTACTTCTTACAATTCATTTCTTATATATCACCTCCTCTTATATTTCATTTTACTAAATGATTATGTTAATAATTCAACAATTTTATGGGCAATTATGGTAAAAAAAAATCGCATTAGCGATTTAAATAAGTATTATTTTTTAATTCATCTTTTAATGTTGTTAACTCACCGTGTCCTGGATAAATTATAGTGGAAGGCTTTATTTGTTTTATTTTATCTAAACTATCCATTAATATATTATAATCCCCAGTTGGTAGATCATATCTTCCAATTGTGCCTTTAAATAAAAAATCACCTGTAAATAAATGTTTTTCATTAAAATAATATGAAACAGAATCACTAGTGTGACCTGGGGTAAAAATAACTTCAAATTCAAAATTACAAATTTTATATTTTTTTTCTTCTAACATATTGTAGTTATAAACTTTGCAATTATGTTTTTCTTTTAATTGACTCAATGCACCTACATGATCAAAATGAGCGTGAGTTATTAGTATTCCACATATTTTAGCATCACCCACACAATCAATAATTTTAGAATAATTACTACCAGGATCTACTATTAAACATTGGTTTCCTTTTTTTAATATATAACAATTTGTAGCTAATTCACCTACTACTATTTTTTTAATTTCCATAAAACCTCCTTAATTGGACCATATGATTTTCTATATCCTTTTATTAGTCCATATTTATTTATTGCTTCAATATGCCTTTTAGTTGGATATCCTTTGTGATTTTTAAAACCATACTCAGGATGTTTTTTATCTAAATCGTACATCATTTTATCACGAGTTACTTTAGCCACTATACTTGCAGCAGCTATACTAATACTTTTAGCATCTCCTTTAATTATTGATGTTGATGGTATATTTAAATTTAACTCCATAGCGTCTATTAAAACATGTTCGATGTAAATTTTGTTTTGTACACATTCAATAGCTAATTTCATTGCCTTTTTTGACGCTTCTAATATATTAATTTCATCAATTTCTTCTGCCTTTACTATTCCAATTCCATATGCGGTACAGTGTTCAATAATATAATTATAAAATAAATTTCGTTTTTTCTCACTTATCTTTTTAGAGTCCGTTAAACCCTCTAAAATAAAATTTTTCGGAAGAATAACGCAAGCTGCTACAACAGGTCCAATCAAAGGGCCTCTTCCGACCTCATCTACACCACCTATATTTTTAATACCTTTGTTATATAATTCTTTTTCATATTTGTATAAATCCATATTTTTACCTCGGTATAATTATATCAAAAAGAATAAAAAAAATAAACCCGAGGGTTTATTTTACAACTATATTAACCATTTTATCCGGAATAGTAATTATTTTCACTATTTCCTTGCCTTCAACATGCCTTATTACATTATCAATTTTTTGTGCTTCTAATTTCATTTGTTCTTTCGAAGCATTTATAGGCATAATTGTTTTTCCTCTTACCCTGCCATTAACTTGAACTACCATTTCATATTCAGAAGCAATAACTTTTGTTTGGTCATATTCTGGCCATTTAGATATATATATTGGTTTACCTAGTTTGCACATTTCATTTATTTCTTCAGTAATATGTGGTGCAAATGGATTTAATAATAATAAAAAGGTCCTTAAATCTTTTTTACTAATTCCATTTTCTTTTTCCATCTCATTTAATAATATCATCAAAGAAGAAACAGCAGTATTATATTTCATATTATCTATATCATCTGTTACCTTTTTAATTGTTTGATGGATTAACGGCTCTAAACTTTCACTATATTGATATTCATTATTTAAATTATCTTTTATTTTGTATACTCTATTTAAAAATCTAAAAGCACCATTTAATCCTTGTTCACTCCATGTAACCTCTTTTTCATAATCTCCAATAAAAAGTTCATATACTCTTAAAGAATCAGCACCATAAAGTTCAACCATATCATCAGGATTAATCACATTACCTATTGATTTGCTCATTTTCACTCCACCTTCACCTAGTATCATGCCGTGAGCAACTCGTTTTTTAAACGGTTCTTTATGTGGAACAAGTCCAATGTTATATAAAAAATGATTCCAAAATCTAGCATATAATAAATGTCTGGCAGCATGTTCCATACCACCGTTATACCAATCTACTTGTCCCCAATATTCTAATGCTTCTTTTGAAACAAATTCTTTATCATTATGAGGATCCATAAATCTTAACCAATACCATGAAGAGCCTGCCCAATTTGGCATAGTATCAGTTTCTCTAATAGAGTCTACTCCGTTTTCATCTTTTACATAAACAAATTCACTAATATTAGATAACGGACTTTTTCCGTCATCAGTAGGCTTATAATCAACAGTGTCGGGTAGTAAAACAGGTAATTGCTGTGCGATTTTCCATCCATCTTTTTCATTAAAAATTAAAGGTATTGGTTCACCCCAAAATCTTTGACGGGAAAATACCCAATCTTGTAGTTTGTAATTAACAGTAACTTTACCAATATGATTTTTTTCAACATATTGATTAATTGTTTTAATAGCTTCTTCTGTGTTCATACCATTAATAATTTCAGAATTTACATGAATACCATCACCTAAATACGGTATCTTTTCTACATTACCACCCTTTATAACAGGTATAATTGGTAATGAATACTTTTGTGCAAACTCATAATCTCGCTCATCATGAGCAGGCACAGCCATTATTGCACCAGTACCATAATTCATCATAACATAATCCGAAATAAAAATTGGAATTTCTTTTTTACTTAGAGGATTAATTGCAGATAACCCAACAATTTTAACACCAGTTTTATCATTATTTATTTGCGTTCTTTCAAACTCTGTTTTCCTTTGTGCCTCTAATTTATAATTTACTAACTCATCATAATTTTCTATTTTTTCTTTATAATTATCTATTAAATAATGTTCAGGCGATATCACTAAAAATGTAGAACCATATATAGTATCAGCTCTTGTTGTAAATACTTTAATCACTTCATCTACTTGTTTAACTTTAAAATTTATTTCTATTCCTTCACTTCTCTTAATCCACTCTATTTGGGCCTGTTTAACTCTTTGCGAATAGTCGGTATCATCAAGACCATCTAATAAATCTTGTGCATAATCTTTCATTTTTAACATCCACTGTTCTTGTTCTTTTTGAATAACTGAGTTATTACATCTTTCACAAACACCACCCGCTGCATCTTCGTTTGATAATACAGTTTTACAATTTGTACACCAATTTACTAAGGTTTTAGCCTTGTAAGCCATATCGTGTTCAAAAAACTTTTGAAACTGCCATTGGGTCCACTTGTAATAACTTGGATCAGTAGTTGCTATTTCGCGTTCCCAATCAAATGATATACCTAAGTTTTGAATTTGACTTTTAAACACCTTTACATTTTCTTCAACTGCCTCTTTCGGATGAATATTATTATCTATCGCGTATTGTTCGGCAGGAGCTCCAAATGAATCCCATCCCATCGGAAATAAAACATTATACCCTTGCATTCTCTTTTTTCTTGCCATAGCATCATGTGCTGTATAACTACGAACATGGCCTACATGAAGACCACTTCCAGATGGATACGGAAATTCTACTAAATAATAATATTTTGGTTTACTACTTCCTGTTATAGCCCGGAAGGCTTTTTCTTCATCCCATATTTTTTGCCATTTTTTTTCTATCTTTTGAAAATTATACATTTTTATTACCTCTTTCTTTTATTTGATAAATTTTTCCAATCATATGATAAACTAAAATTTCTAAAACTATTAAAATTATAAAACCAATTATCAATTTAAATATTAATCTATTTATAAAGTTTGTTACTAAAAAAGTAACAGAAATAATTAATGAGTTTGCGAGTGCGATAATATGCATGAGTCGTTTATAGTTTAATTTTTCGATATTGATATTATATCGATTAATTAAATAAGTTATTTCTAAACTTTTTGTAAATTTATTTTGACTATTAGTTCGCATAATAATTGTAAAAAAATATAATAAGTAAATAATTATAAAAGTAAAAATAAATATTTGCATTTCCATTGTATCACCTATATTTCTTATAAATAAAAAATATTATAATTTAAGGACGAATAATCGCGGTACCACCTTAATTCATAATATTTTATGCTCTTATATTTTTAACGCAAATTAAACGCCCGAAGGAACTCAAAAGCAAGTTCACAATAATTTGTTTAAAGTTTGCACCAACCACTTCTTCTCTATAAAACAAATTTATTGCTACTACTCTTTCTCACAGTTTTTAATTTATATTATTATATTACACTTGATCAATATATTCAAGTAATTTTAAGAATAACCTTACAAATCTTCTTTCTAATCCTTTATTTCTAAGTTTTCTTATTCCTATCCTTTTCTTTTTAATTGTTAAATCCGAAAAAATCACTTCATCAATTTTTTCTTTTAATTCCGTTTCAATTGTTAAATCTGATATTATATCTTCAATATCATCATTAATTAATCTAAGGGCATCAATTTCAATATCTTTTCCTTTACAATTAACTGTTAATTGTCCAATTGTTGTTACGTCTTTTACTTCAACAATAAAATCAGGTCCTTCAGTATAATGTTTGTTTCTTATTGGCATATCATTTACATACGTAATAACTTCATCAGCTTGTTTAGTGTTTCTAAATCGTATTTTATAATTTCTAAACTTCGGGATTATTTCACTTTTACCCTCTATTGCCCTAATAATGACCGTATAGTTATTTAGTAAATAATTATAATCTATATTTGTTTTGATATAAAATCCTTTATTATATAAATCACTCATTCCATCATCTTCGTATAATTGATATAAATTACTTCTCCCTGGAAATATTTGAATTTCCATATTTTTAGGGGGAGTTGTATCAAATAAGTTATTATCATTACTAAGAGGAATTATTGAACCTGCTTTAACAAACACGGGGTAATCTTCATCTCTAAAAAATGAAACATAATTCCTACCTCCTGGAAACTTTTTACCTGTTACAAAATCATACCATACCCCATCAGGTATATAAAACCTATGAATTACTCTATTCATTAAATTGTTTTTTTTCGTAATAATAGGTGATATAAAAAATTCACTACCTAAATAATACTGATTTCTATATAACACATCATCGTACATCTCTTTATATCTATAATATATTGGTTCAATTATAAATTTTCCTTCTTTATGATATTTATATGCTTCAGAATATAAGTAAGGAATTAATTTATGCCTTAGTGTTAAATAATCTTTAACAACACTATATGTTTTAATCCCCCATCTCCATGGTTCTCTTTTATAATATTTACCTTTTTCGCTCCCAAATTTCAAAATTGGACTAAAAACACCCAATTGTACAAATCTTGTATATAACTCACTATCTTCTATCCCTTTATAATATCCCCCTATATCGTGACTCCACCAGGCAACACCTATATTTGTAGCACTTCCATTAAAAAATGGTATTAATTTTAATGTATTCCAATCAACCAGAGTTTTTCCAGAATACAAAACAGGATATCTATGTGGTGCGATATTAGGATTGTTAGATAAAATCATTGGTCTTCTTTTGTAATTTCTTTTCATATCATAAAAGTGATAGTGGTTTAATATAAAGCTGTTAATTTTATTAATAGTTGGATTAGTATCAATCCAATAAAAATCGACATCTAAAGCATCAAGTGGATGAACCATTATTTTTAAATAAACATCAATAAATTTTGGGTCTAATGCATTAAAAGGTATTACACCATTATCATCAGGTGTTAAATACTTTTTAGCATTTTCATAATATTCTTCATATGGATAAATCCCTTGTGTTGGATTAATATTTAGGCCAACTCTAATACCTTTTGAATGTAAATAAGATATCATTTCATACGGTTGTTTAAACTTTTCTTTATTAAAAGTAAAGCCACTTTTAATGTTATCTATGTTATTATATCTATTTAAATGCCACTCTTCATTTAGTAGCACTATTGATATCGGAACTTCCTTATAGTAAAAATTATCAATTAATTCCTTTAACGTTTCATCGTTATAATCTTTATTTCTACTCCACCAATTACCTAAAGCGTATCTTGGAATAAGTGCGGGATATCCAGTTAACTTATAATAATCTTGTAAACATAATTGATAATCATTTAAATACATAAACAAATATATATCTATGCCTTTATTTTCTTTTTCCATTATTACTCCATTTGGACTAATAACTTTTGAATCACTATCATCTAAGCTTGCAAATCCCTCAACTGAATAGAGTCCTTTTTCAAAATCATATTTCCAGCGTTTAGTAGATAAGTGGTTTTTAGGGGCCCCAAAATTTCTTACTTCTGGGTGACCATAATACCAATAACGATCACTATTTAAAAGCTCTACTTTTAAATTAGATGTTGGATTTAATCTCCCACCATAATATTTTCGTTCTTTTACATAAGAAAGTTTAAAGTATTTGGTAGTTACTTCTAAATACTTTTCATCTTCTTTAATTTTAAATTGAGGTACCTCAAAATTACGATTCCAAACTAATTTAGTAGGACGATTTTCAAAAATACCATCTTCATTATATTCAAGTCTTATTAATCTTTCTGTTAAAATAGTAATACGATATTTTTCACCTTGAATAATACTTTTTTCATTCGTCATAATATTTTCATAATCAATTTGGAATTGTTCACCTAATTTATACATGAAATCACCTTTATTCTTTTATATTTCCTCTATTTTCATAAAATTAGTATGTTTAACATCTTTTAAAGGATATCCCCCGGTTATAATAACTTTATCATTCATTTGCAAATCAAATTCCTCCACTGCTTTTTTAACAGAAATGTTAATAATTTTATCAAACGAATTTAGTTCATCTATTTTTTGAGCGTATATACCAAAATTAAGTGCTAAACTTTTAACTGTGTTAATATCAGGGGAAATCGCCAAAATTGGGCATGATGGACGAAAGCGACTCATTTTTTTTGCTGTATGTCCACTAATAGTTGGGACAACTATTGTTTTAGCCCCTAATCTATTCGCACAATCAGCAACACTATAAGCAATCAAACCCGTTATATCTTGCTTTTCTGTCCTCATGGCTTTACTTAATAAGTCAACATAATCAATATTCTCCTCAGCCGATTTTATAACCTTTTCCATAGTTTGTAAAGCTAAAACAGGGTGTTTTCCAACAGTTGTTTCACCACTTAGCATTACAGCATCAACCCCATCTAAAACAGCATTAGCAATATCGCTTACCTCTGCCCTTGTTGGTCTTAATGTTTTTTCCATAGATGATAATAATTCAGTGGCTACAATACTAATTTTACCTTTTAAATGACACTTACTTATTATTAGTTTTTGAACACTCGGTATTCTTTCAAGTGGTATTTCAACTCCTAAATCACCTCGTGCAATCATTACTCCGTCACTAACCTTAATAATTTCATCAATTTCTTCAATCGAACGTTCATTTTCAATTTTTGCAATAATACTCATATGGTCATTTTCAAGCTCAATTAATAAATCATTTACTTCCAATATATCCTCACTGCTAGATACGAATGAAAGAGCTAAAAAATCAATATTCATCATATTAGCAAATTTTATATCTTCTCGGTCCTTCTTACTAATAAAAGGAATGTTGACTTTTGAGTGCTCCATGCTAATGCTTTTTCCACTACGCATTATACCATTATTTAATACTTCACACATTAAATAATCATCAGTTTTATCGACAACCTTTAATTCAATACGTCCATCATCTAATTTCACTATTGTATTATGTTTTACACTATCTATAATTTGAGGCATGTTTATTGAAAAAGCATTTTTATCTCCTATCACTTCTTCTTTTATAATTTTTATCATTTCCCCCTTGTGAAGCTTCGCCTCTCCATTAATAAATCTTCCAGCTCTTATTTCTGGCCCTTCTGTATCTAACATAATAGCAACATTCATTTTTAATTCATCATTTAACTCATTAACACAATTTATAACATCCATACAAAATGAGTAATCAGCATGGCTTAAATTAAGTCTTACAACATCCATCCCACTTAACATTAATTCTTTAATTGTTTCTTTATTACAACTTGATGGTCCTATTGTTGCTATTATTTTAGTCTTATTCATATTATCACCATTATAATTATATCAAGTTTTTAGAAGTTTAAAAAGGGTATTTTAAAAAATAATGAACTTAACCTACTAAATTAAACTAATAACAAGTAATCGTTACATATAAAATTTACTTTTAATACTAAAATTGTTATAATTAATAAGCAAAAAGGAGATATGTTATGAATTTATATAAATATTCAAATAATAACAAAAGGTATTACACTTTAGATTATTTTTATAAAGAAAAGTTTAAATCTAAAGTTTTTAAGGTAAGCTTAAATGCTGGCTTCTCTTGCCCTAATATTGATGGAACAGTTGGACATGGTGGTTGTATTTATTGTTCCAAATTAGGAAGCGGAGATTTTGCTGGCAATATTAATGATACCTTACCTAAACAATTCAATGATATTAAAACTAAACTACACAACAAATGGCCAAAAGCTAAATATATTGGTTATTTTCAGGCAAGAACTAATACTCATGCTCCACTTGATGTATTAAAAGAAAAATATGAATCAATATTAAAATTAGATAATGTTGTTGGTTTATCCATAGCAACAAGACCTGATGCAATTAGTAATGAAGTTTTAAATTATTTAGAAGAATTAAACCGTAAAACGTTTTTAACTATTGAACTAGGTCTACAAACAATTCATGAAAGCACTTCTAAACTTATCAACCGATGCCATACTCTTAAGTGTTTTGAAGAAATGGTGTACAAATTAAATAAGAGGAATATAGAAGTTGTAGTTCATATAATAAATGGCCTTCCTTATGAAACAGAAGAAATGATGTTAAGTACTGTTAAATATTTAAATAAACTACCTATCAATGGCATAAAAATTCATATGCTTCATATATTAAAGGATACACCTTTAGTCAATTTATACAATAAAAATAAATTTAAAGTATTAACAAAAAATGAATACGTAAAAATAGTATGTGACCAATTAGAAATATTAAGACCAAACATTGTTATTCATAGAATTACAGGTGATCCAAATACACAAGATTTAATTGAACCTAATTGGCTTGTTAAAAAATTCGGAGTGTTAAACGCCATAGATAAAGAATTAGTTAAAAGAAAAACTTATCAAGGGTTCAAATTGTCAATTTTAAATAAAGTGAAGCAAATTATGATCAGTAATTTAAAAGACAATGATTTAGTTATTGATGCTACAGTTGGCAATGGTAAAGATACTTTGTTTTTGACCAATATAGTGCATAAAGGTTTTGTTTTTGGTTTTGATATACAACAAGAGGCAATTAAAAATACATCAACATTATTAAATAGTAATAATAAAGCTAATTATAAATTATTTTTAGAAAATCATAAAAATGTTGATTTGATTTTAAATGAATACAAAAATAAAATTAGTTTAATTAATTTTAATTTAGGGTATTTACCTGGTGGAAATAAAAATATTACTACCAATTACAAAACAACTATTAAAGCAATTAATAAATCATTACTTTTATTAAATAATAAAGGCATCATTATTATTACCGTATACCCAGGACATAACGAAGGTTATAAGGAACATATGTATTTAAATGATTACATTAAAAAACTTAAAAATTATAAAATAGATTTTTTCAAAAATAGTGACAACGAATTCGCACCATATATAATTACAATTAAAAAGCCCATATAATTATATGGGCTTTTATTATTTTCTTATATTCACAAACCATGTATTTATTATATCAGCACTACTACTTTCTGGTTCCGGATTAGGCATTTTAAACTTTATCATTGAAGGTACATTAAATCCTAAACCAAACGCAATACATATACCAGGTTGTAAAATTCTTAAATTTTTGACTGTTTCATCTGTAATATTTGGTAACATCTCTCTAATATATGAAATATCTTTTGGATGTAGCATTCTAAAAATTAAAAAGTTACTACATTGCGATAATGTTGTTTCAGATAACTCTGATGGTCTTTGTGAAATTAGACCAAGCAACACACCGTATTTACGACCTTCTTTAGTAATTCTTTCAAAAATATTATAACCTAGAAGTTTTATATCATTATCTTCTTGTACATATCTATGTGCTTCTTCTAAAATAATATGAAATGGAAGAGTCCCTCTTCTTTCCATATCCTTTGAATAATCATATAATAACTTCGAATATATCTTTACTAAATTTTTAGCTAGCCTATCATCTACATGACTAATATTAAAATTAACTATTTGTGCCTTTTTTCCATTGTGTGCTGTTAATATTTTCTTAATATAATGTCCTCTGCTTATATATTCAGGATAATCAAAATAGGCACTGTAATCACTATTAATCAATGAGTTTAAACGTACTTTTAAAACATTTGAATCATCATAAATGCGATCACTTTTCAAGATTCCTTCAGATATTAATGCAAAATCAAATGCTACTTTCAAATCATGTAAATTATATTCAAAACTTCCATCGGGTAGTGATAATTCTAAATCTTTTTTTAAAAACTTTTCAAAAAAAGATGTAATTAATTCCATTTCACGCATTTTGCCCGATGAATCAATAATAAATAAATGTTTTAATGGCCTTGTATATCCAGGCTGAAATACTTCTGTTTCTAAGTTTAATTCTCTAGTATTATAATGAGTTAACACAGAAATTATTTGGTCTCTAATTTGAACCGGTGGGCGCCCACTAGCTAATATATCTAATAACGCTCTAGCAATAATGTCATTTTTATGCTTTAAAACAAGTTCTTCATCTTGTCCAAAAATGGTAACTAATTTTAATGCTTGTTCTATAATTGGCAATTGCGAATGTTTTTCAGCACCTAACAAAAGCGCAAGGTCATCAACATCTAATAACCATAATGGAATTCTAATAATTTCAGTTTCACTAAACTTTAATCTAGTTGTATACGTTTTAAAATTTATGTTATGGTTTTTATTGTGCAAATTGCTAAAGGCATTATGATATTCACCATAAGCATCAAATATAAATATACTTGCTCTATAAGCTAAAGAGTTTTCCTGTTCAAATAAATTTTGAAAAATTCTAGCAACACTACAAGATTTACCACTTCCAGTAGAACCAAAAATAGCAAAGTGATTGCTAAAAAAATCATTTATATTTACACCTATTTTAATATTAGGAAACACTGGACTCATACCTAAAAACAAATTATCTTTAGTATCAAAACTTTCTTTCCCAATAATTTGATTCATATTATCTTTTTTAATTAATGTAACTTTTGCAGAAAATGATGGTTTTTTAATTACACCATAGACGAATTTTTCATTTACTATTTCACCCAACAAATTTATATGTGCGATATTTCCTTTTAACTTAAATATTTCACCAATAATTTGTATGTCATCATGGCCAACATTAACATAAGAATTTACTATATTACCTAGTTTATTTAAATCAGCAGTAATATTTATTGTAACAATATTTCCTTCAATTCCAATTATATTCCCTAGCATGAAGCACCCCTATCTTTTATATTAAACTTTTTCTAACATAAACACTTACATCTTTTAAAGTATAAATTATTAATTTAGTACCTTTTTTCACTTTCATAAAACACAACCCATTAATTATCAAATCATGATTTGATGGGATATTTATGACATGTTTTTTAAAGTTGTTTGCATTTATATTTTTATAAACTCTACTTATTGTTAATCTATTAGATGCGTATATTGTAACATCATTAACCTCTTGAAAATAAATATATGCATAATCATCGATTTTTATTGTTTGTGGTACCTTTATTTGATATGTTTTCGGATTAACAGTAGTTTTAGGTACTATTTTATGTATTTCATCAGTTTTTACATAATTAATGATGTTGTACTGATCTAATATTCCAGGTGTATCAATCAATGTTAAATTATCATTAATTTTAATTTCCAAATTGTTTAATGTTGTAGATGGTAATTGACTAGTTGTTATGTTACTTTTAAAATTTGTATAATTATATATTATTTTATTAATCATTGTCGATTTGCCAACATTTGTATTACCAATTACGTAAACATTAGATGATTTTTTATATTTATTTATCATATTAAACAACAAATCTAAATTATAATTTTTTTCACTACTAATAACTAAAGTAAATACATTATTAAAACTTAATTGATTTATATAATTTATCAGCTTATCTTCGTTTAAATATGGTTTTAACAAATCATATTTTGTTATTATTAAAATAATATCATTATTTATATATTGCTTTATAAGTTCTAAGTTAGAAGGTATATTAAATATATCTATTAATAACAAAACTAAGTCTTTTGTTTTATTAACATCTTTTAATATATTAAGGAATTCATCGTTATCAGCTTCAATTATTTTATATTCATTATAATGTTGTATTCTGAAACATCTTTCGCACATCTCTTTGTCTAAATTCTTAATATATCCCTTTTCATCTTTTATACAATTTTGTAATCTTACCCCACAACCTATACATTTTTTAATCATAATATTTTCCTAACGTAAACAAGTCAAGCTGTCTTAATTTCCTCATTATTCTTCTTTCTATTAATCTTGAAAACTTTGTTATAAAAAAATCTCTTTGGCTAATCGGATTAACTAAAACTGTCGTAATTCCAATTAAATTACCACCTAATATATCGGTTAAAATTTGATCTCCTATAATAGCCACTTGACTTTCATTGTAATCTTTTTCATAAAGAAGTTTCTTAAAATTTTTCTTTAATGGTTTTTTTGCTGATGATACAAAATCAACATTTAAATCTTTTGCAAATACCCTCACTCGCGATCTTGGACTGTTTGAAAATAAATATATATCAAATCCCTTTTCATTAAGCTCCTTAAATAAATCTTTTGTTTTTTCGTTTGCTTTTTTGATACTAACCGGAGACAATGTATTGTCAAGGTCAAAAAGTAGACATTTAATACCACGATTAGCTAGTTTAAGATAATCGATAGTATATATGCTTTTTTGATATACATCTGGTATATATTTTTCCATTGTTACCTCCTATCTTTATATTTTATATCTATTTCATTATATCAAAGATAATAAGTTATTACAATTTTTTTCATTTAAAAAATAATCATAATATATTAAAACATCCGCAAAATAATATTAGTATTAAGAATGGGTGGAAATTATGAAAATCATTTTATATTTTATGATATTTATATCTAAAATAATTGAAAACGCGTTAAGTACTTTAAGATTAATAGTTGTTGCTAATGGAAAAAAAACTCTTGGTGCTGTTTTACAATTTGTAATTACATTAGTTTGGGCTCTTGTAACAGGGGTAGTTGTAGTAAATATTGCAAAAGATCCTTTGAAAATATTTTTTTTAGCTTTTGGTTCATTTATTGGGTCATACACTGGTAGTTTTATTGAAGAAAGGTTAGCAATTGGTAATAATATGCTAACTGTTGTTATTAATAACAGTGATAGCAAAAAAGTCATTAATAACTTAAAAAAATATAAATTTACAGTATTAAAAGGACATAGTGGGAATAATAAAAAGTCTGTATTAATGATTATGATACCAAGAAAACATCAACAAGAAGTTATTGATATTATAAATAATAACAGTAGTAAATCGGTTATAATTACTGAAAAAGTTAATGCCTTTAATCAAAATTAATGCTCTTATATTTTTGGCCTATTAAATATGCTTTATCAGTTATAAAAAACATAGTTTTAGAAATTAATTTTATTTTATTTTTAAAAAAATTAATATCGTTTACAGTCCAAAAAAATAATGGTTTTATAGTTTTATATTTTTTAAAAAAATTATAATTAATAAAATAAGCATCATATTGTTCATCAAAATTATAATTTTTAGTTATAAACATAGGTGCTAAGCCTACATTATAAATCGGATAGTTTTTCTTTATATAATAAGTTATTTTTTTACTAAAACTCGTTAAGTATATATTTAAATTTTTATATTTTTTAATGATTCGTACAACCTTTTTAACTATTAACTCAATACTACCCACTTCATTTTTTAATTCTATAATAATTATTTTATTACTTTTTATACTTTTTAATATATCATTAAGTGTGAAAATTTTATAAGTGTGACTTTTATTACCAAAAGTATACTGTCTTAATTCTTTCAAAGTTAGATTTTTAACAATTCCATGCCCATTACTAGTTCTATTTATAGTAAAGTCATGAATAACAACTAATTGATTATCTTTAGTTAATCTTACGTCAAATTCAACTCCATTGATATAACTTTCGTCTAATGAACTAAGTATTGCCTCCAAACTATTTTCAGCATACATATGATTATTATTACCGCGATGGGCTATCAAATTAAACATTATATCACCTAGTTAATCATATGAAAAAAACCATTAATTATGGTTTTAAACATTTAATTACATATTCATATAATTCTTCATTTATACTATCTATCGTACGTATTTCATTCTTTTTATAACATTTTATAGTTTTGAAATTATATTTATTTGCTATCTCAATATATGCTTTTTCAGCATTTTTTAAATGTTCCTCACTTTGTTCATGCCCATCAGGTTTTTCTTGTCTTTTTCCTTTTAATTTATTAGAAAATTTATATGGCAAGTGTAAAAATATGCAAATATCTGGTTTTGGTAATTGCAACAAGTCAAACTCTAAATTTTCTATCCATTCATACATTTCATATCTTTTGGATTTATTGTTAATTTTACCAGCTTGATGTCCCATATTTGAATATACATATCGATCCAAAATAACGTTAACACCTTTTTTCAACAATTCATTTATTTGTTCAATATTATATAATCTATCGGCTGCAAAATAAAGTGATGCCACTTTTGGATTTACATTTGATGCACCCTCTACAAAAAAAGTTTTTCCTATATACTCCTTACCTAAATAAGGGCCCCCAATTATTTTACCCGTGGCAGATTTATAATTAGGAAAATCAAATTTATCAATAACAATATTATTGTCTATCAATCTTTTCATCAATAAATCCGTCTGTGTTTCCTTTCCCGAACAATCTGTACCTTCTATTACAATCATTTTACCTAACATAATTATACCTCACTATATTTTATCATTTTAAAAAAATTATTTTCAAATATTATTTTATTTGTTTTATTTGAATCATCTACTTTAAAATCATTATATTTTTTAAAATTAACAACATATATATTTTTAGAATATTCTTTAAAAAATTCATACATATCATTGTCACAAATCATATAAACAATTTCATTAATTAAAGATAATTTATTTCTAAACTGGTCTTTTGAATTAAAAGTTAACACATTTGATTTTGTAGATTGTAAATTATCCCCTATTACTATATATCTTCGTTGTTCATTTATTTTAGGTAATTTATTAAAATATAATTCATTAACTACAATTGGATTACCAAATAATTCTTGATGGAACAATTCACATTCATCCATTATTTTATATAGTTCGTATATTTTTGTTTCGTTATTTGTAACGATTATTTTTAAATTCATTATATCACCTATATTATTTCATTATTTTCAAATTCAACATTAATAAACTTACGGCTTGCCAAATAATCACACAAATGTCCGAATTTTTGGAATTTAGTCATTGGCTTTTGCAGTACTTCATCACCTTTATAATTTGTTGTCCACTCACCCATATGTGTTTCTAAAATGGAACTCATTAAATTAACCTCATTAAGTGTTAATTTGAACTCTTCATATCTTTCTAGCACAAAATTAGATATTAATAATGGATGTTCAAAAACTGTATATTTACCTCCATTAAGTCCTAATTTCAATCCATCGTGTATTAACAGTGAAATTATAATAATATCTTTTTCATCATCCGTAAATTCGCTTCCAAAAGTATTATTGTTATAAAGTAATTCGTGTGCTAATTTAACAGCAACTTTTGTATGCCTAACTAAACCACCATAACCCAAGGCATATTTTGGATGGTATTTACCAGTTGAACTTGCTGGAATTTCAAAAAAATAATCTGGCAATCCTTTTATGATTTTTTTAGCACTTTCTTTTAAACGTTTATTTTTAATATAGTTTATTTCTGTTTTAAATATATTTATCTTTTCCATTTTACACCATAAAATTAATTAAAATTTCATTAGATACATATATATATTCATCGGGTATATATATATATTTTTCACTTTCAATTAACTTCCCTTCTTTTAATAATTTTCTTATTACTTCTAATTCTGTAATGAAATATCCATATTTCTTATAAAAATCTGATTTATTAATACCTTTAATTTTTCTAAATCCAAGAATAAATTCATTTTCTAATTTAGTTTTTTTATTTACATACTCCTGTTTATCTTTAAAATACAATTTAATATATTTATTAATATTTGTAATGTTTTTATACCTTATATTATTAATATAACCACTTGCACCCATACCAAAGCCATAATACTCCAGATTATTCCAATATACTAAATTATGCCTAGATTCAAAATTAGGTTTACAATAATTACTTATTTCATAATGTTCAAAACCACTTTGCTTTAATTTTGACTTTATCAATTTAAACATTTCGTATTCCATATTTTCATCAATAGGTTGTATGTTTTCAATAAATAATTTTGTTCTCGGTTCCAATATTAATGAGTATGTTGAAATATGGCTTACGTCTAGTTTTATAAAATAACTTATGTCCGTTTCTATTTCTTTTAATGTTTGTCCTGGTATACCATACATTAAATCAACACTTATATTTTTAAAACCAATTTTTTTAGCAGTTTCTATTTTTTTAAATACTTCTTGCTTATTATGCTTACGATTCAATAATTTTAAATATTTTTGATTAAAAGTTTGAACACCTATGCTTAATCTATTTACGCCATTATTATATAAAAGTTGTAAAAAGTCTCTCTCAATATGTTCAATATTTAATTCAACTGTAAACTCTAATTCAGGTGAAAGATTAAATTTTTTTATAATATTTATTAATTTTTCAAATTGAGTTAAAGTTAAGCTATTAGGTGTTCCTCCTCCTATATATATTGTTTCAATTATTTCATTGTTATAATATTTATCAATTTCATAACTAAGAGCATTCAAGTAATCATTTATATATTTGTCGTTATGTATAATTTTGTAAAAATCACAATACGAACAAATTGATTTACAAAACGGAATATGTATATAAACTGAGCTAGCTTTAGAAAAGGGATAATTGATTTGATTCATCAAGATGATCTAATACCCCCATTAATCTTAATTTTTCAATAGTAGTTGTTGTTACCTTACCCCGTTTTTGTAAATCTTCAATGCTTAAAAAAGGTTTTTTATTTCTTTCTTCAACTATTCTTTTAGCAACCATATCCCCTAAGCCATCAACTGTTCTAAATGGTGGAAGTAGTGTTTTATCATCTAATAATATAAAATGAGTAGATTTACTTTTTTCAATATCAATATTCGCAAATTTAAAACCTCGTGCTGTTGCTTCAAGAGCAACTTGGAGAACTTCTAAAACTGCCAATTCTTTATTTGTAGCATCATAACCTTTCTCAATTATATTTTCAATATCCCTTTTAATTGCGTCATAACCTTTAATCATTGATTCAATATAAAAATCATGACATCTTATTGAAAAGTATGCGGCGTAATAATATTTAGGATGATGTACCTTAAACCATGCAATTCTCAGTGCACTCATTACGTATGCTGCTGCATGGGCTTTGGGGAACATATATTTTATTTTTTGACATGATTCAATATACCAATCAACTATACCTGCATCTTTCATAATAGCAACATATTCTTGCCATTTATCCGGTTCCCTAGATGCTTTACCTCTTCTTACAAATTCCATTATTTGAAAGGCATCTTTTGGAGAAACTCCATTATACGTTAAATAAACCATTATATCATCACGACAACCAATAACATCCTTAAATTCACATACATTGTTTTTAATTAATTCTTGAGCATTTCCTAGCCATACATCAGTACCGTGAGATAAACCCGAAATTTTTAATAACTCACCAAATGTTTTAGGTTTAGTATCTTCCAACATACTTATTACAAATTTAGTACCAAATTCCGGGACACCTAATGTTCCTGTTTCACACATAATTTGTTCCGATGTTACTCCAAGCACCTCCGGAGATGAAAAAATTTTCATTACATCAGGATCAGATAAATTTATTTTAGTAACATCAATTCCTGATAAATCTTGTAATGTTTTTAAAACTGTCGGATCATCATGTCCGAGTATATCAAGTTTTAATAAACATTCCTCAATCGCATGATAATCAAAATGCGTTGTTCTCCAGGCTGATTTTGGATCATCAGCAGGAAATTGATAAGGTGTAACATCAAAAATATCCATATAATCTGGTACAACAATTATTCCACCTGGATGTTGGCCAGTAGTTCTTTTTACTCCAGTACAACCTTTAGCTAACCTTTCAACTTCAGCGTTGCGCATTACTATGCCTTTATCTTCACAATATCCTTTTACAAACCCAAAAGCGGTTTTATCAGCCACAGTACCAATTGTACCTGCTCGATAAACATTATCAATGCCAAATAATTCTTTTGTATATTCATGTGCTTTCCATTGATATTCACCTGAAAAATTCAAATCAATATCTGGGACCTTATCAGCATCAAAACCTAAAAATGTAGCAAATGGCATATCTTGTCCTTCCCTTATCATACTAGTTTTACATTTAAGGCAGTTCTTTTTAGGCAAATCATAGCCACTTGAATAAACACTACCTAAACTAACACCATTTTCTTCAAAAATACTATATTTACACTTAGGACAAACATAATGAGCAGGCAGAGGGTTTACTTCCGTTATTCCAAGCATTGTTGCTACAAAAGAAGAACCAACAGACCCTCTACTTCCAACTATATAACCATCTTCATTAGATTTTTTGACAAGCTTTTGCGATATTAAATAAATAACATCAAAACCCCCACCAATAATACCTTGTAATTCATTTTCAATTCTATCTTTAATAATACTTGGTAAATTATTTCCATAAATTTCCTTAGCTGTGTTATAAACGATTTCAGTAACTTCTACATCAGAATTTTTTATTTTTGGTGAGTAAGGTATACCCTTAGTATTTGGTATTACATCATATATTTCTATCATATTAGAAATTTTATTAGTATTTTGAACAATAATTTCATGTGCTAGTTCTTTGTTTAAAAAATTAAAGTTTTCAAACATTTCCTTAGTAGTTCGAAAATGATAACTAGGGATTGAAGTAATATTTCTTCTAGCTAATGGATGACGACCACCGCCTGGTACATTTTGATTTACTATAATTTCACGATAAATCTTATCATCTTTACTTAAATGATGGACATCTCCAGTAGCAACACACAAAACACCTGTTTCCTTAGACACTCTAATTATTTTCTTGACGTGTTCCATTAATTCAATTGAATTAGGAAAATCACCACCTTGTAATAAATGATCATAACAATCAAGTGGTTGAATTTCTACATAATCATAAAATTTTATAATATCAGATAATTCTTCATCAGTTTTAGATTTAGCTTCTAAAAAAACCTCACTTAAATAACACCCACTACCAATTAATAAACCTTCTCTTAATTTTTCTATTTCACTTCTTAAAATTCTTGGAGTTTTATATAAATATTTAGTGTTTGCCAAACTTATTATTTTAAATAGATTTTTCAAACCAGTTTTATTTTTAGATAAAATATTAATGTGATACTGTGAACCAAATTTATGTATTTCATCTTTTGATACTAATTTATTTAAATCTTCTATTGTATTAAAATTTTGATCAGTTAATTTTTTAAGCATTTTATGAAAAACATTAGCCGTCCCCTCAGCATCATAATCAGCTCGGTGATGTGATTCTTCATCAAAATCAACATTATAGCGTCTAACAAGAGCTGATAAACTATGCCTACTATAATTTGTATCTAAAGTTCTAGATAATTCTAAAGTATCTATTACGGTATTGTTAAATGTTCCTAAATTATATTTAGAATAAGCCATTTCTAAAAATGACAAGTCAAATTTTGCATTATGAGCGACTAATGGTAAATCCCCAAACCAATCAATAAACCTTTTAATAACTTCTTCTTCTTTAGATTTTCCTTTTAACATATCATCAGTGATTTTAGTTATTTCCGTTATTTTAGGTGCCAATGGTTTTCCTGGATCAACCAATTCTGAAAAACGATCTATTATTTCACCGTTTAATATTTTAACTGCACCAACCTCAATTATTGAATCTCCACCACCAGCATTTAAACCGGTAGTCTCAAAGTCAAAAACAACATATTTTGTTTCTAATAATTTATTATTTGAAGGTCTAATAACAACATTAACATGATCGTTAATCATAACTAATTCTGCACCAAAAAGAACTTTAAAAGGTTCTTCATTTTCTTTTAAATTTTTATTTATATTTTGCATAGCTCTATATACTTCTGGATATGACTGAACACCATTATGATCAGTTATAGCTACTGATTTATGCCCTAATTTATTTGCATAATTAACAAGATCAGACGGAGAAATTAATCCATCCATTTGGCTCATAAAAGTATGGGCATGCAGTTCAACTCTCTTTTCTTTTGCGTCATCAGTAACTACTTCATCTTCTTTATCTAACACATTTACATCTCTAATATTAATAACTAACTCTTGAGAATATACATCATTTTTACTATAACCTCTAATTTTGTACCATTTACCTATTCGTATATCATTTTTCAGTCTATTAAATTGTTCTTCGTCTTGCGTAAAAATTTTACAATAAATACTATCCGTATAGTCCGTTATCTTTAATGTAATAATTTTGAAATTTGATTTACTAGACTCAAAATAGTCAATATCGAATATATGGCCTTCAACAATTATATTGTTGTTTTCTGCAATCACATTTTGAATAGACATTACATTTCCCTTTATTTCTTGTCCTACTATTACTTTGTTTACTATTTTAGGTTTAATTAGTCCATTAATTTTCTTTATATCATTTTGAATCATAGATTCAATTTCCGCATTTATTTGCTGTGATTTAGCTTCATTTATTTTAATGTTCACTTTTATATTATTAAAACCATATTTAACATATTCTTCATTTATTTTCTTTTTAATACTGCCAAGTCTCATTTGTTCAGCACGATTTGCAACTTCAATCGTTAGTATATCATTCTCATACTTTAAAGCGCAATCTTTGAATGATACAAGCAAAGGGTAGTCCTTGCTATATTTTTCAATTAAATATTTAAAAAAATCGTTTACAAAATCCTCACCATTACTTGACACAATGAATTTTGCCTCAACTTTATTAGCACAGGAAAAACAATTTTCTAAACATTTAATAAATTTATCATATAAATTTATTGGTAAGAATGTATTGCTTGCTATAATAAATTCGTATTTTTTTGTTTGAGGATCACAATATATTTTTACTAATTCACTTTGTGCAAAAAATTTATATTCATTATCACTTAATGATAATTGTTCTAATAAAACTTTTAAGTACTCATTCATTTTACCACCTATATAATTATACCATGAAAGAATTTTTATATAAATAGAAAAAACCTATAATCAATAGGTTCTAAAATAATTATAATTAATTTAGATGTACATATTCTTATTTTTCATTTTTCATATAATTGTAAAATTTAAAATTTACATAACACTAGTTATAAATAAAAAACGATTTCTACCTTGCATATCTTTCTCTACTTTAATTAATGATTCTTTAAAATATTTACGTGCGATTTTTTTTATTTCACTAGCTTGCTTTTCTCCTATTTCAAAAGCGATTAAATATTTATCATTTAAATAACTTTTAGCTTTTTTTAAAATTATTTCATAATATTCAAGTCCATTGTTATTAGCATACAAAGCAAGATGTGGTTCATTATTTTTTACAATATCCATAATCTTTTCATCAGCACTTATATATGGTGGATTGCTTATAATACAATCAAACTTACCTTTTAGAGGTTCTAACATATTTCCCGCAAAGAAATTAATGTTTGCTTCGTTAAGTTTCGCGTTTTCTTTTGCTACTTTTAAAGCATCAATGGATATATCAACAGCACTTATATTAAAATTTGGAAATTCCTTTTTTAAAGTTATTGCTATACATGCACTACCTGTTCCTAAATCAACTATTTTTATTGGCTTATTAAAATATTTATTAATATAATTAATTGTCTTATAAACTAACTCCTCAGTTTCAAATCTTGGTATTAAAACATTTTGGTCTACTTTTATTATATTGCCATAAAAATTCACATCACCAACTATGTATTGTACAGGTTCACCTTGTTCCAATCTCTTAATCGCCCTATTTAAATCATTGTCTTTTAAATGTTTTTTTAAATATGCGATATCATTCGTCATTGAGCACTCAACTGCCTTTTTTGTTCTTCCGTTATTAATGCTTCTATAATTTCTGTCAAATCACCATCTATTATTCTATCTAACTGTTTTAGTGTCAATGATATACGATGATCCGTTACACGATTTTGAGGATAATTATAAGTTCTTATTTTTTCAGAGCGATCGCCAGTTCCAATCTTACTACGCCTTGAATCAGCAAGTTCTTCTTCTTGTTTTCTCATTGTTTCTTCATAAACCCTTGCACGTAATAATTGTAATGCCTTTTCCCTATTTTGAATTTGACTTCGCTCGTTTTGACAAGTTACTACTGTTCCTGTAGGTAAATGCGTGATTCTTACTGCACTATCAGTTGTGTTTACTGATTGCCCTCCAGCACCACCACTTCTAAATACATCTATTTTTAAATCCGTTTGTTTAATCTCAATATCAATTTCATCAACTTCAGGAATTGCTAATACAGTCGCTGTTGAGGTGTGTACTCTTCCTTGAGTTTCAGTTGATGGCACGCGTTGAACCCTGTGTGCTCCATTTTCATATTTTAATTTTGAATATACATTATTACCTTTAATTATAAATTCAATTTGCGAAAATCCACCTGAAGTTCCATGCTCTTCATTAATAACTTCAACAACCCACCCATTTTTTTCAGCATATTTAGAATACATTCTAAATAAATCACCTGCAAAAATGTTTGCCTCATCTCCTCCAGCTGCTCCTCTTATTTCCATAATAACATTTTTGTTATCATTTGGATCTTTTGGCAATAAAATAATTTCAATTTCAGATTCTAACTTGACTTTTTCATTTTGCAAATTTATTAATTCATTTTTAGCAAGTTCACCTAATTCCTCGTCTTCCAACATACTATTAGCATCATCAATTGCAATTAAAATTTTTTTATATTGTTGGTAAACTTCATATGCTTCTTTTATTTCAGACTGTTCTTTTGATAATTCAGTCATTTTTTTTATGTTAGATATATTTTCTTCTTTTATTAACTCCTCGTTTAATTCATTATACCTTTTTTCTATAACGTCTAACCTGTCTAACATAATATAATCATCTCCTTATTTACTATTAAAAATTATACTATAATCCAATCTTTTATGCAATAAAAAGAAGGTTTCAATCTTCCAATTCATCTTCTGGTAAAATTGTTAAACCTTCAAATTCCAATTCATCAAGATCATCTTCATCATCATCTAAATCATCTAGATCATCAATACTTTCATCAAAATTATCATCAATTTCTTCCGTATCTTCTTCAAAATCATCATTATCATCATCTTCTTCGTCTTCATCAATTAAATCATCTTCAAAATCATCATCATCCATATTAACTTCTATAGAGTGATGATCTCTTATATCCCATTCGTTTGTTTCTAAATTTACAAAACGTTTATCAATTGTTAAAGATGTATAATAATCACCAATTGATTCTGTATAATAATCTTTATCATAACCTAATAAATCACATATTTTTTGAAACAGAGCTGCTGTATTCATTGGTTGTTTATTTTCTTTTAAAATTAAATACGTTAAATCCGTATATGAAAGTGTTTCTAATTCTTCTATTGTCATTTCCTCTAACTTCATAAAAACCCCTCTCCTACATTGTTTTAGGCGCTTCAATACCTAATATGCGCATTCCTTCCTCTAATATAATAGCAACAATGTCACATATCAATAATTTGAACTGTGTCGACTCATCACTATCGTCAATTATTTTTTCGCTAGCATAAAACTTATTAAAATCTTGTGCCAAATCAGTAATATATTTAGCAATCATCGATGGATCATATTTCTCTTTGGATCTCATGATAACTTCTGGAAAGTTATATAACTTAAATATTAAATTCCATATATATTCATTGATTTGAATATTATTGTAATCTATTTCAATGTTTAGTTTATGCTTTAAAAGTGAATTTATTCTTGCAAATGTATATTGAACATAAGGACCTGTTTCCCCTTCAAACTTTAATATATCTTCTAAATTAAACTCAATGTCACTAGTTCTGAAATTTTTTAAATCATTAAAAATCACAGCTCCTACACCAATTTGCCTACTAATTTCCTCGGCATTTTTCAAATTAGGATCTCTTTCCTCAATATATTTATTTGCAAGCTCAATAGCCTCCAATAAAACATCATGTAATTTTACTATTTTGCCTTTTCTTGTTGACATTTTTTTACCATCTTGTAAAATCATTCCAAAACTAATATGATTAATATCATTACTCCAATCATATCCCATTTTAGATAACACAAGTTTTAATTGGTTAAAATGTAATGTTTGTTCATTACCCACTACATATAAAGCCTCTTTAAAATTATAATTAGTTTTCCTGTAAAATGCTGCAGCTAAATCACGTGTTATATATAAAGTTGCACCATCACTTCTTTTAACTAAAGCTGGTGGCATATCATCCTCTAATCTAACTACGTATGCTCCATCACTCAATTCCAATAAACCTTTTTGTTCTAATTCGTCTATAACAACATCCATTTTATCATTATAAAATGCCTCACCGTTATAAGAATCAAACTTATTTATTCCAAGTAAATCATATGTTTTTTGAAATTCTTTTAAAGATTCTTCTTTAAACCATTCCCAAAGTTTTAAAGACTCTTCATCTCCATCTTCTAGTAATTTAAAATGTCTTCTTCCTTCATCTTCGAGCTCTGGTTTATCTTTAGCAACATCATGAAATTTTACATATAATTTAGTTAATTCTTCAATTGGATTTTCACGTACTAATTTTTCATCTCCCCATTGGTTATATGCATATATTAATTTTCCAAATTGAGTACCCCAGTCTCCTAAATGATTTATTGATATTACTTTATAACCATTCTTCTCACAAATGTTTTTAATTGCATTACCAATAACTGTACTTCTTAAATGTCCCACTCCAAAAGGTTTTGCAATATTAGGTGAAGAATAGTCCATTACAATAGTTTCATTTTCACCACTACTGTTATATCCATAATTATTTTTTTCTTCCATAATCTTGTTAATGACATATTTTGTGACAATTGTTTTATTTATAAAAATATTTAAATACCCGTTTACAACTTCAATATTTTCATATATTTCATTACTTAAGTTTTCTTTGATCATAAGTGCAATATCGTTTGGACTTTTTCTTAATATTTTAGACATCGCAAAGCATGGAACAGCATAATCTGCCATTTGACGATCTTTTGGATTTTCAACCAAAATATCTTTTTCCTCAATATATTCATTTAATACTTTATGAATATCCTTTCTTATCATTTCTCTTAAATTCATTTTATCACCTCATATATCAATTTAAACATAAATGATTCTATTTTATTTTGTTGCTGATATAAATCATATTCAACAAATATTTTATTAGATTTAATTTGAAGTTGTTTAGTGTAATTATCAAAATAAATTATTCGTTCCAAACCTTTAATATAATACTCACATTGAGTAACTGTATTGTGTATAAAGGTAAATTTAATAATATAACTACTAGTTTTTCTTTCCATTTTTATTTTGTTGTTATCAATATAAATATTTACTAAAACTCCGTTATCTTTATAAGTGATTTTATTATTATTAATAATGCCAATAAATTCATTTTTTATAACATTGTTTTTAGTTTTTAAAGTTGAATTTATATTGATTTTCGCCATCTTTTACCTCAATTTCCTTAACTGACTGTAATTATAGCATAATTTTTATTAAAATGCACTCATAATTTTTTTTATTTTCACAATACTAATTTTAGTATGGGGTGATTTTTTGAATAAGCTTAAAAAAATATTAAAAGTTTTTTCATTTTTCATAATTCTTTCAGTTATATGTTATGTTGGGTTATATTTTTATGCATGGATTTCACCTAAATTAGTTATAAATAAAACTAATAAATTATATTTTTATGACAATGCCGATAATCCTTTTGCAAATGAAAATGATTGGATATCACTTGATGAAATATCACCTCACCTTGTCAATGCGACTATTTCAATTGAAGATAAAAAGTTTTATTCACATCATGGTTTCGATTATCTTAGAATAATAAAATCATTATATATAAATGTTATTAACAACGAAAAATTACAAGGTGCTTCCACAATAACACAACAATATGCCAAAAATTTGTTTTTAGATTTTGGTAAAACTTGGAAAAGAAAACTTGATGAAGCTTGGTTAACATTAAAATTAGAAACTAGGTACTCAAAAGATGAAATTTTAGAGGGCTATTTAAACACAATTAATTATGGTGGTGTTTTTGGAATTGAAAATGCATCTAATTATTACTTTGATAAAAATGCAAGTGATTTGACATTGGCAGAGGCAACTCTTCTTGCTGGTATTCCTAAATCACCAATGTATTACTCTCCCATTTCAAATAAAGAAAACGCAAAAGAAAGACAAGAGATAATATTAAATTCATTAGTAAAAAATGGTTACATTTCAGAAAAAGAAAAAAACAAAGCATTAAACACAGAATTAGTTTATTTAGGTTTAAATAAGGAAGATACATTATCAACAATAATGTATTATCAAGATGCAGTAATCAATGAATTAAAAAATATTCATTCTATTCCAAGTTCATTTTTAAAAACTGGCGGTTTCAAAATATATACTAATTTAGATGTTGAAACACAAAGCATTATGGATAGTAGCATTAAAAAACATTTTCAAAATATTGATGATTTGGAAGTCGCTAGTATTGCCACTGAACCAAGTTCCGGAAAAGTATTAGCATTAGCCGGGGGAGTAGATTATTCAAAAAGTCAATTTAATCGGGCAATTAGTTCAAAAAGACAAGTGGGTTCTACAATGAAACCATTATTATATTATGCCGCTTTAGAGAACGGTTTTACCGCTTCTACACCTTTTATAAGTGAAAAAACAACATTTACATTTGCCGAAAATAAAACTTATAGTCCTAATAATTTTGCAAATAAGTATGGGAATAAACCAATTAGCATGGCAGCAGCTTTAACATATTCTGATAATATATATGCAGTTAAAACCCATTTATTTTTAGGTGAAGAAGTTTTGGTTGATATTTCTAAAAGAGTTGGAATTAAAAGTGAACTAAGTCCAATACCATCATTGGCACTTGGATCGGAAGAAATATCGCTGTTTGAAATGATTCAAGCTTATAACACTTTAGCGAATGAAGGTTATAAAATAAAACCATATTTTATTAGAAAAGTAGAAGATTTAAATGGAAATATACTGTACAATTATAATGAAATTAAAGAAAATGTATTAAATAAAAGTTTAGTTTACATTTTAAATGAAATGATGAGCAATTGCTATTCACATGAATTTATTGATTATAACTACCCTACTTGTTATAGTATCGGACCACGTATTTCGAAAAAATATGCAATAAAAACAGGTTCAACTGATGCTGATCATATTATTTTAGGATTTAACAAAGATTTGTTAGTAGGTGTTTGGACTGGTTATGATGATAATCGTATAAGTGATGGTGATAACAACATTTATAGTAAACATGTTTGGGTCGATATTATGGAACAAGCATTAGAAAACAAAGAAGATTCATGGTATGATATGCCTAAAAATGTTGTGGGTGTATTAGTAGATCCGATTAGTGGCAACATTGCAAATAATAACACAAAAAATAAAAAAATTTTTTATTATATTAAAGGAACAGAGCCATATGAAGTAGGCCCAGATTGGGAAAATTTAATACCGACAGTTAAAACACAATAAAAAAGCAACACTTTATAATGTTGCTTTTCATTAATATTAATTCCAAATAAATATATTTATAAAAAATGAACCAAACACAGTAATCCGTGTTTGGCTCAGTAGCCAAGACAAATAGTTAAACCATTTCTCTTGACTGAATTAAGTATACCACATGTGTATTTTATTTGTCAACACTTTTTCAATAAAATTATTTATTTTTTAATAATCTCACCAAAATCACCTTGATTTAATAAAAAAGAATTGCCATCATCAGTATCTAAATGTAATTCGAAATAATAATTTTTTGAAACTTTAAGGGTAACATCATGAATAATTCCACCCTTTTTACTTTTTATTAATACATTTACTTTTTCTTTATTCTCTAAGTTTAACTCCTTTAATAATGTGGGTGTTATATGTATATGCCTACTAGCAATAATACAACCTTCATCTAATTTTAATTCACCTTTTGGGCCAATCAAAGTTATAGGACTCGATTTCTTTATATCACCTGATTCCCTAACAGGTGGTGTTAATCCAAGTTTATATGCATCTGTCTTAGATATTTCTACTTGTGTATAATTTCTAAGTGGCCCTAACACTCTTACTTTTTCAATAATATCTTTTGGCCCCTTAATGGTAAGTGTTGAAGTTGATGCGTATTCACCTGGTTGATTTAAATCTTTCAATTTTTCCAAACAATAATCAATCCCAAACAATATCTCTAAATGTTTTTTTGTTAAATGAATATGCCTTGCTGATATTCCTATTGGTACCCTCATATTATTTACCTCCTAAAAAAAGTATAACATATTTATTTTTCCTATTCAATGTCATATTAATTATTATATTTAATATAGTTTATAGAAAGGATGATAAGATGAACAATAATTTTTTTAACGATAATGATTTCCCAGGTCAACCAATTTTTACTGGTAATACACCGAGTCCAAATCAAACAGATGTATCAACTATTGGAACAGAAATTCCTTTTGAACAATCTTACATAGAAAACATTTTAAGATTAAATAAAGGGAAAAAAGTTGATGTTTACATGAGTTTTCCAGATTCAACTGAGTGGCGAAACAGAGTATTCGGTGGGATTATAGAGGAGTCCGGAAGAGATCATATTATACTTAGTGACCCTTCAACTGGTGCGTGGTATTTGCTTTTAATGATATACGTTAATTATGTAGAATTTCATGAGAAAATAAATTATATTGTTTGATATAAAATTCATTGTTTGATATAATTATTTTAGGTGATAATAATGCAGTTACTAATGTATGGACTAATATTAATAATTATTATTTGTTTTGTTTTAATATGGTATATTACTGTTTATAACAATTTTCAAGATTATATTATTAGAATAAATGAAGCCGAAACTAATATTGATTCCATTTTAAGAAAAAGGTTTGATTTATTAAATAAATCTATCGGTATTATTAAAGCAAACACAGATACAGAAAATGAAGTTTTGGAAATTATTGTAAAACTCCGTTCTAGAAAATTAACAAATTTTGATTTGGATAGACAAATTTATGAAGCAATAAACGAATTTAATAATTATCGTGAACAATATGAAGACTTAAAAAATGTTGATAGTTTTGTTAAAATTGATATTTCACTTAATGAAACAGAAGCTGAAATTATAGCCTCTAGAAAATACTATAACGATATTATTACAGATTATAATAAATTGGTGAAAAAATTCCCTACTAATATAGTAGCAACGCTTTGCCGGTATGAATATAAACCATACTTTGATGGCAAAGATATGACAGATGATATTTTAGATGATTTTAAATTATAAATAAGGAACATAAAGTTCCTTATTTTTTTCTTTTAATTAATATAAAAGTAACTAAAACACAACTCGTTGAAATTAATGCGATTTTTCCATAGTTAAATTGTTTATCTACCTCAACGCTTTCATCTTCTTTAGGATCTATTCTTATTACGTATTCACCATCTTTTGAATATAAATAATTTTCACGAGCGTAACGGGCAATATAATCAGGATCATTCAATTTAATAATTTCTGTTTTCAATTCATCTTCTTTGTTTTTCAAACTTAACAATTCAGTTGATAATTGCTTTTTTTCGGCAGACAATTTATTTATATGTATCAAAAAATGAATACCATTAATAACAAAATAAGTTATAATTATTATTGAAATGGTACCGAATGTAAAAATTCTTCTTTTAGAAGCCTTACTAATAGATCGTTTTGTCACTTTAGTCACCTCTTTTATGAATTATATCACTTTTTAAAAAGGTTAGCAACTAATTTTATACTACCATTATCTATTAAATTACCAAATAAAAATGCAATTAAAAGATAAGGATGAATCATACCATTATTTATCCTTTTTAATATTAAAAAATATATTAACACATTAACAAAAACAAATATAATTGTTGATATAATTTTAATATGTTTTCTACTATGATATAAATTTTTATAATTAATATTTAACATTATGGAAAAAAAGACACCATAAATAAAACTATATATTAATGATATTATTTGTATTTTTAATTCCATTACTTAAATAACTTTCCAAACATCGTTTCATCTTTATCTTTTTTATTTAAATTATCCATATACATTAAACTAATAACTTTTCCATTAATAACTACATTACCTTGGTATGTATCCAACTTAATAATTTCTAAACCTTCACCTTTAATTGTTACATATCCCATTGTTGTTTCCATTAAAAATTCTTCATCATCAAAACTATCTATCTTTTTAACGCCAGATATGCTTATATTTTTCCTTTCATTTATTGTTATTGAATGATTGAAAGATGTGGCTTTAATAATCTTGTCCATATTTATATCCTCCATTCATTTAAATATATGAATGAATTTTTGTTTTATGTAATAAAAAAAAGAAATCAAATGATTTCTTTTAG
>CAZPLK010000008.1:0-29668 GCA_964587565.1 uncultured Muribaculaceae bacterium
AAGCATGGTGACATGTTAAGCTGACTAATACTAATAGAACGAGGATTTAATCATATTGTTTTTGAATAATTTGATAGAATTACACATTATCTAGCTTTCAGAGAATTATATCTCTAAAATATAAATTGGTGACGATAGCAAAGTGGATACACCTGTTCCCATCTCGAACACAGAAGTTAAGCACTTTAACGCCGAAGATAGTGAAAGCGAAAATAGGTAGTTGCCAATTTTTTTGTTTGAGAAAAAATTGGCATTTCATTAAATGATTAAGAATTGTTATATAATTATCTTAGTTAAGATATTACAATAAAAGTAATTAAACCCTAACTTAATATTGTTTTTATATAAGAATTCTTATATAATTAGA
Source organism: uncultured Muribaculaceae bacterium (assembly GCA_964587565.1). Taxonomy (GTDB): domain Bacteria; phylum Bacillota_I; class Bacilli_A; order RF39; family UBA660; genus DUPI01. Next base: position 368 of record CAZPLK010000008.1, read on the forward strand.
ATGGTGATATATATGGAATTTAAAATAACAGTTAATAATGAAAAAGAGACAATTGAATTTGCACAAAATTTGGAATCAGAAAAATTTCCTAATATGATTATTTGTTTAGAAGGCGAATTGGGCAGTGGTAAAACATTATTTACAAAAGGTTTTGCTGATGCTTTAGGTATAAAAGAAAATATCACATCACCAACTTTTACCATTATAAAAGAATATGAAGGAGAATTACCATTATTTCATATGGATGTGTATCGTTTAAATGGAGATGTTGATAACATTGGGATTGAAGAGTATTTCACTAAAAATGGTATTGTAATTATCGAGTGGGCTGATACTATAAGAGATTATTTACCTAAAGAAAGATTAGATATTAGATTTCGAGTAGTCGGTGAAAATAAAAGAGTATTAATTTTAAGACCAAAGGGTCAAAAATATATAGATATTTGTGAGGAAATCTTATGAAATATCTTTTTTTAGATACATCGTCATCATATATTAACATTGCAGTAGTTATAAATAATGTAATAGTTACTCAATTTAGTATTAAAAACAATACAAAATTATCTGAAAATATTTTCATTTATATAGAAGATGTTTTATACAAATCAAATATAAAAATGAATGAAATAGATAAAATATATATAGTTAATGGTCCAGGATCTTTTACAGGAATCCGAGTAGGACTTACTATTGCGAAAGTCGCTGCTTGGACATTAAATATACCAATAGTCCCTGTTTCTACTCTTGAATTTTATGCTACTACAAAAGTTAATACTAAATATATAATCCCTATTATTAAAGATAGAAACGATTATATATACGCTGGTATTTACAATAATAAACTTACACCGGTTATGTTTGATAAATATTTACATATTAATGAACTTCTTAAAAAAATTTCAGAGAATGACAAGTATACAATTGTTAGTTATGACGATATAGATATTAATATAAGTATTATTAAACCTGAATTAAATATTTTGAAAATTATTGATAAATATCAATATACTGAAATTGAAAATGTACACTTACTTAAACCAAATTATTTGAAAATGATTGAGGCAGAAAGAAACTTAATTAAAAAAAATGATAAGAAAAATTAATGAAAATGATATTAATATAATAAATAAATTAGTAAAAGTTTTAGACAAAAATGAAATTATTAGTGTAGAATCACTAAAAAATAACATAAGCAATTATATTACTTATATTTATGAGGACAAAATTGTGGGATTTTTAAAATATACAAATAATTTTGAATCAATAGATATAGATTATATTTATGTAATCCCAAAATTTAGGGGAATGGGATTTGCTAAACAATTATTAAATTATGTTATAGTAAAAAATATTAATAAAAAGTTTTATATTGAAGTTAGAAAAAGTAATTTTGTTGCAATCAATATATATGAATATTTTGGTTTTAAAAAAATTAATGAAAGAAAAAAATACTATGGAGATGAAGATGCTATAGTATATATGAAGGATGATAGTTGTGAAAGATGAGTATATTTTAGCTTTTGAAACTAGTTGCGATGAAACTAGTGTTTCGATAATAAAAAATGGGTACATTGAAATAGCCACTGTTATATTATCCCAAATAGAAATTCATGCTAAATTTGGTGGTGTTGTACCAGAAACGGCAAGTAGAACACATGTTGAAAATATAACCATTGTTATTGAAGAAGTTTTACAAAAATCAAAAATGCATATGGATGAAATAGATGCTATTGCTGTCACATATGGCCCAGGACTTATTGGTTCTTTATTAATAGGGCTAATGGCTGCAAAAACAATATCATTTATTTATGATAAACCATTAATTCCAGTTCATCATATAGCAGGTCATATATATGCAAACAATTTAATAAAACCTTTAGAATTTCCCTTAATAGCATTAGTTGTTAGTGGAGGCCATACTGAATTAATTTTAATGGAAGATGATTATTCATTTAAATATATAGGTGGAACCGTTGATGATGCAGTTGGTGAGGCCTATGATAAAGTCGCTCGTGTTCTTGGATTGAGTTATCCAGGTGGCCCAATAATTGATAAAATGGCACATAAAGGTGAAGATACTTATAATTTGCCATTACCTATGGATGATAATAGTTTTGATTTTAGTTTTAGTGGTTTGAAAAGTGCGGTTATTAATTTAAATCATAATGAGACACAACGTGGTAATGAAATTAATAAATATAATTTAGCAACATCTTTTCAAAATAGGGTAGTTGAAATATTGAGCAAAAAAACAATGAGGGCGTTAAGAAAATACAATGTATCTAATTTGGTTATTGCAGGGGGAGTTGCGGCTAATAAAGGTTTAAGGAATAAATTAACAGAGTTATGTGAAAAGGATAATATAAAATTATTTATACCTGATATTAAATACTGTACTGATAATGCTGCAATGATTGGTGCTGCTGGTTACTATGCTTATAAAATGGGGCATAAGTTTGAAAATGTTATTAAAGCTGTTCCAAATGAATTATTGAAATAACGTTGACAATATAATGATATGGTGATAATATATTCGGCAACGGGAGGTTAATATGAATAAATTATTGAAAAGGAACATTAAAATTTATACATGTGGGTTATTAAGTGGTATAATTTTAATGACTGGTGTTAATATATATTCAAACAAAAAAATAAAAGATAAAAAAAAGTATTTATTAAAAGAATTTCCTAAACCAAAATATGAGCAAAGTTTTCAAGACACTAAGGAAATGGAACAATATTCGTTTGATTATCTCGGTGAAGAAATCACAATTGAAGGTAATAGTTTAGAAATTTATTCTTTTGACGATAAAGGTAATATGTTTGTTTCACGTGGCAAAAAGGTCGAAAAGTTGATTGAAGATCGCGATCATTTATTAGATGAATATATATCTGAGCGTGAGGCATTAGTTTTTGAATTATTAAAAGATAAAGATATTATTAAAGATCAATTTTCTATCTATTTATTATTTAATCATTTTACTAAGTTATATGAAGAATATTTAGACCGAAAACCATTTAATAACTTGGAAAATAGGAAAGAAATAATTTATCAAATTTGTTATGATTACATTATGGCAGATGATGGTTATACCATCGGGGGATATGAATTTTGTGAACTTGATAAAACTGTTCAAAAAGATATTTTAAAGTTATACAAGAAAATTAATTATATGCGAAATAATAATCAAATAATGGAAGAAACAAAAATTTCAAAATTTTTAGATCAGCAAGAAAAAGCTTTTAAATACATATTGTTTAAAAAAGGACAATGAAAAAGTAAGGTTAAAACCTTACTTTTTTTTATTTATGACATACTTTGATGTCGCATTTAAAACATATTATATTTCTTATTATAATTACAATAGCATTAGCAATTATGCCAAATGATAAACCAAATAAAAACCCAATATTAATTGCTAAAAAAACTGCACCAGTTATTAAGCCGATCACAAAGCCTGTTAATGCTCCTAATAATAAGTAACCTACATAAAAAAGAATTATAGAAGGATAAAACCGGTCTAAACATCTAATCACGTAATCACCCCCTAAATTAATATATTTAAGAAAAATATTTTATTGTATTCAAATACCCTTTAAAACAAAAAAAACCAACTTTATTGGTTTTATTGATTTATACCTTGTAGCATTTTACTAACTGCAATATATACATATGAAATTCTGTACCAAGTAATAAAATCTATAACTCCGGTTATTGGGATGCCAAACACTTCCTGAAAAATTTCAATACTTGTTTTTGTGTTTTGTTTGTATTGCCCGTCGGCGGGTATTATTTTCGGTATTTTTGGATAATTACCGCTTATAGTATTTAGCATAATTTGTACTTTTTGAATTGCTTCACTGCACATTCCTACATTTAAATTATAACCTGGAAATGATGTAGGTAAACCTATAATATTATTTGCTGATTCAATAACTAAGTTATTAGTATAATAATACTTTAAAATTTGTAATGCTGTATATCCTCTATCAGCTAATTCCTTTGAACCCCATTGACTTAACCACCCAGGATTATTAGTTTTGATTCCATCATTATATTGAGCAAGTAGAGGAAAGTTTTGATTAGTGATTTTAATATATTGGTTAAAAATTTCATCCACAACATCAGCAATACTTTTGAATATTGTACGGTTATGTGAATAAGCTTGATCGTATCTTGGTAATGAAGTTATTGTAAAGTTATAACCTTGTGATTTATACCATTCTGAATAAATCCTATTTAATGTAAATGAAATTATAGCATAAACATTTGCTTTTATAGATTGTGTTGGCCAAGTGCTATAAATTTCACTTGATGCAACATTTTTTATATAGTCAATAAAGTTAACGTAATAATTTTCAGCATTTGAATTTGTTGGTGAACCATTATGTACTATTATATATTCAGGTATAACTACATTTGGATAAACTCTTAAATCTGTGTTTAAGTCATTATTGTTATTGTTGTTTTCTAAGCCCTCCTTAGTTTCTTTCCATAATTCATGCGTAGGTATATCGAGCGTTTTTATAGAAAACGCTTTTAATTTTAATGTGCTAGTTGGTAAAAAAACATTTTGTAGAGAAGTTTCTTCGGGAAAAATTTGAACCCCATTTATAATAGTTGTTTCAAAACCGGGTTTTGATATTTCAAGCTGATATATTGAGTATGGTCTAACTTCATCTTGTGGGGTTAATGAATATATTTTCAACGGTGCATTTAACTCTATGATATTTGTTTTACCGCTAGAATCCGTTGTAAATGACTGTTCATAATTTTCAGCCCTTACTATAACATTAGCACCACTTATTGGTTCCGCGATGCTGTCTTTATATACGCTTACAATTAAAAATCCTTTATCCATTTATCACACCTCTGATATAATATATTCTACTATTATAAAAAGGTCACATAATAAATTGATAAAAATATAATAATATAGGGAAAGAGGGGTACTATGAATAATGATTTATTTAACACACCAATTTTAAAAAGGCCAACATTGAGAATAGGTGATAAAGGTGAATTTGTAATTTTATTGCAGGAATTGTTAAAAAATATGATGTTTTATGATGGTGCTTCAGATGGGGATTTTGGTAATAAAACATCTTTAAGTGTTAAGGCTTTTCAAACTAATAATAAATTAACAGTTGATGGAATTGTTGGAAAGGATACTTGGAGTGCTTTAATATATTTATATTCACCATTAAATATATGTGAAACAGAATATTACACAGTTAAGCAAGGTGACATTTTATGGGGAATCGCTCAAAGGTTTAATACGACAGTCTCAAAATTAATGCACATTAATAATTTAAGTAGCAACATATTAACAGTAGGACAACGTTTAATAACAACTAATGGTTTACAAATTGAAAAACCAAAAGACGAAATATTTTACACAGTTAAACGAGGTGATACTTTATGGGGAATCGCCCAAAGATTTAATACGACAGTTTCAGAATTAATGCGCATTAATAATTTAAAAGGAAACATTTTAAGTGTTGGACAGCAATTGACAATAAAAGTTGATGAAGAATTTCAGCCAGAAGAAACAACATATATAGTACAGCAAGGTGATACATTATGGAGTATAGCTAGAATGTATAATACTACTGTTGATAAACTAATAAATTTAAACAATTTAAAAAGTACTTTATTAAGTATTGGTCAAGTGTTAAAAATTATATAATAAAAACTAATCATTTTTGATTAGTTTTTTTTCAATATAAAAGATTACTCTATACATGAAAGCGGATACAATAGATAATATAACAATACCTGTTATAACTAAATCTAAATTAAAAACTTGTGATCCATACATTATTAAATAACCAATTCCTTTTTTTGATACTAAAAATTCACCTGTAATAACACCAATTAATGACATACTAATATTTATTTTTAAGGCACTAATAATATTATTAAAACTACTTGGTAAAACTAACTTAAAAAAGGTTTGATATTTTGTTGCCCCAAAAGATTTCATTAATTTTAGTTTAATTGGGTTAGTTTCGTTAAATCCGTTCAAGATATTTATTATAGTTATTATAATTGAAATAAACAATGCCATAACTATTATAGAACTTGTTCTTGCACCAATCCAAATAATAATTATCGGACCTAGAGCTACTTTGGGTAGACTATTTAAAATGATTAAATAGGGTTCAAAAACTTTTGCAATGAACTTGTTCCACCAAAATAATGTAGCAATTAATAAACCGATTAAAGTAGCTAATATAAAGCTAATAAATGTTTCAAAAACAGTTGTTAAAATGTGTTGGTATAAATTATTTGTTTTATGAAGATTAACGATTGTTTTTAATACCCTTTTTGGATTTGAAGTTATAAAAGTATTAATTAAATTATAATTAGAAAACAATTGCCAAGTTAGTATGAAAAATATTGCGATAGATATTTGGAATATAATTACAATTGTTTTTTGAATTTTAATTTTTTTTAAGTATTTCAAATGTTCTTTACTATACATTATGATCAATTTCTTTCCATATTTTATCATAGTATTGAGCGAATTCCTTAGCTTTTCTATTTTCAATTGGAGTGGATTTGTTAGTGAGTTTAATATTATAAATATTTTTAATTGTTCCCGGCCTATTTGATAAAACTATTATTCGATCTGCCATGCTAATAGCCTCACTTATATCATGAGTGACCATTATAGCACTTTTACCTTCTTTTTTTATAATATTATAAACATCATCGGAAACTGCTAATCTAGTTTGATAATCTAAGGCAGAAAATGGTTCATCTAATAATATAATATCTGGTTTAGTAGCTAGAGTTCTAATTAGAGCAACCCTTTGACGCATTCCACCAGATAAATTACTGGGATAATTGTTTATAAAATCACTGAGTCCGTACATATTTAATAAATTTAAAACATAATCTTTATTTTGTTTAGTAATCTTTTTATTTAATTCCAATCCCAAAAGACAATTTTCCAAAATGGTTCTCCACTGAAACAAACTATCTTGTTGCAACATATAACCAATGGATTTGTTTTTTCTTAATTCAACATTTCCACCAGATGGTTTTTCTAATCCACATAAAATTGATAATATAGTTGATTTACCACAACCACTTGGTCCTACAATTGCAATAAATTCCCCTTCTTTTAAATTAAAAGAAAAATTATCTACAGCTAATATTTCACCTTGCTTAGTGTGATAAATTTTTCTTAAATTATTAATTTTTAAAATTTCATTCATTATTTTCTGATTGTGAAAAACTTGTATCAATTAAATGCTTATATGGTGCTCTTTTATTTAATTCACCAGCTTCTTCCATAATCTTTTGAACGTGATTGAAATCTTCTTCTTTTATTGCAGTTGATTCAAACCAAGAATCTATTTTTTTATATCTATTAGTAACTTCAATCACATCATTTAATGAAGTGTCTGGAAAGTGGTTTAAAATATTTTTCGCTATTTCTTCTGCTGTATTATTATGGACATAATCAAGTGCTTTTTGGATCGCACGAGTAAATCTTTCAATAACGTCTTTATTTTTATCTATATAACTTTTTCTTGCATTGTAAGCAGTATAAGGTACAACGCCACCAATTGCTCCAACTGATTCTACGACATAACCATAACCCTCTTTTTCAATTTGAAGTGCTAATGGCTCAAATAATGTAACAAAATCATCATTCCCACCAATAAATGCCCCAGCCATTGCTGCGAATTCAATACTAGTATCTATATATAAGTCTTTTTTTGGATCAATACCATTTTGTTTTAATCCCCACTCTAAAGTCATTTCCGGCATACCACCTTTTCTGCCCCCTATAATCTTTTTGCCTTTTAGATCTTCTAATTTAAAATTATCATTTTTTTCCCTTGATACAATAAAACTACCATCTCTTTTAGTTAAACCAGCAAAATTTATTAAATAATCTTTTTCACCTTCATTATAAATGTAAATAGATGCCTCGGTTCCACAAAAACCTATATGTACATCGCCAGATAAAACAGCCGCCGCCACTTTATCAGCACCAGGTACTAAAATAATTTCAACATCAAGACCCTCTTCTTCAAAATAGCCAAGCGAATGCGCAATGTATTGCGGTGCATAAAAAATGCTATGGGTTACCTCTGCAACTCTTATTTTAGTCAAATCACTTTTTTGATTATTAAAAATAAAGAGTATGGAAGTAAAAATCAATAAGAAACTAATAATAGGTATAATAATTTTTTTCAAATAATTCTCCTCCTTAATTCATTGTTATTATATTCATTAATAATTCACGTGTGATAATATATAAAATTAATTATTATAAAAAGTAATTATAACAATAATTGTATATTTTTATAATTTTAAACAAATAATAAAGTTAATAGGAGTGTTATTATGTTAAAGTTTAACGATTGTAAATTATCTAGCAACATTAATGAAAATATTCAACTTATAAAAAGACTTTTTAATAATGATGACAACTTAAAAATAAGAAAAATAGTAAACAATTTAAATCCTAAGGTATTTTGCTATATTGCTTTTTTGAATGGAATGGTTGATTCAGATGCTATTAACGATAGTATTGTTAAACCATTTGTAATGTCAAAAATTAATTATAAAAATAATAATTTGCATAAAATATCAACTGAGGTAGTTTTTATAGGTGAATTACAAATTAGTGAAGATATAAAAGAAATAGTTGAAGGCATTACTTCAGGGGACACACTACTTTTTTTAAATAACGAAAGTAAAGTTTTAATTTTAAACACAAAAGGCTTTGATTATAGAAGTATTAGTGAACCTGATAGTGAAAAAGTATTAATAGGACCTAGAGAAGGTTTTACAGAATCTTTAATAGTGAATGTAGCGCTTTTACAACGACGATTTAGGACAAATAATTTTAAAACAAAATATATTGGAATTGGTAAACAAACGAACACAAACGTGTGTATTTGTTACGTCGAAAGTGTTGTTAATGAAAAACTTTTAAATGATATATATCAAAAACTTAAAGAAATTGAAATTGATGCCATAATTGATAGTAATTATATTGCAGAACTTATAAATGGTGAAAATTATAGTTCATTTAAAAGGTACACTACAACAGAAAGACCAGACTCCGTCGTAGGTAAAATATTAGAGGGAAGAATCGCTATATTAGTAGATGGTAGTCCAGTTGCTCTAGTAATACCTTATTTGTTTATAGAAAACTTTCAAAATCCAGAAGATTATTATATTAGTTCTGATTTTGCATCTTTTTCTAGAATATTAAGAATAATAGGTTTTGCTATTACTATTCTTACACCAGGTTTATATATAGCAATTACATCTTTTCATCCTGAAATTATTCCAACACAACTATTTATGAATTTTGCACTCGAGCGACAAAAAGCACCTCTCCCAGCGGGGTTAGAAATAGCAGTTATGTTATTTGTTTTTGAATTATTGAAAGAAACAGGCGTTAGAATGCCATCAAATATAGGTGATGCCCTCAGTATTGTTGGTGCCCTTGTTATTGGGCAAGCAGCGGTTGATGCTTCTATGGTTTCAGCACCTGTTATTATAATTGTTGGTATAACGGGAATTTGTAGTTTATTAGTCCCTAAATTAGAAGGTTCAATAATTTTATTTAGATTTTTAATTTTATTTTTTTCTATTTTTTTAGGACTTCTTGGTTTTGTACTAGGATTATCAATATTAATTATTAATGTATTAAATCAAGAGTCGTTTGGTTTTGAACAAATACATAATATTGATAGTTTTAGTAATCAAGAATTAAAAGATAGAGAAACAAGGCAAAATTGGAAAAAAATGATAATGAGGCCTTTGAAAATTACAAAAAATAAAAAAAGACAAAAATGAAATTGGTGATTCATGAAAAAGAAAATGCAATTAGTAATATTTATAAGTTTAATTTTTTTAGTAACTAGTTGTTGGAGTTATCAAGAATTAAACCATTTAACTATCGTTACTGGAATAGCAGTAGATAAAGGTGAAGATGATGAATTTATGTTAACTTTTGAAGTGATTGATTTGTCTAGCTCTAATAAGGAAGATGGTATAAAAACAAAAACAATAAATTCATCTGGTAAAACAATATCGGAATCAATAAAAAGTGCAATTGCAGTAAGCTCACATCAATTAAATTTTAGTAACACAGAGTTAATTATAATTAGTAATGAATTAGGAACACATAAAGGACTTTTCAATATATTGAATTTTTTTATAAGAGATTGTGGAATTAGGGAAACAATAAAAGTAATAATATCAGAAGAAGAGACGGCATCAAGTTTATTAGTTTCAGATGAAATTACAAATAACATTATTTCTTTTAATATAGTCGATATAATTGAAACAAGTGGAAAGATGAATTTATATACAAAAATTGTACAGCTTTATAATGTAATAAATATATTAAGTGCAGAAGGTTTAGAATTAGTTTTACCTGTTTTTAAATTATCTGAGTTTAATCAAGATGAATTTGTACAATTAAATGGGTTAGCTATTTTTAAAGATGATAAAATAATAGATTATATACCACCAGAGCAAACAAAATACTTTTTATTTATTATAAATAAGGTTAAAAAAGGGGTAATTGTATTTAATAAGGAAGACAATAAAATATCAGCCGAAATTTTTAAAAGTAGCACAAAAATAAATTATAAAATGGAAAATGATGAATTAAAATTTTTAATTGATATTAAATTAGTAGCTGAAATAAATGAAATTAAAAACCAAGAATTTCAAATTAATTCTAAAAATATAAAAGATATTGAGAAAATGTTATCAAATCATTTAAATGAGGAAATAGAGAATTTTATTATTCATATTCAAAAAAACATTCAAACTGATATATTTGGTTTTGGTAACAAAATTTATAGAAATAATCCGAAACTATGGGGTTCTTTAAAAGATAATTGGGATGAGATTTTTCAAAATTTAAACTTTGAAGTTAGAGTGGTTACTCAAGTTCATGATTCATCTTTGATAAGGTAAGGGGAGGTTAAATGTCTATTATTGTCGTATGTTTAATGTACATTTTTATTATTGTTTATGATTTGGTTCCTATTTTTAAAAATAAAACTAAAAGAGAATTTATGTTATATACGCTATTATTGTGTATTAGTTTTATTCTTATTTTTTTAATTTTATTAGATGTAAAATTACCGTCTCCTACGAACTTAATTAAGTTAATATTAAAACATGTGATAAAAATTAAGGAGGTATAAGATGAAAAATGAAGTAATGTCAGAAAAAATGATGATTGCAACATTAATTTCTTTTATGCTAGGAAGCAGTATTATAACTGGTGGAAGTTCCGTTTTAGTACAAGATGCTTGGGTATCTGTCATTTTAGGAGCGTTGATGGCTTGGCCAATGTTGATGGTATATAGTAAAATCATTTTCTTTTATCCAAATAAAAATATATATGATGTATTTTTAGAATTATTCGGTGAAATCGTTGGGAGAATAATTATTATATTATTTATATGGTATTCATTGCATCTAGGGGCTTTAGTATTTAGGAATTTTGCTGAATTTATTCAAATTACATCCAAGCCAGAAACACCCCAAATAATAATAATATTATCAATGGCTTTAGTTTGCTTTTATTTAGTAAAAAGTGGTGTTAGAACATTAGGAAAAGGTTGTATATTTGTGTTATCAATTGTTTTATTAATTATAATTATGACAGTTTTCGCAAGTTGGTCAAGTAGTAGTTTAAGGAATATACAACCCATTTTTAATCATACTATATCAGAATTTTTTTTTGATACTCATTTGCACTTTTCCTTTCCATATGCTGAGACAGTATTGTTTTTAAGTATCTCTGATTCATTATCAGAAAAAGCAAATCCTAATAAAATATTTTCTATAGCTTTAATAATTACAGTTTTAATTTTGTTAATGATAACATTAAGAAATATATTGCTATTAGGGCACGAAATGTTAAAAATATCACTTTTCCCATCATATGTCGCAACAAGAATAATAAGTATGGGAAAGTTTTTAACAAAAATAGAAGGCTTTGTAATGATTAATTTTATGTTAGTTGGAATTGTTAAAATTGTAGTATGTTTAATTTCTTCAACAAAAGGAATATGTAGATTTTTTAATTTTAAAGATTATAAAACGTTTGCAGTTCCTGTTTCAATTATAATGTCAGCACTCGCAATAAGTCTTTATAATAATTCTTTGGAAATGTTAGACTTTACAAAGATATATGCAATATATGCCATTCCATTTCAAGTAATTATACCACTGTTTGTCTTGTTAATTGCAAAATATAAAAACAAAAATGTTCCAAACAATAAAAATATGCAACTTATTAAAAACAAAAAAATATATAAAATTATTGTTGATTAAAAAGGCTTTACAAATTTTATCAAACGTGCTATTATATCACCACTACATGTTATGATTAATAGGAGGTCATACAATGGGTGATTATCAATTTGGACCGCATATAAAAATAAAAGAAGTTTTAAAAAATGAAAAATATTATGCAAAAATATTTTCAGAGGGCAATAAACAATTAGAGTTGCTACTATTAAAATTATGGGAGTACGGAATTGAAACTTATATGTGCTGCACGGGTCACGAATGGGGAGACACACCATATATTATGATGTATGTACCTTTAGATAAAATAAATATTGCTTATGATATTATAAATTGTGTGTACAATGATCCGACAATAATGATTAAGTTAGGTCGGGAATTTATAAATGATGGTATTTTAATAGATATAAGATCATATGTTAAATCAGATTTTTTCAAAACAATTAATGATTATTTAAATGATATGAAAATAAAAACTGAAGGAAATGATGTAATAAATAGTGCATTAAAGTTATTAACAAATTTTGATTATGATAATTATGATTTGTATTGGCAGATTGTTAATTATGAAGAAAATAAAAAACATAATCTTTTTCTAAATTACACATCTGTTGGGCCAAATGGACCTACGCGTCATATGTATGTTTTAAATAAAATTGTTAAAGAGTCTGAAATAGGAGGAATATTAAATTTGTTTAGTGAAGAAGAGTTATTAAAAAATGTTAATAAATACTCTGGTTCAAATAAGCTTATAAAAAAGAAATGAATTGTGAAAATTCTTATGCCATAGTACATAGGAATTTTTATTTTAGCAATTATAATTAAAATTATGTTATAATTTATATGAGGTGATTAGGTGCTTGACGATAAAATAAATAAAGCAATAAATGAATCTGTTGCTAATGTTGATATAGAAAAAACGTACCATAACGAAAATGAGTTGAGTAAAATTAAAGAATCAATCTTATTCAATGATGAATCTAAAGTAGCATTAGAAAAAATAATTAATTTACATAAAAACACTAATAGGAATGAAAAAAATGGGAAATAAACACAAAAAAATTACTAGTACTCAATCTATATATTGCTATCCTAATAGTGAAACTTTAATCAATAAATTAAATATTGTTGATAAAAAGTTGTTGGAGGATATTGATAGAACTTATTCAACGTACAAACTCTCTAAAATGTATTTAAGAAAATTTACTGGCAATTTTGATGTAGACCATTACTTAGATATTCACAAGTATATTTTTGGTGATTTATATGGATTTGCAGGCTCTATTAGGAATGAAAACATTAGTAAAAGTGGAATAACGTTTTGTAGACCTAAATTTATTAACAAGTATTTACGCTTAACATTGTTGAACATGAAATTTGATGTTGAAAAAATTCATAATGAAGAACAATTGTTAGATTTTTTAGCACACTATTATGGTGAGTTGGATATTATCCATCCTTTTAGGGAAGGCAATGGTCGTGTTCAACGTGAATTTTTTAGGCAATATATGAATTATATTAATGAAAATACTATATTAAAAAATTACACAATTGAATATAGTCGTTGGACTTCAGAAGATAAACAAATACTTATTGATGGTTGTATTATTAGTGCAAAAACGGGTAGTACTCATGTTTTAAGACATGTTTTATCAAAATCATTAATTAGTGAAAAAAGTATGAGTAAGGGCAACATAAGATAAATGGCATCTTTTAATAAATTACGTAAATTAATAAATAAATATGAAAAAGAGTTTAGTATGAATAACTATAACGGTGATTTAACAAAAGAAAATTCTTATACTTATATTAATGGCATAATTCCAATATTGATATCGGCACCACATTGTGTTAACCATTACCGTGGTGGTAATTTAAAAAAGGCAGAAATATTAACGGGTTCATTATTAAAGGTTTTACATAGAAGAACAAATTGTCATATAATATATAAAAACAAAAACGATGGATATGATTTTAATTATGATAGAAATGGTATGGCTAATGAATATAAAGAAAAAATTATTGATATTATAGAAAAGGAAAGAATAGTTTTTTTTATTGATATTCATGGAATGAATTAGAAAAGATTTTTAGATATAGATATTGGCACAAATCACAACAATACAATTAATAATAACGATAAATTGTTAAGTGCCATTAAAGATTTTTTTGAAAGCGAAGGTATATATAATGTTGGTTTTAATCAAATATTCACAGCTAGTCATGATAACAACATAACTAATTTAATATCAAAAGAAACTAAAATACCAACAATGCAGTTAGAAATTAATAAATATTACCGCAACACTGAGGATATGAAAAATATGTTAAAGTTAATCACTGCACTAGAAAATATTATATATTTTTTATCAAAATAAATTAGTGTTAAATATTATAAACAAGACTTAAAAAATAAGTCTTTTTATGTTATGATTAAGTTGGTGGTAATATGATACTAAAAGATTTAAACAAACAACAAAGAGAAGCAGTTACTACAACGGATGGACCGTTGTTAGTGCTAGCTGGTGCTGGAAGTGGTAAGACAAAAGTTTTAACTACGAGAATTGCTTACTTAATAGAGCAAAAAGGAATTGATCCAAGATCAATTTTAGCAATAACATTTACTAATAAGGCAGCTACCGAAATGAAAGAAAGAGTTGTTCATATTTTAGGGCCGAGTGCTAACGATATACATATATCAACATTTCATTCATTTGGTTTGTTTATTATTAGAAACCATTATAAAGAGTTAGGATATAAAAGCAATTTTACAATTTTAGATAGTGATGATTCGTTAACTATGATTAGAAAAATAATGAAAGAATTAAATATTGATCCAAAGCTATATAATCCAAGAAGTATTAGAAATATTATAAGTAATAATAAAAATGCATTAATTGATTCTAACAAATATGAAAAATATGTTCACTCTGATTTTGATAAGTATGTTTTGAAGATTTATAAAAAGTATGAGGAAAAGTTATTTAATGGAAATTCACTTGATTTTGATGATTTATTAATATTACCATTAAATTTACTTGAAAAAAACAAAGAAATACTTGAAAAGTACCAAAGAAGATTTAAATATATTTTGATTGATGAATATCAAGATACTAATGAAGTTCAATATAAATTAACTCAATTAATTAGTGAAAAAAACAAAAACATTTGTGTTGTAGGTGATGAATCACAATCAATTTATTCATTTAGGGGCGCTAATTACAGGAATATTTTAAATTTCGAACGTGATTACAAAAACGCAAAAGTTATATTGTTAGAAAAAAATTATCGTTCTACTCAAAATATATTAAATGTCGCAAATAATGTAATAAAAAATAATACGCAAAAAAAAGAAAAAAATTTATGGACTGACAACGATATTGGGGAACGCGTAGTTTATCATCAATCATATAACGAAAGGGATGAAGCCTCTTATGTGGTAAATAGAATAAATGATTTACTTAATGAAGGAGTATTAGGTAGTGAAATTGCAGTTTTATATAGAACAAATGCACAATCACGTGCAATTGAAGATGCAATCTTAAAAGCAAATTTACCATATAAAGTAGTTGGAAGTGTTTATTTTTATAACAGAAAAGAAATAAAAGATTTAATTGCGTATTTAAAAATAATCTATAACGAATATGATGATATTAATTTATTGCGTGTAATAAATGTGCCAAGAAGAGGCATTGGACAAAAAACAATTGAAAAATTAACTAATAAATCAATTTTGAATAACACCTCACTTTATAACTCAATATCGGATGGAAAAGAGTTGGCTTTTAAAGAAATAATTGAATATATTAAAAGTAAACAAGATACATTAACTTTGACTGAATTAGTTGATTTAGTGCTTGATAAAAGTGGAATTAGAGATAATTTGAAAAATGAAAAAACTTTAGAATCTGAAATTAGATTGGAAAATTTAGAAGAGTTTAAAACTATTACTAAAGAATTTGAAGAAAGACATGGTATAATATCATTAGAAGAATTTTTATATGAAATTAGTTTAGTATCTGATGTTGAAGATTATAAAGATAATGATAATGCGATTACCTTAATGACAGTTCACTCTGCCAAAGGATTAGAGTTTGATTATGTATTCATTGTAGGTATGGAAGAAGGAATTTTTCCGCACTTTAATTCTATGGATAATAATGATGAAATTGAAGAAGAAAGGAGACTTTGTTATGTAGCAATAACTCGCGCTAGAAAAGCTTTATGGATAATTAGTGCGAAATTAAGAACTATTTATGGTAAATCTAATTATAATTTACCAAGTAGATTTATAAAAGAAATTGATGAAAATTATTTAGAATTAGAGATGTTAGAGGAAAAAGATACTTATGTTGATTATAAAAATAATATTGATAAATCAATAAATTATGAAATTGGTGATAAAATAACACATGATAAATTTGGTAAGGGATATATCGTAGCAATAGATAAAAGTGTTATGACTATCGCATTCACACAAGAATACGGTATTAAAAAGTTGATGAAAGGGCATAAAAGTATAAAGAAGGGATGATTATATGAGTTTTAGTAAAAGTTTATTAAAAAAATTAGAGAAAGCATTCCAACCAGTACATGATTTTATTGTTAAATATCATGGGCATCCATTACTTTGGATTTTTGTTTTTATTGGTGGATTGTTATTATTTAGATACTTATATGAAAAATTAAATAAGGAAGGATAATATGAAGGTAAAAAAAGCGGTAATTTTGATTGCTGGAATGGGAACAAGATTTTTGCCAATTACAAAGTCAATTCCAAAGGAAATGTTACCAATTATTGATACTCCTATCATTCACTATATTGTAGAAGAGGCTTATCAAAGTGGTATAGAAGAAATTTTATTTATTACTAGTAGCTATAAAAAAAGTGTGGAAGATTATTTTGATATTAATTATGAATTGGAATCACGATTAAAGAACACTAATAAAATTAATTTGTTATCAAAAATTGAAAATACAAACAATATGTGTAAGGTTTACTATATTAGACAAGGAGAGCCACTAGGTACTGCGCACGCAATTTCTCTTGCAGAAGGATTTATTAAAGACGAACCTTTTGCAGTTTTATTTGGTGATAATTTAATAAAGTCAAAAAAGCCGGCTTTAAAACAATTAATCGAGATGCATCAAAAATATGATAGTAATATAATTGGAGTACAGGAAGTTTTGGAATCTAATATAGATAAATACGGTATTGTTAATTGTAATGAAAAATTATTGGTTACACAAATAATTGAAAAACCAGAGATTGGAAGTGTTAATAGCAAATTAGCAGCATTAGGGAGATATGTTTTTAAACCGCAAATATTTAATGAACTTAAAAAAGTTAAAAAAACTAATGGTGAGTATTATTTAACTGATGCAATTGCAACATTAATGAAAAAACAAAATTTTCATGCATGTGTTATTAGTGGAGAATGTTATGATACAGGTAATCAATTAGGTTTTTTAGAAGCTAATTTAGCATATGCTTTTGATAATTATGATTATAAGAGACATTTACTAAATTTTATTGAAAAAATAAAATAAATAAAAAAAGTGTTGACAAAAATATAAACGATGTGGTATATTTAATTTAGTCAAAGGAAATGGTTTAACTATTTGCTTTGGCTACTGAGCCAAACACGGATTACTGTGTTTGGTTCATTTTTTTTATACATTGAATTAATGCAAAAATTAGTGTATTATTATTATAGACATATAATGTATTAGGTGATTTATGGTGGAAACAAAAGTTAAAATTATAATGACTTTAGGATTTGTAATGATAATTACGGGTTTTTTATTATGGTCAGAATTTAGTTTTCTTTTAATAGGGCTAGGAATTGTCAGTATTGGTATTTCTTTAATGATATTTTTAAATAAGAATAATTAGTTATTCTTTTTAAGTGGAAAATTATTATTTTTTAACAAAGTATAGTATAATATACGAAGGTGATTTTATGAGAAAAAAAATTGTTGTATTAGGTGGTGGAACAGGTATGTCTACACTATTAAGTGGATTAAAAATGTTCCCGATAGATATTAGTGCAGTTGTTTCTGTAAGTGATGATGGGAGCAGTACTGGTAGATTACGTGAGGAGTTTAATATTCCAGCTGTAGGAGACATAAGGCAGGTTTTAATATCATTATCAGAAACTGAACCTTTATTTGAGCAACTATTTAATTATAGATTTAAAACGAATAGTGATTTAAATGGACATCCAATGGGAAATTTGCTATTAGCGGCTGCTTCAAATATAAGTGGCAATATGTCAGATGGAATTGAAGTGATGTCTAAAGTTTTAAATTTAAAAGGTAAAGTAATGCCATTAACCGAAGATAACGTTATTTTAATGGGGAAAATGGAAGATGGCTCGATTGTAGAAGGTGAACATAATATTACGAAAAGTCATTTGGAAATAAATGATGTTTTTTATAAAGAAAGGCCAAAAGTTAACCCCAATGTAATAACCACTATATCCGAAGCTGATTTAATTGTATTGAGTATGGGAAGTGTTTTTACAAGTATAATTCCTAATTTGATATGCCCAGACGTTGTTGATGCAATTGAAAATAGTAGTGCTAAAATTATGTATGTCTGTAATATGATGACTCAGCCTGGGGAAACGGATAATTTCAATGTTAGCCATCATATTAAACTACTAAATAAATATTTAGGTAAAAGAAAAATAGATGTGACAATTGTTAATAATGGCAAAATGTCTAATAAATTAATTGAAAGATATGAAACACTAGAACAAAAGGATCCTGTTTTATATGATGAAGAAAACATTATAGATTTGAATGTAGAAGTTATAGCATCTGATTTTACAACAATTGTTGATAATAATATTAGACATGATTATAAAAAACTTGCATCTTATATTTTCCTTTATTTATTATAGGAGTGATAAATAATGTCATTTACAAGTATTATAAAAAATGAAATAAGTAAATTGGAATCTAATGAAATTGAGTATATTGCAGAGTTATCTGCTATATTAAGAAATTCAGCATATATTGATGAAAATATTAATATTGTAACTGAAAATGCAAGTGTAGCGCGCAGAATATTTAATATTATTAAATATTTATACCAAATTAATGCTTCAATTACTGTGCGCAAAGGATATAATTTTACAAAAGGTTATAAATACATATTAACGATTAATCAAAAGGTGGAACACATTATAAAAGATTTAAGTTTAAATACTCAAAAAAATCCAAAGAATTATATAGTTGATGACTATGAGTCAAAAAGAGCTTATTTAAGAGGTTTATTTATGGCTGTTGGTAGTGTGAATGATCCTAAAAAATCAAGATATCATTTAGAATTTCTTGTTGATGAAAGGAATTATGCAAACTTTATCAACGAATTACTAAATAAATATAAATTAAATAGTAAAATATTGAAGCGAGAACAAAAATATATGGTGTACATTAAGGAAGCAGAGAGAATTAGTGATTTCTTACGAATTATAAACGCTTATAATGCTGTTTTATATTTTGAGGATATTAGAATATATAGAGATCATAAAAATATGACAAATAGACTTAACAACTGTGAACAAGCCAACGTGGATAAAGTAATTGAAGCAGCCACTAAGCAAGTTAACGATATTAAACTAATTAAAGAAATGAGTGGATTAGATTTGTTGGATGATAAAGTAAGAACTGTTGCAATTTATCGTTTAAAATATCCGGATTCTTCTTTAAGTGAATTAAGTGAAATAATAGGTATAGAAACTGGTGATCAAATAACAAAATCTGGTCTTTATCATCGCTTTAAAAAAATAGAAAAATTAGCTACTAAAATTAGAGAAAAAAAATAATTGGGTTAATAGTAGAAATATAGTATAATGATAGTAGGTGATAAAATGAAGGTAATATTTATTAAAGACTTAAAAGGACAAGGTAAAAAAGGTGAAATTAAAGAGGTAAGTGACGGATATGCTATTAATTTTCTAATTAAAAAAGGATATGCTGTGCAAGCGACTCCTTTAAGTTTAGAAAAATTAAAAAAAGATAAAAATGAAATGAGAAAACGTGAAGATAAAAAAAGTTTTGAAGCTTTAAAAATGAAAGAAAAACTAGCAAATTATAAATTATTGATTTATGCCAAAAGTGGTGATGATAAAAAAATTTTTGGCAGTATTGGTTCTAAACAAATAGCGGATGAATTACAGAAAAAAAATATAAATGTTGACAGAAAGAAAATAAAATTAAAAACCCCTTTATCAACTTTGGGATTACATGTAGTTTCTATAGAATTATATAAAAATGTTGAAGTTGAATTAAATGTAGAAATTGTTGCAGAAAGCTAGGTGAAATTATGAGTAATAAAACAATGCCACATAACATTGAATCTGAACAAGCTGTTTTAGGCTCAATGTTTATTAGTAAATATGCTTTACAAAAATGTGTGGAAAGTTTAACTGGTGATTTGTTTTATTTAGATGCTCACAATAAAATATTTACAGTTATATCAGAATTAGCAGAATCGGGTTCTGTTATTGATTTTACTACTGTGACAGCAGAGTTAGACAAAAGGAATTGGTTAACGCTAGTAGGTAATGTTGAATATTTAATTGAAATTACTAATAAAGTAGCAAGTGCTGCCAATGTTGATGCTTATATTAAAATTGTAACAGAAAATGCGACTTTAAGAAGATTAATAGAAGAAGCTACTGAAATTGTAACTGATGCTTACTCTAGTACTGAATCGTTAAACGAAATACTAGATAGTGCAGAAAGAAAGATATTAAACGTTGTTAAAACAAGAAAAGGTACTGAATTTAGAACTATTCAAGATGTATTATTTAAGGCACAAGCAGATTTAGAAAAATTAGCACAACAAAAGGGTGAAATT
Source organism: uncultured Muribaculaceae bacterium (assembly GCA_964587565.1). Classification (GTDB taxonomy): domain Bacteria; phylum Bacillota_I; class Bacilli_A; order RF39; family UBA660; genus DUPI01. Next base: position 21,556 of record CAZPLK010000008.1, read on the forward strand.
ACTGGTTTACCAACTGGATTTTACGATTTAGATAAAATAACATCAGGGTTGCATCCAAATGAATTAATTATAATTGCAGCACGCCCTGCTATGGGTAAAACAGCTTTTGCACTTAATTTAGCTTGTCATGTTGCGATTAATACTGATCAAGCAGTCGCTGTTTTTAATATGGAAATGGGTGCAGAGCAACTTGCAATGAGAATGTTGGCATCACTTGGTCAAATTGATGGTAATAAAATGCGTACTGGTAGGTTAGAACATAATGATTGGAAACGCGTTAATGAAGCGATTAGTAGATTGGCCGATACTAAAATGTTTATAGATGATACGCCAGGAATGACTATTGGAGAGATAAGAGCTAAATGTAGAAGATTAGCTAGTAGTAATAATGGTTTGGGTTTAATTGTAATCGATTATTTACAGTTAATTAGTGGGTCAGCGAAATATGCTGGTAATCGTCAAATGGAAATTTCAGAAATTTCTCGTTCTTTAAAAACACTTGCTATGGAGTTAGAAGTTCCTATAATTGCTCTTGCACAGTTATCGCGTTCAGTTGAAAGTAGAGAAAATAAGCGTCCTATCTTAAGTGATTTAAGGGAGTCGGGTTCTATTGAACAGGATGCGGATGTTGTTGCTTTTCTTTATAGAGATGACTATTATAATAAAGAATCAATTATAGATGAAAATACAAGTAAAAGTGAATTTATTATTGGAAAACATAGAAGTGGCCCAACCGGAACAATTGAATTAATGTTTATTAAAAACACTAGTACATTTAGAAATTATATAAACGAATAGGTGAAAGTATGAAAAAAATAGGTTATATAATAATGATATTTATTATATCAAGTTTATTATTATTAGGATTTAATCATGATCGTAATAAATATCCCAATGAATACTATCAAGTATATTTAGATGGTGAGGTTATTGGTTTAATTAAAAATAAAGAAAAATTGGAAAAATATATAGACCAACAAGGTGAAGATTTAAAGCAAAAATATAAGGTTGATAAAGTATATGGACCATCTACATTAGAAATTAGAAAAAAAATTACTTATAATGAAAAAGTTGATAGTGAGATAACAGTTTATAATAAAATAAATCTATTAAAGCCATTTTCTATTAAGGGTTATCGCTTTAATATTAAAAATGAATTTACAGAACAAGATGTTTATGTAGTTGATCCAACAGTTTTTGAAAAAGCTGCTGAAAATACAATTGAAACATTTGTAGGTGAAGATAAATATAATTTATATAAAGATGATAATCAACTTAAAATTGAAACTGTGGGCAGTGTAATAGAAAATGTGTATTTAGAAGATGTTATTACATTTAAAGAAACTAAAATATCGGTTGATAACAAAATATATTTAGACAGTTCTGAATTATCTCAATTTTTATTATTTGGTAAAACATCTAGTAAACAAAAATACAAAGTAAGAGCTGGAGATACAATTGAAGCTGTAGCCTTCGCTAATAAAATAAGTGTAGAAGAGTTTTTAATTTCAAATCCGGAGTTTAATAATAAGAGTAATTTATTATTTGCAGGTCAAGAGGTTTACATAGGAATACCAGACCCTCAAATAAGGGTTGTAATTGAAGAACATATAGTAAGAGATGTTGTTAGTGAATATAAACCTGAGATCCGTTACGATGAGGACCGTTTAATTGGTGATGATGAGATTGTTAGAAAAGGTGAAAATGGATTAAACCGTGTAACACAACGAACTAAAACAATAAATGGTGTTATTGTTTTTGTGGAACCGATTAATAACGAAGAATTAAAACCTACTATTAATCAAATAATAGTAAAAGGTAAAAAGAATCCACCTAATGTAGGCAGTTCAAAATCATGGACGTGGCCCACTGGTAGTGGCTACGTTATTACAACTCAATATGGATATAGAACTAACCCTTTCAGCAATAAGCGTGAATTTCACCAAGCTCTAGATATTGCAATTGGATATGGTGCTGATATATACGCTTCAAATAACGGAGTGGTGTATAAAATTGGATATGATGCCGGTGGGTATGGTAATTATGTAGTTATTAATCATAACAACGGTTATTATACTTTGTATGCCCATTTATCTCGCTCTTTAGTTAGTATTGGTCAAACGGTTGCTAGTGGTAGTGTTATAGCATTAATGGGTAGTACAGGGGCATCAACTGGTCCACATCTTCACTTCGAATTATGGGTAGGCCCACCTCATGCTGGAGGTTATAAAACAAATCCTTGGAGTGTTCTACCATCAAGATAAGTGTTTTAGCTAGTGGTAGCAAGGGAAATGCGACTTATGTATCAACCGAAGAACACCATTTTTTAATAGACATAGGGACAAGTTGCATATACATTGAAAAACAACTTAAATCTATAAATGTAAGGCCCTCAAAAATAAAAAGCATTTTTATAACACATACTCATAGTGACCATATTCAAGGATTAAATGTATTTTGTAAAAAATACAATCCAACAGTATATTTAACAAAAAAAATGCATAAACAAATAGAAGAAAAAATTTCCTTAGTAAATTATACTTATATTGATGAAAATATTAATATTGATGATTTAAGAGTTACTACAATAAAAACATCTCATGATTCTGGTGAATCAAGAGGTTATGTTTTTGAAAGTAACGATAAAAGTATAGTGTATATAACTGATACTGGGTATATAAATAAAAGATATCATAATGTGCTGAAAAATAAAAACTTATATGTAATGGAAAGTAATCACGATGTTAAAATGCTTATGGAAACAAATAGACCTCATCATTTGAAAATAAGAATTTTAAGTGATGAAGGTCATTTATCAAATGAAAAAGCAGCATATTATTTGTCCGAATTTATTGGTCCTAAAACTAATTATATTGTTTTAGCTCATTTAAGTGAAGAAGCTAACTGTCCTAAAATAGCCAAAAAGGTTATTAAAAATACTTTGTGTCAACAAAAAAATAATGTTAAGACAATATACATTGCAGAGCAAAAAGAAAGAACTGAATTAATAGAAATATGATAAACATAATATGTATAGGGAAATTAAAGGAAAAATATTTAATTGAAGCATGTAATGAATATACAAAAAGATTGGGCAAATTTGCAAAAATTAATTTAATTGAAGTTAAGCAAAGTAATCAAAATTTATATGAGGAAGCTAAAAAAATCAAAAAATATATAAATAAAAATGATTATATTATTGTTTTAGATATTCAAGGTAATCAACTTGCTAGTGAGCAATTGGCTCTTAAAATAAATGATATTTTAATGATAAAACCTAATATCACTTTTATTATAGGTGGGTCATTAGGTTTGCATGAAGAAATAAAAAACATATGTGATATGAAATTATCATTTTCTAAAATGACATTTCCTCATCAGTTGTTTAGAGTATTGTTGTTAGAACAGTTGTACCGTGCTTTTAAAATAATTAATAACGAAACATATCACAAATAATGTATAAATCACCTATTTAATGTTCAATATTAAATAGGTGATTATTTTATGAAAAAAATTATATTTTTATTAATAATTGTAGTGGTCTTTGTATATTTTAACAATAGAGTGTCTAGTTTTGTAATACCCGATGACGCTATTCGGTTGAGGGTAGTTGCGAATAGTAACTCTAAATATGATCAAAAGATTAAAGAACAAGTAAAAAAGGAGTTACAAAGCGATATATATATTTTACTTAATAATGTTACAAATATAACAAATGCAAGAGAAATAATACATAATAATTTAGACTATATCGATAAACAAATTGAATGCTCCTTAAAGGAAAAGAATTATTTTTTGGGTCATAAGGTAAACTATGGCTTTAATTACTTTCCGGAAAAAACATATAAAGGAGTTACTTATCCAGAAGGGGAGTATGAATCTTTGAAAGTAACTATTGGTGAGGGCTTAGGGAATAACTGGTGGTGTGTTTTGTTTCCACCACTTTGTTTACTTGAAGCTGAAGAATCAACAGAAGTGGAATACAAATTCTTTATAAAAGAAATATTTAAAAAATATTTAAGTATATAATTATAATAAATAAATAATATATAATAGGTGTTATATATTATGTTTATTACAATATTAATATTAGCAGTGTCAGTAAGTATGGATGCTTTTTCTATGGCTTTTATATATGGAACAATCACTATTGAAAAAAAACTGGAATTGAAGTTATCGATAATAGTTGGTTTGTTTCATTTTGTTATGCCAATAATTGGGCTTTACGTAGGAGAGTTTTTTTACAAATTGATTCACTTAAAAATGCAGTTATTTTTAACAATGATTTTAATAATGCTAGGCTTAGAAATGATATTTTCTAATAAAGATTCTGGTAATAATTTAGTAATTACGAATATTAGAGGTATGTTTTTATTTTCGTTAGCAGTAAGTATGGATAGTTTAACGCTAGGAACTGGATTGGGAGTTATTACTAATAATTATTTTTTAGTTGGTTTTAGTTTTTTTTCTATGAGTTTAATTTTAACAATGTTAGGTTTTAAAGTAGGAAAAAAAGTAAATCAGAAAATTGGCGATTATTCTTGTTTTTTAGGTGGTGTATTATTAATAATAATGTCTTTGATTTTAAATTTAATATAAAAAAAACTAGAAATATCTAGTTTTAATTTGATTCTTGATTTAATCCGTATTTACGATTAAATTTTTCAACTTTACCAGCCTTAATTGTTTGTCCTTGTACACCAGTAAAAAATGGGTGACATTTATTACAAACATCAATGTGAAGCTCATTTTGGGTTGACTCTACATCAAAAGTATTACCGCAAGAGCAAGTTACTTTTGTATTAACATATAACTTTTGTTTATTATTTTCCATATTTAACTCTCCTTCCGCCATGATAAATCATGATAATAAGTTCTTTAATATTATAACATAATTAAATTAATAATCAACTGCTTTATTAATTTAATAGTGACTTGTTAATTATTTTTATTAATTCATTACTAATTGCTGTATGGCCACTTCTTGAAGGCAAAAATGAAGTTGGTATAGGGAGTGTTTCATAGTTGTTTTCTAAAATTTCATTTATTTCAACATAGTGAATATTATATTTTTGACACTTTTCTTTTAATTTATTATTTGCATATTTAAATACATCATTTAGAAAATCATTATTCATTAAAGATGTAGTTCGGTAGAAATTGGTTATAATTATATCTTCTTTACAATACTTTCTTAATAATTCAAATAAATTATCAATATCATTAATTAATTCATCAACATGGTCGTATAAATCTTCATTCATTAAATTACTTGAATTTAACTTATAATATAAGTCATTCATACCAATTGACAAAGTTACTAAATCAGCTTTTATTAATGCATTCTTAATTGATTGTTTTTTATTATTAATAATTACTTTTTTATTATCATTAATATCTCTAATTAGATCAGTAGTTCTATAATCTTCTTCTATGAAATTATCAATGAATGATTCCAATATGTTTTTTTTTGAAAAATACTTTTTTAAAATTTCATTATAACTTGTATCTTTTTCACCATAGGGTGTTGTACCGTGGGCTAAAGAATCACCAAGTGGTAAAAAATATACGTATTTATCTAATGTAGTTAAATATATTAAAAAGATTAATAATAAAATAGTACCGCTAATTAACAAAGTTTTTATTTTCATAAATATCCCCTTAAAAAAATAGAGTGTTACTCTATTTTTATTATATGTTATTTATTTTTATTTTAGCACCAGCATTATTAAGTTTTTCTAATATATTTTCATAACCTCTTAATACATGTTCAGCGTTATTGATAAAAGTTGTACCATTAGCAATTAAACCAGCAAGTATTAGGCAAGCACCAGCTCTTAAATCGGTTGCTTCAACTTGCATTCCGTTTAATACGGTTGGACCATTTATTTTAATATGGTTATTATCTAATTTTTCAATGTTAGCGCCCATTTCAATTAAATATGAAATATTTTGAAAACGATTTTCATAAATGCTTTCTTCCAAATATGAAGTACCTGTACATTGAGTTAATAATGTTGTTAAAGGTTGTTGTAAATCTGTTGGGAAGCCAGGATAACCAATAGTTTTTATATTAACCGGTTTTAAATTGTTTGTTTTGGAAACGATTAAATAATTATTGTTTATTTCAAGGGGTACTCCCATTTCTTTTAATTTCAAAATTAAACTTTCGATATGTTCAGGAATAATGTTGTTTATTTTAAGATTATTTCCCATTAAAGCACCAGCAATTACATAAGTACCAGCTTCTATTCTATCGGGTATAACTTCGACAAATCCTTTGCCTAATTTTTCAACTCCTGTAATTCGTATTTCGCTAGTGCCTGCTCCTGTTATTTTAGCACCCATATTATTTAAAAAAATAGCAACATTTACGATTTCGGGTTCTTTTGCAGCATTTTCAATAACTGTTTCACCTTCAGCTTTAACAGCAGCAAGCATAGTGTTAATTGTTGCACCAACACTTGGCATGTCTAAATAAACGTGGCTTCCGATAAGTTTGTCAGCGAATATAGTAAATTTATTATTATTTTCAATAACTGTTGCTCCAAGGGCTTCAAAGCCTTTTAATGTTTGATCTATTGGTCTTGCACCGATAGAACAACCACCTGGGAAAAACATTTCAACCTTTTTATATTTACCTAGTAATGCTGACATAAAATAATAAGAAGCTCTTAATTTTTTGGAAATATTTTCTGGGATTTCTTTGTTGACTATATTTGTAGAATTAATTTCGATAGTATCGTTTGTTCTTTTCACCTCGGCACCTAAATAAGTAAGAATTTCATTTAAGGCTTCGATATCTGAAATGTTTGGTATATTGTTAATAGTAACAACATCATCTGATAATAATGCTGCTGGAACTAGTGCAACTGCACTGTTTTTAGCGCCACTGATATTTATTGTTCCTTCCAACACTTGCCCACCTTTAACTTCTATTTGTTTCATAATTACCTCCACTACATTATTATATTTATATGAATTATTAATTAAATTGTGTTATTTTTTATTAATACTATTTGTAAGAACTAATTTATTTTTGACAATTTCTTTAAAGGCTTCTTCACCAGATTTGATAATTTTTCTCGGATCGAAAACATCTAAATCATTTTTCAAAAATAATCTTACTTGTTTAGCCCACGCAACTTGGATATCTGTATTAATATTTATTTTAGCAATTCCACATTGAATTGCCTTTTTTATATCCTCATCACTTATACCAGAAGCTCCGTGTAAAACTAAAGGTATTTTTGTTTCGTTTTTAATTTTTGTAATTCTATTAAAATCTAAATTTGGTTTTCCTTTATATAATCCGTGTGCTGAACCAACAGCAGGTGCTAGAAAATTTATTTTTGTTTCATTAACTAAATTAACACAATCATTAATATCCGCTAATAAAACATCACCTTTAATACCATCTTCTTCTCCCCCAATTTGACCGATTTCAGCTTCAACAGAAACATTAAATTTATTTGCATAATCTACAACTTTTTTAGTTATTTCAATATTTTTATTTAAACTATATTTAGATGCATCTATCATCACAGAAGTAAATCCTGCATCAATAGCTTCTTTACAAATTTCATAAGTTGTTCCATGGTCTAAATGAAGTACGACAGGAATAGATATATTTAAATCTTTAATTAATGATTTAACTAAATTTGCAACGGTATTAAGTCCTCCCATGTAATTAGCAGCGCTGCTACTAACGCCAAGCATAACAGGAGATTTATTAGATTGGCATTCCTCTAAAATAAATCTAGTCCATTCTAAATTATTAATATTAAATTGACAAATAGCATAATTCCCAAGTTGTGCTTTTATTAATAATTTTGTAGCATTAACAAGCATTTTAAAACCTCCTTTTAATTATAATAATATGTTTTATATGTAAAGTCAATAAAATGACTGATTGCATTGTTAAAAGTTGTAAAAGGATAAGTGATATATTTAATTTTGACTTTATAGTTAGAGTGGAAATATATATATCTTTTTATTTTAAATATTTATTTTTTTATAAATCACACTGTGAAAAATGTCAAAATATCCCATATTTTAGAGTGTGTCGTTGAATTATGCGCAAAATGTGATAAAATAAAGATATAAAGTAATA
>CAZPLK010000009.1:0-19734 GCA_964587565.1 uncultured Muribaculaceae bacterium
GAGCAGTCTGGTAGCTCGTCGGGCTCATAACCCGAAGGTCGTTGGTTCAAATCCATCCTCCGCAACCATGGTCCCGTAGTGTAGCGGTTAACATGCCTGCCTGTCACGCAGGAGATCGCGAGTTCGATTCTCGTCGGGACCGCCAGTTGGCTTCGTAGCTCAGTCGGTAGAGCAGAGGACTGAAAATCCTCGTGTCGGTGGTTCGATTCCGCCCGAAGCCACCATTTTAAATATAAGATTTAATTTGCGCCCGTAGATCAATTGGATAGATCGTTTGACTACGGATCAAAAGGTTATGGGTTCGACTCCTGTCGGGCGCGCCATAACGGGAAATAGCACAACTTGGTAGTGCACTTGGTTTGGGACCAAGAGGTTGCAGGTTCAAATCCTGTTTTCCCGACCATTAAGGGGAATTAGCTCAGTTGGCTAGAGCACCTGCCTTGCACGCAGGGGGTCATCGGTTCGAGTCCGATATTCTCCACCATTAAATTTATACATAAATATATTAAGATCAATATAAAATTGATCTTTTTTCTTTGATTTGACATTTTAAAAAAAGTGTGTATAATAAAACTCAATTTTAAGGGGGGAATAGTATGATTGGTACAAATGATAGATTAAGATCACTTAGTATGTCAATGTCAAATTTATCTTCAAAAATCAGTTCTTTAAATTCTATCATGAAAAGAAACGCTAAAGCTGATGAGGAATATCAAAAAATGTTGCTAGAGGGTATGCTTGAATTGTTAAAATCCCAACAAAGAATTGAAGAGCACATTGTTGAACAAACAGAAATTTTAAAATACCATGCAGGACTTGAAAGTAAATTTGATAATAATGCTAAAACAAACACAAATACTAATATAAAAATTAATACTAAAAAGAAATTTTTTTAAATCAGATATTATCTGATTTTTTTATTTTAATTTATTGCTTTTTTTGTCATTTTATGGTAATATCGTTTTAGTGGTTTACCAAGTGCAAACGGAGGGAGTATTATGATTAATTTCGTAATTTGTGATGATAATAAAGAAATTGTTAATACTGTAAGCAATCTTATAGATAATGAAATGATGAAAAATAAAATATCTTATAAAAAAACCATTTTTGAAGACTATGACAATCAATTTATAAAATTTGTGAAATCTAAGCAACCTCAAAAAATTTATATACTTGATATTGAAATGCCATCTGCTTCTGGAATTGATATGGCTAGAATAATTCGTAATTTTGATATGGAAAGTGTAATTATATTTTTAACATCACATGATGAGTTGGGTTATACAATTCTAAAAAATGAATTTTTATTTTTATCATTTATTAATAAGTATGATAATTATACGAAAAAACTTCAAAATTCCATTCGTAAGGCACTAGATTTATTAGGGAAAAGACGTGTAATTAAATTTGAAGATCGAGGTGCGACATACACAATACCAATTAATGATATATTATACATTACAAGGGATAATATTGAGCGTAAGGTTATAATTATTACAGACTATTCAAATTATGTGATTAGTAAATCTTTATCTAGTATGAAAGACATTTTAGGTGATGATTTTATGTATTCCCATCGTTCGTGTATAATAAATACAAATAGGGTTACCGTAGTTGATTCAACAAAAAGAAAAATAAAATTTGATACAGGTGTTGAAATAGATTGGTTAAGTTCAAAATATAAGGATGAGGTAGTATCTTATGTATCTGTTAATAAATAGTTTAATTTTTTCTCTAGCAATTTTTTATTCTTCTTCCAAAGTTTATAATAAAAGAATAAAATATAATAAAATGAAATTTTGGTTATTGTTGATGTTAAAATCAATTTTATTTGCGATGTCATATGCAATTACTTCACATTATATAAGGGTAATATTTAATTTTGTCTTATTATTTGTCATAAACTCTTGTTACTATAAAAGGAAAATAAGCGAAACAATATTAAGAAATTTTTTTATATTTGTTTTGATTGTATTATCTGAAACTATAGTTGCATCTTTTATTATGTTTTCTTTTAGTAAAAATTCAATTTATATTTTAGAATCTTCAGAGTTAAGGTTTTCTATTAATTTTGCAATTGCTATTATTTTAATTTTATTAGTGAATACATCAAAAATAAAGCGATATTTATTAAGTATAAATGAAAATTTAAAAGATAATATTGCTTCTAATACAGCTTTTTTAATAATATTTATTGTTTGTTTGTATTCGGCATTTTTTTATTATTTATATTACAATGTTAATTTATTAGTGCTTATGTTATTAAGTATTGCATTAATATCTATAACTTTAATTTTAGTTATTAAAAATTTAAAAACAAAAATTTACAGTGAACACTTAGAAGATGAATATAATCAAGTTATAATTAATTTAAACGAATATGAAAAAATTTTAGAAAATTATAGATTAACAAACCATGAAAATATTAACAATTTAATAGTTTTAAAGGATATGTTAAAACAAGATAATAAGAAAGTGCAAAAATATATAGATTATTTAATTAATGAAAAACAAGAAGAAGATGAAGATGTTTTGTTAAAGGTGAGTAAGCTACCAACTGGTGGATTGCAAGGTTTGTTATATCAAAAAATAATAAAAATGAAAGAAAAGGAAATAAATTATAATTTAGAAATTAGTAGAACTATTACTAACATATCGCATTTTAAATTAGATTTTGAATTGAATAAAAATATTTGTACAATAATAGGTATATTAATAGATAATGCGATAGAGGCTGTTGAAGGCTTAAAAGATAAATCAGTTATGTTATATTTCTATGTAGAAAATAATGAATGGTTTTTTTCTATTTCAAATACTTTTTCTGGTTATATAGATTTGGATAAAATTGATAAGGTTGGATATTCTAGTAAAGGTCGTGATAGGGGATATGGTTTAAGTCTTGTAAAAAGCATTATTGATTGTGATAAAAGAATATCTTTGGAACGTGCGGTAATAAAAAACATATTTAAACAAACAATAAAAATAAAAATGTAGAATTCTACATTTTTATTTTATTAAATGTTGTGGTGTTTCTGGTTCGTCTAACCACAAAAATATACATGCTGTACTAAAACAATTTGCAGCAATAAAACCGAAAGTTCCAAGTGTTGCTGCTAATAATTTTTTCATTAACTCCTCCTTCCTTTTGTATAATTTCTATATGGTTGTTTAAATATTATATAAGAAATTGGTAAAATCGTAAAACTTTGAAAAATAATAGAAATAATTATGGAATTAGTAATTATATTTTTATTTGTTGTAAAAGTTATTATAATGAGTGACATCATAATAAAAGTAGAAATTATTTTGTATTTTAGACGAGTATACTTATTGTAAATTGGTCTTTTTTTTGTGTCAGAAGGTGAGTATATAATGAAGCTAATAAGTCCAAATAATGATATAACTGACTTAAAAAATAAATTAAAATAAATATTGCCGCTTAAAAAAGAAAATGTTAAGAAAATAGAGCTGGATATAATAAAACATGTTTTACCATCTTTGGCATGTAAGCCGAATGAATAAAGTCTAAGTAGGTTATAAAAAAAAACAATTAACAATAATTCTGCAAATTTATTTAAAAATAATGCGATGCTAAAAATTATAATTGTTTTCGAAATGGTAATATATAAACTTTCTAAACCGTACCTTATCGTATCTATTTCTTTTTTTGTATATGTTGGAAATTGTTCTTTAATTAAATTTGTTGATTTTTGTAAAAAAACCTTTTTCATAAACAACACCTAATAATATTATAAATTAAAAATAAGCAAAACATCATAAGTTTGTCCGAAAACCTTGTTTTAAGGTTTTAATTATAAATTATCATGCAATAAATTTGTTAAATTTAAATTATAGACATTAAAACAACTCTATTGAACAAAAATAAATTAAACTATACTAAAAAATATTAAAATAAATGTACTTAAAATGAAATTAAATTTGTGTCGAAAATTGACTAACACATTTTATTGATTATCCAAGATAAACAAGCTATATTTAAATTGTAGAACAGAAGGGAGAGGTGTTAGTGAGAGGTCGTGTTAAGTGGTTTAATAATGACAAAGGATTTGGCTTTATTGAATACAAAGAAGGCGAAGATATTTTTGTTCATTATTCTGCAATATTATCATCTGGTTATAAGACTTTAGTTGAAGGTCAATATGTTGAGTTTGAATTAGTTAGAACTGATAAAGGTTTGCAGGCAAAAAATGTTATTGAAATTAAAACTGCTCTTGTTTAGTAGTTTTTTTCTTTTTATATAAGCGAAGATATGTTATAATTATTATGGAGGTAGATAAATGTATGAAGTTTAATATTAGAGGGGATAAAATAAAAATAACACCTGCTATAAATGATTATATTATAGATAAGATAGGTAAGTTAGATAAGTATTTAGCTGAACCAAGTGAAATAACAGCAAATGTTCTCGTTAAAGTGCGTGGTATTGACCAAATAGTAGAAGTAACTATTTATTTTAAAAAAGTAATTTTAAGAGCTGAAGAGCAGCATGAAGATTTATATGCTGCGATTGATTTAGTATCGGAAAAATTAGAGAGACAAATTAGAAAATATAAAACAAGAATTAATAAAAGAAAACAACATGATTTTGATAGAGACTTTATAGTTGATACCTTGGATGAAAGTGATAAAGAAAATATTAGTAAAATTGTAAAGCGTAAGACGTTAGAAATAAAGCCAATGAGTGATGAGGAAGCGATTTTACAAATGGATTTATTAGATCACGATTTCTTCTTATACAATAGTGCGATTAATAACAATGTATGCGTAATATACAAAAGAAAAGATGGTAATTATGGGGTTATAACAATTAACTAATAAAAAGGCATATGTCCTTTTTTTTTTAATGTATAAAAACACTGTTATTTTCGGGTAAAATTTGATAAAATATAATATAGTGGAAAGGAAGATAATATGAAATTTTTAAAAAGAATATTTGACCACGAGTATAAAGAGTTAGAAAAATTTAAACAAATTGCGAATGAAATCGAATTGTTAGATGAAGAAATGCAAAGTTTAACTGATGAAGAGTTACAAGAGAAAACAACTATTTTTAAAAACAGAATACAAAATGGTGAATCTTTAGAAGATATATTAGTGGAAGCTTTTGCAGTTGTCCGCGAGGCAGCCGATCGAGTTATTGGCGAAAAACCATATTATGTCCAATTGCTTGGTGGGTTAGCAATTCATTATGGAAATATAGCAGAAATGAAAACTGGTGAAGGTAAAACACTTACAGCAACAATGCCAGCATATGCGAATGCTTTAACAGGTAATGGTGTTCATATAATTACCGTTAATGAGTATTTAGCCGATCGTGATGCTAATTGGATGGGAAACATTTATCGCTTTTTAGGACTTACTGTTGGGGTTAATCATAGGGAGTTATCACCAAAAGAAAAGCAAGAAGCTTATGCTTGCGATATTTTATATTCAACAAATAATGAAATTGGTTTTGATTATTTAAGAGATAATATGGTTGTTAAAGCTGAAAACAGAGTTCAAAGGCCACTCAATTTTGTAATTATTGATGAAGTGGACTCAGTATTAATAGATGAAGCAAGGACACCATTAATAATTTCTGGTGGATACTTACAATCAGCAAATTTATATATTCAAGCTGATAGATTTGTAAAAACATTAAAAGAAAACAATGGATATATATATGATGAAAAGACAAAAGCAGTAGCTTTAGATTCTATTGGTATTAAGGCAGCCGAAAAAGCATTTAGTATTGAAAATCTATTTGATTTAAACAATACTACGTTATTTCATTTTGTAAATCAAGCGCTACGTGCTAATTTTGTTATGAAAAAAGATTTTGATTACGTAATTGAAGATGGAAAAATTATTATTGTTGACCAGTTTACTGGTAGATTAATGCACGGACGTAATTACTCGGATGGATTACACCAGGCGATTGAAGCTAAAGAGGGAGTGGAAATTGGAGAGGAAACAAAAACTTTAGCTACAATAACATTTCAAAATTTATTTAGAATGTATAAAAAACTTTCAGGGATGACCGGAACTGCCAAAACCGAAGAGGAGGAGTTTAGGGAGATTTATAACATGTATGTTATTTGTATCCCTACAAATGTCCCGGTAATACGTGAAGACTTTGGTGATTTAATATTTGCGACAAAAGATGGAAAATTTAATGCGATTATATCTGAAATAAAAGAACGTCATGAAAAAGGACAACCTGTTCTTGTTGGTACTATTGCTGTTGAAACTAGTGAATATGTTAGTTCACTATTAAGAAAAAATAAAATACCACATGAAATATTGAATGCTAAAAATCATGCACGCGAAGCTGAAATAATCGCAAAAGCTGGTGAACGAGGCTCGGTTACCATAGCTACTAATATGGCAGGTCGTGGTACTGATATAAAGCTAAGTGATGAAGTAAAAAAACTAGGCGGACTATGTGTAATAGGAACAGAAAGACACGAATCTAGAAGAATTGATAATCAACTTAGGGGTCGCTCGGGGCGTCAAGGTGATCCTGGGATGTCACAATTTTGTGTTTCTTTTGAAGATGATTTAATGATTCGTTTTGGTACTGATCGGGCAAAAGAAATGCTACAAAGAGTTGGTTTTGACGATGAGTTATCTATAAGAAGTTCAATGTTTGCTAAAACTATAGAGTCAGCACAAAGACGTGTTGAAGGTAATAATTTTGATATTAGAAAGCAATTACTTCAATATGATGATGTTATTAACAACCAAAGAACTATAATATACGAAAAAAGAAATGAAATTTTGGATACTGAATCTATTTACGAAATGTTATTAAATAACTTTATTGATTATGTTGATGAGCTTGTTTATAGTCATTTAATAGACCATGATAAACTTACTGATTTGGATTTATCTGAAATTTTAGAAGCTGTTAATACTAAATTATTAAAACGTGCTATACTAATTGATGAAGTTCAAAATAAAACAAAGGATGAAATTGTAGATATTATCGCACATAAGATTATAAATGAATATGAGGAAAAGGTTAAGAGTATTCCGGAAGAAATAAGAAATGAGTTTGAAAAAGCAATTGCACTTAGGGTCATTGACACACATTGGATGGAGCATATTAATACAATGTCACATTTAAGGGAAGGAATACATTTAAGACAATACGCCCAAGAGGATCCTTTAAGGGCCTATACTACTGAAGGTTATGAGTTGTTTGATAATTTGTTATATACTATTGATCATGAAACAACATTATATTTATTAAATTCGGAAATAAGACAAAATATTGAAAGAAAAAAAGTTGTAGAAAATGTAATAGCCAACGATGGTGACGAACCTGTAAAAAGGAAACCTAAAAAAAGTGAAAAAATTGGAAGAAATGAACCATGTCCATGTGGTTCAGGTAAAAAATATAAAATGTGTTGCGGGAGGTAGGGATAAACATGAATGAAATGAAAAAAACTATTGTAACTTTAGTTGTTATTTTCTTAATAATTATGTTGTTACCATTGTCGTTGTATGTAAAAAAAGTAAATGGTGAAAAAATAGTTGGTGAATTTAAACAAATATATAGGAATACTGAAAAAAGTTTAGTATATATATCGAGTGTTAATTGTCAATATTGCCAGAAGTTTGATCCCGTTATCGATGAGGTCTCTAAAGAATACAATTTTAAATATATTTATATTGATATAACAAGCATTACTGAAAAACAGTATAAAACAATATTAAATGAACTAAATATAAATGAAAACAATTTCGGAACTCCATACTTGGTAATTGGGAGTAATGGTGAAAAAGTGGATGAAAATATTGGTTATTTATCTAAACCTGAATTAACTAAATTTTTAGAAGAAGGGAATTTTATACAAAAATAGGAGGATAATATGAATGAAGATGTCGTTTCAAAAGTTAAAGAATTTAAATCTAAATATCCATTAACTATTTCATGGCGTGTAGGTGCCCATTCAAAGATAATTGAAAAACACTTAAATCCGGGTGAATATGTTAAATATGCTTTTGCCGCTCAAAAAAACACAGGACAATTAGAGATATTTACTACTTACGTGATTGTTTTAACTAATAAAAGAATTTTGTTGGGGCAAAAAAGATTACTTTTCGGGTATTTTTTTACTGCAATTACACCTGATATGTTTAATGATTTAAAGGTGGAGATGGGTTTTATATGGGGATCAGTTATAATTGACACAGTAAAAGAAGTTGTAGTTTTTTCTAATATTCAACGTAAAGCATTGCCTGAAATTGAAACATCTATTACAGAGTACATGATGAAAGAAAAAAGGAAATATTATGGAAAAGTAGATGAAAAAGAAAATAAATAATTTACTTTCTTTTTTTGGTAATAATATATATATCGGAAAGTCGAAGTGATGTAATGAGAAAATTATTTAAAATGTTAATAGCCTTACTGGGTATTTATTTGCTAATTCAAATAGGATTTAAAATTTGGGGCAAAGGTCATCGTGTAAAATATAAAATTGAAAGTGATGGGAACTATTTTAATGTAGAAGAGATATTTGTAAGTAATACACATAATGAAAACGATAGTTATTTCTTTAATATAGAGTTTAATAATAAAAATTTTCAATTTCAAACATACAAAACTTTTGATAAAAGAGATATTGTAATAGAAGATATAAAATATTATGCAGGAAGTGATTATGAATGCCTATTACCAATTTTTCTTAAAAATACAATTGTTATGGATATGATGTGTTTCAAAGATAATTTGGTAAATTATTATCATAATATTAGTGGGTTAGATAAAGAATTAGATGAATTTGTTAAAAATATTGATGTAGAACAATACGATCTATCAAAGTGGGATGACAATAAAACTGAATCTCATAAATTTCAATATGTTAGTGTTTATCCTAAAAATTTGTTATTAAATCAATATTTAGGATTTTATAATTATAAAGGTGTTTCAACTTTAAATCACATTAATAGTCAGTTTTTATATAATATTGAGCTGTTTGGAAATGATATTTATAAAAGGGATATTGAGTTAGTATATGATAATTATTATATTGTTGCCGATTATGATCAAAAGCATGAGTTTGATAAATTGATTATGATAAATTTATTAAACAATTCTGATAGTTATATAAATTTAAATAAAAAATTGAGCTTTGAATCATATATTCAAGGTGTAATTAACGGAAATGTGTATATATATGATGAATATAATAAAAGACAATATGAATTCAATGTTAAAAAAAGGGTTTTTATTGAAATTGGTAATAAAGAAACTGGTGTAAAAATATTTAAAGATAGTAAGTGGGAACGTGTCAATGTTAGTAAATTGAATAATGAAAAGGTTTATTTTTCTGATGAAGATAATAATTTAATTGTTAATGAAAATAAAACGAATGTTGGTGGCTTCACTGGATACACGTATTACTTTGAGAAAACTAATGGCGGTTATAATGTTTTTCGTTCCCCTAATAGGGAACCAAAAATCAAAACTTTACTGTTTAAAACTACAAAAATAGATAATGTTAAATATATTGATGATTACATTTATTTTATTGATGGTAATTTAATAAAGTTTTATAATGATGAAACAGGAGTTAAAACTTTGTTGAAAAATGAGGAATTAGATTTTAATAATAATATAAATTATTGGCCCTTTTTAAAGTAGCATTAATTTAACCGATTTTATACTTTTACATATAATAATATGAGGTGAGTTAATGTATACTATATATAAGGTTAAAGATGATGAAACACTTGAGATGATTGCAAAGAAAAATGAAATTAAATTAGAGGAATTGTTATTAATTAACGGATTTTCTAATAACCACGTGCTTAAAGAGGGTGACTTAATAATAATACCAAATAATGAAAAACAAATATATTTTAAGTATATTGTTCAAAAGGGTGACACATTATATTCGATATCAAATAAATATAATATGAAACCGGATGTTTTGGCAAAATTAAACGGCATAGATGAAAACGGTTTTCTTTATATAAACCAAGAGTTAATAGTACCTAAAAAGGGTGTTGAACTTTATATTACTTCTGAAGGTGAAACTATTAAATCATTAAAAAATAAATTTGGTCAAAATTATAATAGAATTATTGATGATAATAAATATATATATTTATTGCCAGAACAAGTTATTGTAACATCTAAATAAGTTAGAAATAATAAAATTTCTTTCTTTTTTTATATATTATATATATTCCCTTTTTTTTTAAAAGTTAATGTTATATAATTATAATAGAAAGAGGTATAATATGAAAAAGGTAGTAACTTTATTTTTGTTTATTTTATTGGTTTCGGGTTGTGTTAATAAACCACCATATATAGAAATTAATTATAATCAATTTGAAAAAAAACTAGAGAATAAGGAAAGTTTTATATTTTATATAGGTTCATCTAGTTGTAGTTTTTGTGATAAATACGAGAAAACACTAAAAAGGGTTGTTAATGAATATAAAATTGATGTTTATTATATTGATTTAAACAATAAAAACCTTACTGTTGAAGAAAAAAAAGAGTTAAATAATAAAATTAATTATAGTGGAACCCCTGAAACTGTTTTTATAAAAAGCGGCGAGGTACAAGGGGTATATAATAGGATTGAAGGTGCTGCACCCTCTAGTAAAATAATTGAGGCATTTATTAGAAATGGTTATATAAAGCAGCAATAGAAAGGGGTTTATATGAGTAATTCAAATATTTTCTATGAAAAAAACGCCCAAACTGAAAAAGTATTTAATATATTAAGTACATATGGTGATGATTTAACTGCTAAAACCTACATAACAAATCCTGCAATTGCACGTGAGGATGAGTTAAAAAAATTAATGATTATATTATTAACTCCAGAAAAATCTGGATTACTAGTAGGTAAACCTGGAATAGGTAAAACTGCCATAGCGGAGGGGCTAGCATATTTAATTCAACTAAATAAAGTTCCAGAAGCTTTAAAAGGATATAAAATAATAAAAATAAATTCTACATCATTAATAGGAACTATTGATATCAATGGAAAAGAAGAATTGGTTATGAATGTTTTTGTTGAAGAATTAAAACAAATGAGTAAAGTAATTGTTTTTATTGATGAAATACATACATTGATTGGTGCAAAAGATTCAGGACCAATGGATTTAGCTAATATGCTAAAACCAGCATTAGATCGTGGTGATGTTAAGGCAATTGGAGCTACGACTACTATTGAGTATAATACTTATATTATTAGGGACCGTGCATTTTTAAGAAGGTTTGAGAAAATTGATGTATTGGAACCAGATGAGGAAACAACAGTTAAAATATTAATGGGGACATTGCCGAAGATTGAAAAACAAACTGGTGTTAAATTTAAATATAATAAATATTTAACAGAAATGTTAATTGAATCAATTGTTAGTGCCACATCAGAATTTAAAAGAATTTACGGTTTATCTGCAATGTATCCAGATGTAGCATTTTCAGTTTTAACCCAAGCTTTTTCCCATGCTTTATTTCAAAATAAAAAAGAAGTAGACATTGTTGATGTCTATAATGCTATTAAAACAAGTAAAAGAATTTATCCGGATACAATTATAAAAGAGTTAGAAAATTTTAAAATAAAATTTGATAATTATTTAAAGAAAGAGAATATAAAATTGCCCGATATTACAATAGATGATATTAAAGTTGAAGAGACACTCTAAATAAGGTAATAATAACAGTGGCATAGCATATATATATATTGTAATATTAAGTATTAAAATGGTTTGAAAAAACATTAAAATGTGTTAGAATGAATATAATGAGGTGGGATTATGGAAAGTAGGGAAATTCCAATTAAAAATTATATTATTTTATTAATAATTGTTTTATCAACGGTGTTTATAACATTCCATCTAGCTAATAGATACAGAATAGAAAAAGATTACTTTGTTCCTGTGTCGCCATTATACGATGTTCTTTACGAAGTTAAGATTGATGAGTTAGACAACTATTTTTTAGAAAATCCAAATACTGTAATTTATACGGTTAGTGATAAAGATAAAGATTTTGATAATGAATTAAAAACATTTGTTATAAATAATAATTTAACTAATGATATTGTTTTAATAAATTTGTCAGATGGGTTTGATGATATTAATCATATATTTAAAGGAATGATAAGTGAAGAGTTGTTATCTTATAAAGAGGAATTATTTAATCATTCGAATATGTTTGTTATAAAAGATAGGGTTATATCAGATCTTTTAATACCAAAAACAAGTAATGAAAATGATTTAACTAATTTTTTTATAAAAAATGGGATAATGTAAAATTAATGTAATATAATCTTAAATATTATTTATTTCTGAAATTTATTAAAATGCGTTAGGAGGAAAGAATAAAATGGGGTTTTTAAGTGATAATTATAGTGTGTTTATTTTGTTAGGTGTATTAATGTTAATGTTAGTATTAGGTTTTATTGCCGAGAAAACAGATTTTGGAAGAAAAAAAATAACAAAAAAGGAAAAACAACAAAAAAAACAGCAATTAAAAGAAAAGAAAAAAGAGAAAAAACCTAAAAGGGTTAAAAAGGAAGTAGATGATTTTGTAAAACCATCTAAAAAACGTAAAACTAAAAAAAGCGACAAAATTGAAGAGTCTGCTGTTGAAAAGCCAATAACTATTGATGATAATGATTGGATGGTGCCTTTTGATGTTGATGAGAAGGAAGATGATGTTTTTACTCATAATATATCAGAAGTTGACCAAGATGTAGTTAACAATGTTAATGTTGAAAATAATGTGGTTGAGGGAATTGAGCCGATAATGGAACCCGTAGATAACAGTGATAATATAATTCCGTTGGAATCAACAATTGAAGAGTTGAAAATAGAAAAAATGGATAATGCAGAAAATCAAGTTATTGATGATGTGTTTGCTGGTGAAAAAATAAAACCAATTATAATTGATACGCCAAGTGGTGGTGAAACTAGTGAAGAGATTGAAACTATTGATGTAAACATTGAAATTGAAGAAGATGATGTGTGGAAATTTTAAAAGGTATTGTATACCTTTTTTAATTTGATGTAAAAAGAGAAAATGTATATTTTAAAAAAATTAATGATGTGGTATAATCTTATATAGAAACAATTGGAGGAATAATATGACTTTAGATTCAGTAATAATATTAATAAAAAAATTGATAGATGTGTTGTTAGTTTGGATGGTGCTGTATTATGTTTTAAAAAGTTTGCGCAAAAATGTAAAAATGATAATGCTTTTTAAAGGTATACTTTTTATTTTAGCACTCCAAATAATAAGTGATTTGTTAAATTTAGTGACAATAGGGTATTTAATAGATTATGCAATTATGTGGGGTCCCTTAGCAATGATTATTATTTTCCAACCTGAAATACGTAATGTTCTTGAACAGCTTGGGCGAAGTCAATTGTTAGGAAGGCATAAAGTTCTAACGGTAGATGAAAGAGAAAAAGTTGTTTATGAAATAGTTCAAACGTTGGAATATTTGAGAAAATCAAGAATAGGGGCTTTAATAATAATTGAAAGGGATCATAGTTTAATTGAGTATATAGATAAATCAAAAAAAATATATGCTGATATTTCAAGCGAATTATTAATTTCAATATTTTTCCCTAATAACCCATTACATGATGGTGGTGTTATTATACAAGGCGATAAAATTACGAGTGCTGGTGCGGTTTTTCCTAGTAGTGAAAACTTAAAAATAAGTAAAAGGTTAGGTACAAGACACCGTGCAGCTTTAGGAATTGCAGAAACTACTGACTGTATTTCAATTGTATGTTCCGAGGAGACTGGTCGTTTGTCTATCGCGGTTTCATCTGAGCTTCATTATAATTTAACGATCGATGAAGTTAAACTAATGTTACTTGAAGAATTAAAACCAAAAAAACCGTTGATATATGACGAAGGAGAAGGTGAAGAAGATGAAAACAATTCTTAATGTAATTAATAAATTTTTGTCAAAACTATGGGATTTTGTAGATAGAAATATTATAATACCCGTTTCAAAATTAATTTTTTCTTTTACAAAAAGATTTGACAAATCAGGTAAACGAGTTGAAGCTTGGCTATCTAAAACCAACACCTTGCTTTTTATTTCTTTAATCTTTTCAGTTGCCCTTTTTATAGTAATTGATCAAAAAATAATAACTTTTTCTGAAAGTTCAGCTGAAGTTTTAAAAAATCAAAAAGTAAAAGTAATTTATAATGAAGAGGCATATGTTGTAGAAGGAGTACCAAGTACTGTTGATATTACATTAATCGGTAAAAGAGCTGAGTTAATGTTTGCGAAGCAGTCATCTACCCATGATATAAGTGTTGATTTAACTGGTTTGAAACCTGGTACACATAAAGTTAATATTGCGTATAAACATGCAATGCAATCAATTGATTACAAAGTTAATCCATCAATTGCCACGGTTATAATTTATCCTAAAATATCAGAAATAAGAACACTAACTGTTGATTTATTGAATAAAGATAGTTTATCTTCAAAACTTGTAATTGATGATGTTAATGTTAATAAGGACGAAGTTGTTATTAAAGGAGCAGAACATAAATTGAAAGAAGTTGCAACAGTAAAAGCTTTGATAGATATTCGTAATTTAGTAAAGCAAGAAGAGGGAATGACAACTTTAAAGGATATACCCTTAAAAGCATATAACAATCAAGGAGAGATAGTTGATGTTGAAATTGTTCCTGAAAGAATTGATGCTGAAATTAAAATATCATCTCCAAATAAAGAGTTACCAATTAAGGTTATACCAGTTGGTAATATGAGTTTTGGTAAGGCTATAAGTTCTATTGATATTAATGAGACTAAAGTTATGGTTTATGGTAATGAAGATGCACTTGCAAATTTAAATTATATACCACTGGAAATTGATGTGAGTGGTTTGAAAGACGATCGTCAATATAAATTGGAGCTACCTAAACCTGTTGGAGTAAAATCAATGAGTGTAAATAACGTAACTGTTAATGTATCTGTTGGTAATTCAAGCGATAAAGATATAAAAGGAATTCAAATTGAATATAGAAATTTAAATGAAATTTATGCCGTACAAGGATTGTCTAAAGAAGATGTATCGATTGTTGTAGGTTTAAAAGGTGTTAAGGCTGTTTTAAATGAAATTGAACCAGCTAATATAACTGCTTATTTAGACTTAAAAGGTTTTGGTGAAGGAGAGCATGAAGTTGAAGTTAAGGTAGAAGGTTCTGATCCGAAAGTTCAATATATTGCTAAAACTAAAAAGGTAAGAATAAAAATAGTTAAAAAATAACAAAAAAACTTTATCATATTGATAAAGTTTTTTAATCAAAATCGAGGTGTTTAAACAAAATGCCTATATTTATTAATCCGGTTATGCCGATTAATATATATAGTGTTCTAGACATCATAGATATTTCTCCGAAAAATGATGTGATTAAGTTGTAATCAAATAAACCTATTAAACCCCAGTTTATGGCACCAATAATAGTAATTGTTAAAGCTATTTTTTGTAATGTTTCCATCTTATTCCCCTTTCGTAATTATTAATTATTTTATACATTATTTAAAAAAATATTCATTCATAATTATATAAGTGATTCCATATAATTAAATGAAATAAAATATGAGGTGGAAAGATGAAAAAAAAATTATTTTTATTTATAATTATTATTTGCCTGACTAGTATAGTTGGTTGTAAAAAAAATGATGAAAAGAGCGTCATTAAGGAATTGACAAAAAAGGTAGAAGAAGTTAAAAGTTACCATTTATTGGGTGTGTTGGAAATGGTTAATAACGATGATGTATATAAGTATGATGTTGATGTATCTTTTGAAAAGGAAGATAAATTTAGGGTTAGTTTAAAAAATAAAGTAAATAATCATGAACAAATTATTTTAAAAAATGATGATGGTGTATATGTTTTAACACCATCGTTAAACAAGAGTTTTAAATTTCAAAGTGAATGGCCTTATAATAATTCACAAAGTTATTTACTACAGTCTTTAGTTAATGATATTAAGAGTGATAAAGATAAAGAATTTTCAAAAAATGAAAATGGTTATGTAATTACAACTAAGGTAAATTATAGTAATAATAAAGATTTAATAAAACAAAAGATATATTTAGATAAAAAAAGTAACATTAAAGAAGTGCACGTTCTTAATAAAGATAACAAAGTAATGATGAAAATGAAGTTTGACAAAATAGATTTTAAAATTACTTTTAACAAAGAACACTTTATTTTGAAAAATAATATGGAAACAGCTATAGACGAAGGTCAAGTAGATGATGTCATTAAAATAGAAGATATCATATACCCAATGTATATGCCTAAAAACACAAAATTAACTAATCAGGATAAAATTAGTAAATCAAATGGAGAACGGGTAATTTCTACATTTTCGGGTGATTCTTCTTTTATGTTAATTCAAGAAACAACGAATAAAGAAGATGAAATGGTTGTAATTCCAGTAATGGGAGAGCCATTGTTATTTACTGGTACTGTTGCAGCGTTGTCTGATTATTCAATTACTTGGTATAGAGATGGAATTGAATACTATATGGTTTCTGAGAATTTGCCAACGAGCGAGTTAGTAAACGTGGCTAAGTCAATAAGTGTAATGCCGGTTGGGAAATAGAGATACATTATTGTATCTTTTTTTTTTGTCTTATGATATAATTAATTATAGGTGATTTTATGAAAAAGGGAAAAGAAAAAATGAATAATTCATTTATTGAAATGATGCAATCTGATGATGAGGTATCTAAGTTAATTAAAATTACTATAGTCATAGTTGTTATATTTTTGGCTTTTTATTTTATAACTAAAATAGGTATTGATAGAAATAAAAAGAATAATTTAGAAATGAATGATACCCAAATCCAATTTGAGGAAATTTTGGTTGGTAATATCTTAAATGAAAAAGATGAGGATTATTATGTGCTAATTAAGTTTGAGGATGATATATACTTACCTTTATATAATGATTATTTTGAAGAGTACCATATTATCGAAGACTCCCTAAGAAAGTATAGTGTTAATATAAACAATCTTTTTAATAAACAATCAATAGGAGAAGAGTTAAGTTTAAAAAATGGTAAATATAAATTTAAAGAGTCAACATTGTTGAAAATCAAACAAAACCAAATAGTTGAATACTATGAGGGGAAAGAAAGTATAGTTAAATATTTAAAAAAAATAATAGATAAATAGAGGTTGATAAAATGGGTGGAAAAACAAATGCTAACGATACAGCTGCAAAATTTGGTAGTTTAGAAGTTTCTGTTTTACTCATTTTTACTAGTTTGCTTAGTTTATTTAGTGGAGTTTTCATTAACGGAAAAATGTATAAAAAAAATAATGAACACAAAACTACTGCTGAATTAAATGAAATTATTGCGAATTATAATTATATTATTGAAAATTATTATGAAGACGTGGATAAAAACAAAATAGTAAAAGGTGCTGTTAAAGGAATGGTTGAATCGCTGGGAGATAAATATACATCGTTTTTAGATTTAGAAGATAATGAAAATTTAAACATTCAATTAAAAGGTAGCTTTATTGGTGTTGGTGTTGAAGTAGTTAATTTTAATGAAGAGATAATTGTTGTTAAAGTAATAGAGGATTCGCCAGCATCTGTAGCTGGTTTAAAAGCTGGTGATGTTATATTAGAAGTTGACGGCGAAGATTTACAAGGTAAAAAAACAAATGAATTTGTTGAACTAGTTAAAGATAAGGCTGAAAAATTTAATGTGTTAATAAAAAGAGGAGACTCTAAACTTACTAAAAAATTGTATAAAGATAAAATTATTTTAAAATCAGTAACTAGTAATATTTTTGATTTAACTGATAAAAAGATAGGGTATTTAGATGTAACTTTATTTGCATCAAATACATTTGAACAATTTTCAAATAAACTAAAAGAATTGGAAGAAGCGGAAATAGATAGTTTAATTATTGATGTTAGGTGGAATGCTGGTGGTCATTTGAGTTCTGTTGAAGATATTCTATCGTTGTTTTTAGATGATAAACATGTTATTTATCAAACTGAAAGCAAAAACGATAAAAAGAAAGTATATTCAAAAGGAATGGAAACAAAAAAATATCCTATAATCTTATTATCTAACGAAGAAAGTGCTTCTGCATCTGAACTTTTAATGGGGGCGCTGAGAGATCAACTAAATGCCAAAATTGTTGGAATGCCAAGTTTTGGAAAAGGTAGTGTTCAAGAATTAAATACATTAACATCTTCAGATAAGTATAAGATAACTACGAAAAAGTGGTTAACACCTAATGGTGATTTTATTGATAAAGTTGGAATTGAACCAGATGTGAAAGTTGAACAGGGGTTAGATTATTTTATTGATTTTAAAGAAGGCAATGATTTACAATTACAAAAAGCTATAGAAATTTTATCTTCTCCTTAATATTTTCATCCCTATATAATAGAGAAAGAAGGTATATAAGTGAAAAGGTATATGATAGGTGATAAATTGAAAATCCAATGCTATAAACATAATGGGAAAATACATAGGGCGTGGGATGAAGCTGTTATTTTAGATGTTAAAGAAGATTATATAGTGTGTGGGAATGATAAAACGCTAGTTACTGAGTCTGCTGGTAATATGTGGAGAACTAAAGAACCGGCTATAATGTATTTTTTCAAAAATAGTTGGTATAATATAATAGTGCAATTAAAAAAAGATGGGGTTTATTATTATTGTAATATTGCGACTCCTTATATAATAGAAGAAAATACAATAAAGTATATAGATTATGATCTGGATTTAAGGATATTTCCAAATGGCAATTATAAAGTATTAGATAAAATGGAATATGAATACCATAAAACAATAATGAATTACTCAGAAGAATTGGAGAAGTCAATTCAGTTAGGTTTAAATGAGTTAATTAATAGTTACCAAAAAAATTATCGTTATTTTGATAATTATATAAATAACGAATATTATAAAAAATATAATAAACTTGTTAAAACAAGTAAAGTTACAAAATAATGTGCATATAATAGTGTGTATGCATTTTATTTTGGGAAATTATTAAAAAGGTGTTGACAAGTTATATTTAAAGTGATATATTATCAGTGTTTTAAAAAAAGAAACCGCATTTTACACATAATTGTATACATTTTTCAAAAAAATGTAAAAAGTTATTAAAACTGGTTGACTTAGGTTAAAACCTTTGATATATTAAAGATGGTTTGACACGGAATGTATTGCATTTCAACGAAAATGCAAATAATTCAAAAAAAGTTGAATTATGTATTGACATGGTGTGAAACATTTGATATATTAATACTGCTTCCAAAAAAGCAGAAAGAAATGTTCTTTGAAAACTGAGCAAAACGTTAATTCAATAAGTCAGGAAAACTTTTTATTTGGAGAGTTTGATCCTGGCTCAGGATGAACGCTGGCGGCATGCCTAAGACATGCAAGTCGAACGAAGTGGTTCGATGATAATTTTGTGCTTGCATAAAATTTGATTCGAGTTCCCACTTAGTGGCAGACGGGTGAGTAATACATAGGTAACCTACCTTTTAGTCTGGGATAGCAGTTAGAAATGATTGGTAATACCGGATAATATATATATAGATAACTATATATATTAAAAGGAGCATTTGCTCCGCTTTAAGATGGGCCTATGCTGTATTAGCTTGTTGGTGGGGTAACGGCTCACCAAGGCAACGATGCATATCCGAGCTGAGAGGCTGATCGGACACACTGG
>CAZPLK010000010.1:0-16344 GCA_964587565.1 uncultured Muribaculaceae bacterium
CTACTAAGGCAGTTACTGGGTTAACAAATGAATTGAAAAGTATTTATGTTTATAATAGATTTGTACAATTAGACGAGTCTATTGTTTTTTTAGTTAATTCTTTATACGAAGCAACATTTTTTTATGAATCATTGTTAAATTACACGGATGAAGTTCTTTTTTTTCCAATGGATGATTTTTTAACTAGTGAGGCTGTGGCAATAAGTCCTGATTTAAAAATTAAGAGATTAGAAACCATTAATACATTAACAAAGTGTTCTAAAAAAATTGTTGTTACTAATTTAATGGGTTATTTAAGGTTTTTACCACCTAAAGAAAATTTCATCAATGGGATATTAACGTTGAACATAAATGATGAATATAATATAAACACATTAATTAATAAAATTCAAAAACTAGGGTATAAAAGAGAAGTAATGGTTAATAAAATTGGAGATTTTGCAATACGAGGTTTTGTTCTTGATGTTTATCCGATTAATTGTGATAATCCAATAAGAATAGAATTTTGGGGCGACATTATTGAATCAATAAGAATATTTGATGTTGATTCACAGAAAACAATAAAAACAATTAATAATGTTTATATTTCATCAAATACAGAATTTTTGGTTAAGGAAGATGTAAATTTAGATGAATTTAATCAAAAAGATATAGTTAATTTTCTTAAACCAGTAAACATTAGTGATTATTTTGAAAATGCAACATTAATAATAAATGAGTTAAAAGAAATTGAAATTGCAAATAATTTGTTAATAGAACAAATTATTAATTTGAAAAAAGAATTGAATAATAATCATATTAATTTCATGTTTGATTTTAATAAAAAAACAAATGACTATATAAATTTAACTCAATTCGACTATCCACAAAGTGAGTTTGTTGAAAATTATTTATCTAGTGATATTGATTTATTATTTAATAATAAAGAATTATTAAATAAACAATTAAAAGATATGTTGTTGGAAAATAAAGTGATAATAATTTGTGTTCAAAATAAGCAAATGGTTGATAAGTTAATTGAAATAATAACTGAAGATGTTGTTTACACATCATTAGAAAATATTATTCAACAAAAAATAAATATTATAATTAACCCCATTAATAAAGGTTTTAATTTTGAAAATTATGTATTTATATCAGAAAATGACATACAGCAAAAGAAAAGTATGAGGAAAAAATATAAAAATCAATTTAGAGTTGGTAAAAAAGTAAAAGATATTACTAAAATTAAAAAAGGTGATTACGTTGTACATGAGGTACATGGTATAGCACAATATCAAGGTATTAATACAATAAAAAGGAATAAATTAAGTAAAGATTATTTAACACTTGAATTTTTAGGTAATGACAAAGTTTATGTTCCAGTAGAAAAAATAGATTATATAAGCAAATACTCTAATAGTAGTGGTCATATTCCGAGATTAACAAAACTTGGTGGCGTGGAATGGCAAAAAACCAAAATAAGAATTCGTGAAAAAATAGAAAACATGGCATTTTCTTTATTACAATTATATGCAGAAAGAGAAATTGTTAATGGATTTGCTTTTAATGAAGATTGTGATCAACAAATAGAATTTGAAAAAAATTTTGAGTATACTGAAACTACTGATCAAGTAAAAGTAATAGAAGAAATAAAAACAGAAATGGAAAGAAATATTCCTATGGATAGATTGTTATGTGGTGATGTAGGGTTTGGTAAAACTGAAGTGGCTTTTCGGGCAATGTTTAAGGCTGTTTTATCTGGTAAGCAAGTAGCTTTTCTTGCCCCAACAACAATATTATCTAACCAACATTATAACAATTCATTAAATAGATTTAAAAATTTTGCGGTAAATATAGCACTGTTAAATAGGTATACTACTTCTAAACAGTTAAAGTTAATTTTAAAAGGTATAGAAGAAGGACAAATTGATATTGTGATTGGTACACATAGGTTGTTAAGTTCTGATGTTATATTTAAAGATTTGGGGTTACTAGTAGTAGATGAGGAACAAAGATTTGGTGTGAAACAAAAGGAAAAAATAAAAGAATATAAAAAAAATATAGATATTTTAACACTAACAGCAACTCCAATTCCAAGAACTTTACAAATGGCATTTACAGGTATTAGAAATTTATCTGTTATTGAAACACCCCCAGTTAATAGGTATCCTATTCAAACCTATGTTATTGCATACAATAATCAAGTGATAAAAGAAGCAGTATACAAAGAAAAATCTAGAAATGGTCAAGTTTTTATTTTATATAATAATGTATCAAACATGGAAAGAAAGTTAAATGAATTTAAAAAAATATTACCTAATATAAAAATAACATATGCTCATGGGCAGATGACCAAAACGCAAATGGAAAAAGTTATGTACGATTTTTATAAACAAAAATATGATGTTTTGTTATGTACAACAATTATTGAAACAGGAATAGATATTCCAACAGTTAATACATTAATAATTATTGATGCAGACCATTTTGGTTTATCACAATTGTATCAAATAAGAGGCAGAGTTGGACGAAGTGATAAAATAGCATATTGTTATTTAATGTACGATAAAAATAAAATTTTAACTGAGATTGCCAAAAAACGTCTTCAAGTTATTCGTGAATTTACAGAACTAGGCAGTGGTTTTTCAATAGCTATGAGGGATTTGTCAATTAGGGGTGCTGGTGATATATTAGGAAATGAACAAGCTGGTTTTGTTGACGCCGTTGGAATTGATATGTATTTAAAATTATTAAACAATGAAATAAAAAGATTACGCGGTGAACCAATTGAAGAACCAATAGAGTTAGAGAGTATGCCTTTAATAGAAGTTGATACATCTATAGATGATGAATATGTCAAAGATGAAGAGTTAAAAATAAAAATTCATAAAAAAATAAATACAATTGATTCTTTTGAAAATTTATTAAAAGTTAAAGGAGAAATTGAAGACCGTTTTGGTAAAATTGATAAAAAATTATTGATTTATATGTATCAAGAATGGTTTGAAAAATTAGCAGAAGAGTTAAAAATAAAAAATATTAAACAGACCAAAAATTTTATTGAAATTGAAATACCAAATTCAATAATGAAAAACATCAATATTCAAGAATTATTTGTTTCTACTAATGAGATTTCAACTATGTTTAGATTTTCAATGAAAAAAAATAAATTATATATAACTTTAGATATTGTAAAATTAGAAAAACATTTTATATATTATTTGATTGATTTAATGCTCTTATTAAAAAATAGTTACAAATTGTAACTATTTTCTTTGTTAATGAAAAATATAAGTATAAAAAAGACATAAATCAACAAAATAATAATATATAGAAGGTGAGGTAAAAATGAAAAGTGTTGGAATAGTAAGAAGAATAGATGAAATGGGAAGAGTAGTAATACCAAAAGAAATTAGAAAAACATTTAGAATAAATAGTAATGATAGTATAGAAATTTTTACGGAAGGTGAAGAAAAAATTGTATTAAAAAAATATTCGTTAGTAAAAAAAATAGATGATTTTGCCCAGAAGTTTGTAGATTCAATGTATAATTTTATAAAACATAACATTATAATTACAGATACAAAAGAAGTAATTGCTGCTGCTGGTATTAATAAAACTGATTATTTACAAAAACCTATAAGTAATAATTTAGAAAATTCAATTACTAGAAGGGAAAATATATTAGAAAAATATATGAAACAATATGAAATAGTAGACAATAAAATAGAAAATGGAACTTATACAATTAGTACAATAATAACAAATGGTGATGCAGTTGGGTTAGTGATAATATGCTCAAATAATGAAGATATAGGAACTGCAGAAGAAAAAATAGTTAAAATAGCGTCACAATTTTTAGGTAAATATCTTGAAGAATAATAATTAATGTGTTATAATGACTTAAATAATTTAAAAGTTTTGAAGGAAAGAAAAATAAAAAATTTTTACAGAGACTTTGTGTTTGGTGGAAACAAAGATAATTTGTTATTTTAAATGGTTCCGGAACTGTTTAGTCGATATGTAGACTAAAACGTTATTATGCGTTAAATATATGAGTGTATAACTGTTAAGTTATAAATTAAGGTGGTACCGCGTAATCACGTCCTTAAGTGGATGTGTTTTTTTATGGAGGTTTATATATGAAAAGAAAATTTGAAAAAATAAAATTCGATCAATTTAAAGTTGATGTGGCTAATAATAAAAAATTATATAATGAATACAATTTACCAATAAGAGCCACAAAAGCAAGTGCTGGGTATGATATATGTGCAATTACTAAAGTTGAAATTGAGCCTAATGAAACTAAAATAATTCCGACTGGTTTAAAAGTATATATGCAAGAAAATGAAATGTTAATGTTATTGGTAAGAAGTAGTGTAGGTTTTAATTATAATGTTAGATTATGCAATCAAGTAGGAATTGTAGAAAGTGATTATTACAACAATTCAAATAATGACGGTCATATATTTATTAAATTACACAATCATGGAAATAAAAAGTACATAATTAATAAAGGTGATGCTTTTGTTCAAGGAATATTTGTTAAATTTTTAACAGTGGGTAATGAGGATGAAATAAAAACTATAAGAACAGGTGGATTAGGAAGTACAAACAGGAGTGATAATAATGAATAAAAATTTTAATATATTTACAGCAATAGCGTATACATCTGGTAAACCACATATTGGTAATACATATGAAATAGTATTAGCAGATTCAATAGCTAGATATAAAAGGTTACGTGGTTACAATGTGTATTTTCAAACAGGTACAGATGAACATGGTCAAAAAATAGCACTGACAGCACAGGAAAACAATAAAGAAAATCAAGTTTTTGTAGATGAAATGGCACTTGAGGTAAGAAGAATTTGGGATGTTATGAATACAAGTTATGATAAATTTGTGAGAACAACAAATGAAATGCATAAAAAAAAGGTTGGAGAAATTTTTGAAATATTATACAAAAAAGGCGATATATATAAAGATTCCTATGAAGGATTATACTGTACTCCTTGTGAATCATTTTTTACCGAAACTCAATTAAATGAGGGATTATGCCCAGATTGTAATAGGTCAGTAGAATATACAAAGGAAGATGCTTATTTTTTTAAATTGACTAAGTATGCTGATAAATTAAAACAATATATTAGTGATAATCCAGATTTTATAAAACCAGTTAGTAGAAAAAATGAAATTGTGAATAACTTCTTAAATCCTGGTCTACAAGACCTTTGCGTATCTAGAACATCATTTGATTGGGGAATACCAGTAACGTTTGATAAAGGTCATGTTATTTATGTTTGGATTGATGCATTAAGCAACTATATAACATTTATTGGTTATGATCCTAAAGGCCACCATGATAATGAATTCAAAACTCGTTGGCCTGCCGATGTACATATTATTGGAAAGGATATTTTAAGATTTCACGCAATTTATTGGCCAATTATGTTAATGGCTTTAGATTTACCAATGCCTAAACAAATTTTTGGACACCCATGGTTACTATCAGGTAAAGAAAAAATGAGTAAATCTAAAGGGAACATTTTATATGCAGATGATTTAGTAAATCTATTCGGTGTAGACCCTATTAGATATTATATGTTAAGCCACATTCCATACGCTAATGATGGAACGTTAACATTTGAATTATTGATAACTAGTATAAATACAAATTTAGTGAATAACTTAGGTAATTTAGTTAATAGAACCGTAACGATGTCACATAAATATATGGATGGTATAGTTGAAAAACCAATACATTTTGATGAAGTAGATGAAAAAATGATTGATTATGTATTGAGTACGCAAGAAGATGTGATATCTAAGATGGATGAGTACAAAACATCTGAAGCATTGGAATGTTTGTTTAATATATTTCATAGAGCTAATAAATATATCGATGAAACTACACCTTGGATTTTAGCAAAAAATGAATCTAATTATACTAAATTACACACAGTGCTTTATATTTTATTAGAAACAATAAGAATAGGAGCAGTTTTATTGCAACCATTTTTACCTGAAACTGCCGATAAAATATTTAAACAATTAAACACATCTAATAAATCTTTTGATTCAATTTCAGATTACAAAGGAATGGATTATAATATAAAATTAAATAAAGCAGAACCAATATATTTAAGAATAAACGAAGAAGAAAAAATGAAAGAAATAGAGCAATATTATAATAAAAATTAGAGGTGTAAACTGTTGTAAAATGTCAACTAATAATTACAAATTTCTTTTGCCTTTTGATATATATTATGCTATATTTAAATTGTTGAAAACTTAAATGGAAAGGAAAACATGATTACTAGAGAGAATAAAAAGGATGGGAGTATCGCTTTATGTTTTAGTTTGATTGTATTACTCATCGTAGGCAGTATTCTTCTAGAATTTGATGTTATAGGGTTTATATACTTATTATTTGTTAATGTTCTTTATATAAAATATTTAATTGTAAAGAAAAAAAAATAAATTATACCAAATATGGTATAATTTTATTATGAGGTGATATAAATTGTTTGTTGATACACACTGTCATGTATTTAAAAAATATTATAATAATATAGATGAAGTAATTAAAAAAGTGGAAAACAATATACTAATAATAAGTGGTACTAATATAAATACTAATAAAGAAGTTATAAAGTTGTGCAATTCTTATAAAAATGTGTACGGAACTTTAGGATTTCATCCAAATGACCTTGATAGTTTTGATATGTCTAATTTAGAGTTTATTAATAACAACATTAATAACGATAAAATAGTAGCTATTGGAGAAATAGGACTTGATTATTATCGCGACAGTTCAAATAAAGAATTTCAAAAAGCATTGTTTTTAAAACAACTTGATTTAGCCATCAAGCATAAAAAAAGTGTTGTTGTACACAGTAGGGATGCTTTGGAAGATACATATAATATTTTAAAACAAGAAAAATATAGAAAATTAAAAATAGTACTACATTGCTATAGTTATGATTATGAAGCAGCAAATAAATTTGTGGAACTTGGTATAATGTTGGGGATTAATGGTATTATAACGTTTAAAAATAGTACAGAAATACGTGATGTAGTTAAAAAAATTAAATTACAACATTTATTACTAGAAACCGATAGCCCTTATTTAACCCCAGTTCCTCACAGAGGTAAAAAAAATGAACCTAAAAATATTAAATATATTGCTAATGAAATAGCATTAATTAAAAACATATGTGTTGATAAAGTGTACGAACAGACAACAAAAAATGCACTTCATCAATTTGACTTAAAATAGTTAATATGTTAATATTTTATTATATAATTATTTGAGGTGAATTTATGAATACTTATTTACTGCAGTTAATTGGTAAATGGATAGGTTTAATAATTATTTCTATAACATCTTTGTTTACATCATATAATATACAAAATGCTGAGATTATAAATAAAAATGATCATACAAATAAAAGTTTAAGTATAAAACATATAGTGGTTGATTATGAAACAATTATTAAAAACAATTCAAAATTACCTTGGAATGAAAAAAGAACTTTGGTAAAGGGTAAAAATGGATTGGTTTACATAGATGATCATACAAAAAAACAAGAAGTAATTCATGAAGTAATTCATGAAGTAATAGAAGTAGGTACAGGTCGTGTTGGACGTTATAATGGAAGGTTAACAGCTTATGGTGCAGACTGTAAAGGATGTAGTGGAACTGTTGCTTGTTTAACTCAAAATAGGAAGGCGCATAATTTAATAAAAAATGGAACTACTTATACTGATAAAGAATATGGAGAAGTTAGAATCTTGGCAGCAACTCATGATGTGTTTCCTTGTGGAACAATTGTAGAAGTTACACGTAATAATACCGATCCTTTTATAGGGGTAGTGTTGGACACAGGGATTGCAATGAGGAGAGCTTGGAAAAATGATAATAAAATTATTATGGATCTAGCTTTTGAAACAGAATCTGATCCAGAAGTATTTAAAACAACAAGTAATAATGTAAAATATAATGTTTTACGTTGGGGATGGTAGAAGACGTACTAGTCTTCTTTTTTATTAGGAGGTTTAAAATGAAATATTCGCCTTTACAATTAAAAAACACTTTAAATGAATTTGATTTTAATTTTAAAAAAAGGTTCGGGCAAAATTTTATTGTTGATGAAAATATAATAGATTTAATAATAAGTAAAAGTGAAATAAACAAAAACACTTTTGTTATTGAAATAGGACCTGGGAGTGGGGCTCTAACTTATAAATTAGCTAATAATGCCCAGTTTGTTTTATGTTATGAAATTGATGAAAATTTAAAACCAATATTAGAAGAAAACTTAAAACAGTTTAATAATATAAAAATAATATATGAAGATTTTTTAAAAACAAATATACAAAAGGTTTTGGATCAATTTAATTATGATAATATATATATTGTGTCTAATTTACCTTATTACATTACTACTCCTATTATAATTAAAATAATAGAAGATAAAATTAATGTTGATAAAATAGTAATCATGGTCCAAAAAGAAGTTGGAGAACGTTTAATGGCGAATGTAGGTACAAAAGATTATAATGCTTTAAGTGTTTTAATAAATTACTATTATAATGTTAAAAAAATAATAGATGTGAGCAGAAATGTTTTTATGCCGAAACCAAATGTTGATAGTATTGTTGTTGAATTAACAAAAAATAAAAATAAGCCTGAATTAATTAATGAGGATGTTTTCAGAAGATTAATAAAGGATAGTTTTAAGTATAAAAGGAAAACTATAAAAAATAATTTAAAAAATTATAATTTAAACACGATTGATGGAATATTGAAAAAACATAATTTAGATTTAACATCGAGGGCAGAAAAAATTCCTGTAGAAGTCTTTGTTGAAATTACTAATGAATTGTGTAATTTAAATAATGGTGATATTAATGATAAAGATAACTAATAATGATTGGGATATTGTATTAGAGAAAGAGTATTATAAAGATTATTTTCAAAAACTTTTATTTTTTTTGAAAAACGAATATAAAACAAAAACAATTTACCCAAAATATGATGATATTTTTAATGCTTTAATATATACACCATATAAAAAAGTAAGAGTTGTAATAATTGGACAAGATCCTTATCATGGTGAAAATCAATCACATGGATTGTCATTTTCTGTTCCTAGTGATCAGAAAAGACCGCCATCTTTAAGAAATATATTTTTAGAACTAGAAAAAGATTTAAATATTAAAAGAAATAATAATAATTTATCAGATTGGGCAAGACAAGGGGTATTACTTTTAAATTCTATAATGACAGTTGAAAAATCAAAACCTTTATCGCATAAAAAAATAGGATGGGAAACATTTACTGATGAAATAATAAAAAAGATTTCTAATAAAAATGAACCGGTTATTTTTGTTTTATGGGGAAATTATGCTAAATCAAAAAAGATATTAATAAACGCTGAAAAACATATAATTATTGAGTCAACCCATCCTTCTCCTTTGTCTGCAACAAGAGGATTTTTCAATAGTCAACCTTTTTCTAAAATAAATAAACATTTAAACCAAAATGGATATGAAATGATAAAGTGGTAAATATACTTGCTATCATTTATTAATTGTAATAAAATAAATATGAGGTGCATAATGGATAAAGTTTATAATTATTTAATGAATGAAATTGACTTTAAATATGGAGATGCAGTAGTAGTTGGTGTTTCAGGTGGACCAGATTCAATGGCACTTTTGCACATGATGACGAGATTACAAAAAAGTTTAGAGCTACAAATTATTTGTGCCCATGTCCATCATAATTTAAGAAAAGAAAGTGATGAAGAAAAAAAATTCATTGAAAGATTTTGTGCAAATAATAGCATAGTTTTTGAATGGTATAAAATAGAAAAATATGGTGATGATAATTTTCATAATGAAGCAAGAAGTATTAGGTATAATTACTTTTCAAAAATAGTAAAAAAATATAATGCCAAATATTTACTAACTGCTCATCATGCCGATGATTTAATTGAAACAATTTTAATGAGAATTGTAAGAGGGTCTACTTTAAGGGGGTATAGTGGGTTTTCTAAAATAGTAAAAATGGATGATTACAAAATAATAAGACCATTAATAAACGTTACGAAGGATGAAATTTTGGCATATAATAAGGAATATAAAATATCTTATGTTACTGATTTTACAAATTTTGAAGATGTATATACAAGAAATCGTTTTAGAAAATATATTGTACCTGCTTTTAAAAAAGAAGATAATAATGTTCATGAAAAATTTTTGAAATTTAGTGAAACTTTATTAGAGTATAACAATTATATTGATAAGGAAGTTCAAAATAAATTAATAAATTTATATCCGCAAAATGTTTTAAATATAGAAAAATTTAAAAAAGAAGAACATGTTATAAGAAAAAAAATTATTTATTATATACTTGAACAAATTTATCAAGATGATTTAATGTTAATAACTGACCAGCATGCACAATTAGTATATAATTTGATATTATCTGACAAAGCTAATTCTGAAATTTATTTACCTAACAACGTGAGGGCAGTTAAATCATATGATAATTTTCATATTATCCAAGGAAATAATACAATTGATGAATATGAAATTGAATTAATTAATTATATGAATTTGCCGAATGGATTTAATATAGAAATTATTGAGGAATCTGATAATGATAATAATTTTTACTGTCGCTTAAATTCAACAGAGGTTGTATTACCGCTTCATGTAAGAAGTCGCCAAAAAGGTGATAGAATGTATGTAAAGGGTATGTTAGGACGAAAAAAAATAAGTGATATATTCATTGATGAAAAAATCCCACTAGATGAAAGAAAAATGTGGCCGATTGTAGTTGATTCAGAAGGAAAAATTGTATGGTTACCAGGTTTGAAAAAATCAAAATTTGATAAAACTAAATCGGAAAAATATGATATAATAATAAAGTATTATTAAGGAGGAAAGATGTATGCGTAAGAAAAACATGAAGAAAGGGTTGTATCCTTATCTATTATTAATAATTATAATGATTTCTATTTTATATTTGTTTACTGGTGCTAATGTTAAAATTCATACACTTACATATGATGTGTTTATGGACCATGTAAATAAAGGTGAGGTAAATGAAATTTCAATAATACCAAGGAGTAGGGCTAGTGTTTATGAAATAAAAGGTACTCTAAACAATTATAAGGAAAATGAAACTTTTATATTAAAAGTCCCGTTATCAAATGAGGTTGTCTCTAAAATTTTATCAGCAGAGGAGCAGTTTGATTTTAAAATTGATACAAAAGTTGATCCTGAATCGGGCACACTGTTGTTATTTTTAGTTAACGTATTACCTATGGTAATTTTAATTGGTTTTGCCTTCACTTTTATAAAAAAACAAGTTGGAACTGCTAGTAGTTCAATGGAGTTTGGTAAAAGTAGGGCAAAATTAAATCCGGACTCTAATAAAATAACTTTTGATGAAGTTGCTGGTCTTACCGAAGAGAAAGAAGAAGTTTCAGAATTAATTGATTTTTTAAAAAACCCGAAAAAATTTCAACGTCTTGGTGCTAGAATACCTAAAGGTGTGTTATTAGTAGGGCCACCAGGAACAGGTAAAACATTATTAGCACGTGCTGTAGCGGGTGAAGCAAGTGTACCGTTTTATTATATAAGTGGTTCTGATTTTGTTGAGTTATTTGTAGGAGTGGGTGCTAGCAGAGTTAGGGATATGTTTAAACAAGCAAAACATAACGCTCCATGTTTGATATTTATTGATGAAATAGATGCTGTTGGTCGTCAAAGGGGAGCTGGTTTAGGCGGAGGCCATGATGAAAGAGAGCAAACATTAAATCAATTATTAACCGAAATGGATGGATTTGGGGTTAATGAAGGTATAATAATAATTGCTGCTACTAACAGACCAGATGTATTAGATCCAGCTTTATTAAGACCGGGACGTTTTGATAGACAAGTAACAGTAAATTTACCTGATGCTAAAGGTAGAGAAGAAATTTTAAAAGTTCATGCAAAAGGAAAAATATTTGCAGAAGGTGTAAAGTTATCAAATATATCTAAAAGAACAGTTGGATTTAGTGGTGCTGATTTAGAAAATTTATTAAATGAAGCAGCATTATTAGCTGTTAGAAGAGATAAAGATAGTATTACAATGGAAGAAATTGATGAAGCTCATGACCGTGTTTTAATGGGACCAGCCAAAAAATCTAAGAAATATACAGAATATGAAAAAAAATTAGTTGCATACCATGAAGCGGGACATGTCGTATTAGGATTAAAATTAAATGATGCTAATGTTGTGCAAAAAGTTACAATTATTCCAAGAAGTTATGCAGGTGGATATGCGTTAATGCTACCTAAAGAAGAAAGATACACATCAACCAAAAAAGAATTATTAGAAAGAATAGCGGGTTTATTAGGAGGTCGTGTTGCTGAAGAAGTAGTTTTCAATGAAATAACTACAGGAGCACATAATGATTTTGAAAAAGCTACTAAAATAGCACGTGCTATGGTTACTGAGTATGGAATGAGTAGTTTAGGGCCTGTTCAATTTGAACATCAAGAATCTAGTGTATTTTTAGGAAGAGATTATAATAAGAGTAGAAATTTTTCAAGTCAAGTTGCTTTTCAAATTGACGAAGAAGTTAGAAAGATAATAAGTGAGCAGTATGATATTGCTAAGAAAATAATAAAAGATAATATTGATTTATTAGAATTAATAGCAGAAACTTTAATTGAAAAAGAGACTTTGACGAAAGAACAAATCGAATACTTAGTTAAATATGGAAGCATTGATGATGCAAGTGATAATGAAGAAAATGATGATAATGAAATTAAAAATATAAAAGATATGACTGTGAGTGAATTAAAAGAACTTGCTAAAATTAAAAACATTAAAGGTTATTCAAAAATGAATAAAAAAGAATTAATGGAAGAACTAATTAAATATCAAAAATAAATTCTTTCTCAATTATTTGTTAAATAATAATTGCAAATAAAGATATATTTGGTATAATGTATATGAAGAATAAAAGGAGGATTAAAATGGAAAAAGTGAATTTGTTAAATTTAAATAATGAAATATTAAGTGTTAGTGTAGTTCGTTATTTTATGCTTGACAACAACAGTTATTTA
Source organism: uncultured Muribaculaceae bacterium (assembly GCA_964587565.1). Lineage (GTDB taxonomy): Bacteria > Bacillota_I > Bacilli_A > RF39 > UBA660 > DUPI01. The sequence goes on from CAZPLK010000010.1 coordinate 13,120, forward strand.
ATTTATTCGTTAAATGAAGTGGACAATCAAAATTATGTAAAATTGTATGCTGCTCATATAGTTGAGCAAAATGGAACATTAATTGGTTTGAATGTTAGTGATGAAAATTCATGGACAGCAATAAAAGAATTTATTAAGCAAGTAGTTCGTGATAATCAAAGTGGAACGGCAAATGTAGATGATTTAGATTATAATAATTTAGAAAATGTTAAAATTAATGATCAAAGGGTATTTAAATTATCGAGTCAGTTAGTGAATTTATTAGCGGCTAATAAAAAACAAGTTGTTGAACCAACCCCTGCACCAATTGATTCTTTAAATGAAACAATTATATCAAATGAACAAGTTGATAGTCCACAAATGATACAGCCGAATGTTACATTGAACAATGTTGAATCAAATATTACGCCTGAACAAGCAGTAATGGGAATACAACCTGAAATTCAACAAGCAGAGGCTGCACCACAAAATATTGATCAATCAAATAACGCAGAAGTTGATTATTATAAATCGTTGTATCAACAAGAGAAAAATAAAAATGAAGAATTAAGTAATAAGCTAAACGAAATAAAAAAAATATTAGGATAAATTTAAATAAAAAAATACCTCTGTAAAACAGACTTACAAGTTAATAGGGGTATTTTATTATAAAAACAAATGAAAACACTAATTTTACATATTAGTGTTTTATTATTGAAATATATAAATTTATTCCTTTCTGTTTTTATGAGCAAGACGGCTGGCAGCAGAAGAAGCTATTGCGCAAATTATGTCGTCTAAAAAGGTGTGACATTGATTTCCGTCTTTACCTAATTGGTCAAGTTTACCAATAATACCTGGTTTTGTTTTGTCTAAATAACCAAAATTTGTGAATGCTATAGAACCATATATATTAACAATGCTTAATGGTAATATTTCATCTATACCATATAAAGGATCATCGTACTTTATTATATTATTTATCTTATCTTCAAATAAATTATTTTCTACTGCCTGGTCAATAGCAATACCGGTTAATATAGCGTGAATAACTTCCCTTTTATTAATTATACTATTAATAGTATCAATACAATCTTCAAAAGTAAGATCGTCAATATATTTTTTTTGCAAATCATATACAATATTTGCAATGTCGTTGATTGATACACCGCGTTCATTTAATTTTTCTATTGTTAATTTTTTTAAATCTGTCATAAATCCTCCTTCATAATAAATAGCAAAATGCATAAAATTAATTGAGGTGAATATATGAAAAATGTATTAAATTTTTATTATAATTTAAATCCTGAAAATATTCACCAAAATCAAAATGAAATATTTTTTTCAGTATTAGGACATGATTATTTATTTGTCCCAACAAATAAAAGATTAGAAGAACTTAATGAGTTAGCATCATTGTCAAGTTCGTTATATTTAAATTCCATTCCCTGCCATCAATTTGTGTTAAATATAAATTCATCTGTAATTACACAAGTAAATAATAAAAATTACGTTTTGTTAGCAATTATAAACAATGATAAAAAGGAAATCAAATTTAGTGATGTCATAAATTTTTCTAATATTAATGTTTTACCTAATAGTGATATTTTAATTAGAAATAATTGGTATGAACTTTGGACCGAAAAGGTTGATTATTTTGAATATCAAGTAAATCAATTTGGAAAAACATTTCCGTTAATTCGAGAAAGCTTTTGTTATTATGCCGGTCTTGCAGAAACAGCCATTACTTTATTAAAAAACAATTTAGAAATTACTCACCGTTCAAATTATTCAATATCCCATAGAAGAATTAAATATAAATTCAATTTTATTGAATTATATAATCCACTTAATTTTGTAATAGATTATAAAGTGAGGGACATAGCAGAATATATTAAAAGTGCATTTTTTAATGAAGTTGATTTGAATTATGAATTAATTGAATATATTAATAACTATCAATTAACATCAAATGAATGTATTTTGCTTTTTGCTAGATTGCTGTTTCCAACATTTTATTTTGATATATACGAACAAATTATTAGCGGTAATATAAATGAAGAAAAATTATTATATGTAATAAAAAAAACTAATGATTATGAAATGTTTTTAAAAAAAATATACTTTGAATTTAGAAATTATAATTTTATACCAGAAATTGAATGGTTGATGATGTAATTTATTAATTTAAATTTATAACTTTCTTAATTTCTGGTATTTCATTAATTAAAGTTGCTTCAATGACATCATTTAATGTAACACTTGCCATATGGCAACCAGAACAAGCTCCTAATAATTTAACATATACAATATTATCCTCATACTTAATAAATTCTACGTCCCCACCATCACTGTTTAAAAATGGCCTGATTTCGTTAATTATATCAATTATTTGTTTTTCTACGTTTTTCATACTATCCTCCTTAAATATATTATATATTAATAAAAATGTTAAGTAAATAGTTTTTCTTTTAAAAATATTGTGATATAATATAATTGAGGTGTGATATGCCAAAATACAAAAAAGGAAATATTGTTAAAGGTACTGTTACAGGAATTGAAGATTATGGAATTTTTGTATCTTTGGATGAATTTTACAATGGCTTGATACATATTTCTGAAATTTCTCATAAATTTGTAAAAAACATTAGCGATTTTGTGAGAATAGGTGATATAATAAATGTAGAGATTCTTGATGTCAATGATGAATTATGCCAATTAAAGTTAAGTATTAAAAATATAAAATATAAAAAGGTCTTACCTATGAAAAAAAATAAAATAAAGGAAACAACATCAGGTTTTTCGACTTTAGAAAAAATGTTACCTCATTGGATATTAGAAAATTTAAAAAAACATCAATAGTTATTGACAAATAAAAAAAATGATGATATATTAAGTTACGTCCAGGGATAATGGGTGATTAGCTCAGTTGGTCAGAGCACCTGCCTTACAAGCAGGGGGCCGTAGGTTCGAGTCCTACATCGCCCACCATGCCGGAATAGCTCAACTGGTAGAGCAACTGACTTGTAATCAGTAGGTTGTGGGTTCAAGTCCTATTTCCGGCACCATAAAATTGGAGGGATAGCGAAGTGGTCAAACGCGGCAGACTGTAAATCTGTTCCCTATGGGTTCGATGGTTCAAATCCATCTCTCTCCACCATGTTTTTTTTGAAATTGCCTCGTAGCCAAGTGGTAAGGCACCACACTTTGACTGTGGCATGCGCTAGTTCGAATCTAGCCGAGGCA
>CAZPLK010000011.1:0-16036 GCA_964587565.1 uncultured Muribaculaceae bacterium
ACCAACATTGGTCTCCTATCTTTGTTGTCTTATATACCTCTCCATCTCTTGGATCTGTAAAATCATCTCCACAAGTAAATGAGCTTGCAATTGATTTTTTACACTCAGAAAGTGTTTTTTCTTCTATCGTTACATCATTTTCATAATAATTTTTGTATGCACAGTTTTTATTGTCATATATAGCGATAGCAACTTGTCCTTCATCATTTATTTTAACAATACCATCTTTTATTTCTTTACCATCATATTCAAGTTTTGCACCTAACACATTTGATGTTTCTTTTCCATTTTCAAATGTAAATATAATCTCAGGTTCAAAAACACCTGCTAGCTCTAATCTTTTGAATTCATATCCTGCCGCTCTTACAACACCTCTGGCATTTGTTTCAAAAGTATCTCGCTCCGATTTTTTTATTACATTATTCATGACTGGTATTGCTATTGTTGCCAAAAGGCCGATTATTACAATAACTGCAAGTAATTCTATCAATGTTAAACCTTTATTATTCATACCATACACTCCTATCATTATAATTACATTTTATCACAAATTATATTATATTAGTAGAAAAATAACAAATATTTTTTGTTTTTGTTATTTTCAATTATAAAAACTATTTCAGACTCGATGATTCCTGCTAATAATTATACTAAAATTAAACCTTTGTTTTTATTCATGTTTTTCTCATCATCTAATATTATTTTTAGTTTGAACAAATACAATAAAAAAACAAGCAAAATTGCCCGTTTTTAAATTAATTCCTTTTTATTATATTTGTAATAAATCAAGAAGATAAATATAGAGCTAATAACTATTGATGAAATTATATTATTTATTCCTATATTATTATTAATAATAATCCTTCTGCCTTCAGATAATGTAAATAATGAAATGTATTTAAAAAATTTCACGTTTTCAGTAATTGTAGATATTATTAATATGAAATAACTTATGAATACAACACCAATAGAAACTCCATTTATTGTTGATGTTTTATTAAAATATGTTGATATATACATTGATAAAAAGAAAAATGGAAACGCTGATAAAAGAGGTGCCACACTTAAAATAATCAATAACTTCATATCATAATTACCGCTAATTAACATACCAAATATATTAAATAAAGTTATAGCTAAAAACAATAATATAATATTAATTAAAGAGGCAATTATTTTCGGAGTAACAATTTGATTTCTAGTAATTGGTTTAGAATGTAAAAATTCAATCGTTTTTTCACTTTCCTCTTTTAATAAAATAGTCGAACCAAGTCGTGAGGAATATAAACAAGTTAATAATGATATAAATACATAACCTTCTGATTTAAACCAGCCAAAAGCACTTTCAATTCCAGCAATGTCCAAATTAAACATTTTAATGATTTCCTCCGGAAAATAATTTAATAGATCATTAATAGAGTTTGAAATTTCAGTTGTATTCATATTTAAATATGTAACATAGACAACTGTAAATAAGATTACATTCGTTAAAATCCATAATATTAAACTTTTTAAATTAACTTTGATTTCTCTTTTTATCATACTACCTCCCATAATAATGCATAAAAATATCTTCTATTGATGGTTCTTCTATTATTAATTTTTCTATATTATATTTACTTAATTCTTTTATTAAGTTATTAATATTATTTTTGTATACAAATATAATATTATTTACACATTCTTCTAGAATTTCTATTCCTTTTATATTTTTTATTTGATTAATTTCTGTTGATTGTATTTTAATTACAGATAAGTGTTTATCTATTAAATTGTTAACAGTATCAACCTCTATTAAATTACCATCTTTAATAATTCCAACACGATCACATATTAATTTTACTTCTGTTAAATTATGTGATGAAAAAAATATTGTTGTTCCTCTCTTTTTTTCTTCTTCTAACAATTTATAAAAAATTGATTTTATTAAAGGATCTAATCCACTTGTTGCTTCATCTAAAATTAAAATATTTGGTTCATGCATTAAAGCAAGGACTATTCCAACCTTTTTTAAATTACCAAATGATAACTCATCTATTTTTTTATTTAAATCTATATTTAATTTTTCAACTAAATAATTAATTCTTTCTTGATAATCTTTATTATAAAAAGAATTGGAATAATCAAACATTTCTCTAACAGTTAAATCATTATATAAATTAATTGTATCAGGTAAATAACCTATATTTTTTTTGATTTCAACATTGTTACGATCATTTATTTGTCCATTTATATATATTTCACCACTATTTAAATTTATTAAATTCATTATACATTTAATTGTTGTGCTTTTTCCAGCACCGTTGGGACCTATAAACCCAAAAATTTCACCTTTTTTAACATGTAGTGATAAATTTTCAACACCTTTAATATTTCCATAATATTTTGTTAATTTATTAATTTTAATCATACTATCACCTTATATATTATAACATATTAAAAAGAACAAATTTAAATTTGTTCTTTATTCTAATAATTCTTGTTCTAGAGCCTCTAACGGTTCTTCAGTATTATAAGGATGTTTTAATTCATATGTAAAACTTTGATGCTCTTTAGCTCCTGTACCGGCTGGAATTAATTTTCCTACAATAACATTTTCTTTTAATCCTTCTAAATAATCTACTTTTCCATGAATTGCTGCATCAGTTAATATTCTAGTTGTTTCTTGGAAAGCAGCTGCCGATAAGAATGAATCCGTTTCTAAAGATGCTTTTGTTATTCCTAACAATACTGGTTTTCCTGTTGCCGGTTTTTTGCCTTCTAAAATTAATTCTTTATTAATTTTAGTAAATTCACCCATATTAATTAATGTACCAGGTAAATGTAGTGAGTCACCTGATGTAATTATTTTAATTTTTGAGATCATTCTACGAGCCATTACTTCAATATGTTTATCACTAATATCAACACCTTGCATTCGATAAACTTTTTGAATCTCTTTTAATATATATTGTTGTACTGTAATTGGATCTGTCACTACTAACAATTCTTTAGGATTAATAGCTCCTTGTGTTAAACGTTGACCTGCTTTAACTTCTTGACCTTTTTCAATAATTGGTTTCATACCATAATAAGTAGTGTAATCTTTAGTTTCTACTTCATTAGTTATAGAAATAATAAAGTTTCCACCATCCTCAACAATATTTGAAACAGTACCATTAATACCTGCTATTGTTGCTTTCTTATCAGGATTTCTAGCCTCAAATAATTCTTGTACACGTGGTAAACCTTGTGTAATGTCATCTCCTGCTACACCACCCGTGTTAAATGTACGCATTGTTAATTGTGTACCAGGTTCACCAATAGATTGTGCTGCCATAATTCCTATTGCTTCACCGATTTCAACGATTGAACCGGTCGCTAAATTTCTACCATAACATTTTTGACACAATCCTTTTTCAGTTTTACATGTTAATACTGTTCTTATTGGTACTTTAGTTATTCCATTTCCAATTAATTTTTCAGCTAATTGTTCTGTTATATATTCATTTCTTTCTGCTAAAACTTCTTTTGTTTCAGGATGAATTACTTTTTTGTTTGTAAAACGCCCTACGATACGATCGTATAATGACTCAATAACTGTGCCATCATTTTCATTAACAAAATCTTCTACTAAAACACCTTGTTCTGTTTTACAATCAGCTTCTTTAATGACAATATCTTGGCAAACATCTACTAAACGACGAGTTAAGTAACCTGCATCCGCTGTTTTTAATGCTGTATCTACTGCCCCTTTACGAGCACCGTGTGTAGATAAGAAGAATTCAGATATTGTTACACCTTCACTAAATGATGATGTAACTGGGATTTCCACATAACCACCGCTTGGCTTTCCAAAAAGCCCTCTCATACCTACTAATTGAGTATAACTCTTAATATCACCACGTGAACGAGATAACATCATCATAGATATTGAGTTAAATTTATCGTTATTAACAATTTCCTTTAACTCATCTGAAATTGCATCAGTTGTATCAAACCAAATTTTTGTGACTTGCTCATGTCTTTCTTGTTCTGTAATTAATCCTCGTCTATGTTGTTTGTTAATTATATCAACTTTATTTTGACTTTCTTCTAATAAATCTTTTTTTATTTTACTTTCATGTAAATCAGATATTGAAATTGATATACCTGATTTAGTAGAATATTTAAATCCTAAATCTTTTAATTTATCAAGCATTACAGATGTTTCTGTTGTGTGATAACGTTTATAGTTTTGAGCGATAATCCTACTAAACACACCTTTATCAAACGGTTCGATTAAAGGCATTTCTTTAATTTTCTCAGGTATATTTTCCCCTCTGTTTATAAAGAATTTGTTAGGAGTCATATGTTCAATATTTTCGTCACTACCTTCATTAATATATTGAAATGAGTCAGGGAAAATTTCATTGAAAATTAGCTTCCCTATAGTTGTTACTAAATATTTATCCATTTTATCATCTAAAAACACTTTATATTTAAATGATTTCACAGGAATTGCCACTCTTGCATGTACACTTACTTCTTCTCTTTCATAAGCCATTAAAGCTTCATTAGGGTCTTTAAACACTCTACCTTCCCCTAGTTCATTTGGTTTTTCAATAGTTAAGTAATAATTACCTAAAACCATATCTTGTGATGGTGTTACTATTGGATTTCCATCTTTAGGGTTCAAAATGTTATTAGCACCTAGCATTAGTATTCTTGCTTCTGCTTGTGCGGCTTCACTTAATGGTAAATGAACTGCCATTTGGTCGCCATCAAAGTCAGCGTTAAATGCTGCACATACTAACGGATGCAATCTTATTGAACGACCAGCAGTTAATTTAGGTTGAAATGCTTGAATACCTAATCTATGTAATGTTGGTGCTCTATTTAAGAGAACTGGATGTTCTTTTATTTTTTCTTCAACAACATCCCATACCCTTGGATCTTGGTTTTCAATCATTCTTTTTGCAGCTTTAATATTAGAAGCAATTTCTTTTGACACTAAACCATGAATCACGTGTGGTTTAAATAATTCAAGTGCCATTTCTTTTGGTATGCCACATTCGTGCATTTTCAAATTTGGTCCAACAACTATTACTGAACGTCCTGAATAATCAACACGTTTTCCTAATAAGTTTTGACGGAATCTTCCTTGTTTTCCTTTTAGCATGCTACTTAAAGATTTTAATGGGCGATTTCCAGCACCTGTTACACTTCTACCTCTTCTACCATTATCAAATAGTGCGTCAACTGCTTCTTGTAACATCCTCTTTTCATTTTGAATAATAATTGATGGTGCATCTAATTCTATTAATTTTTTTAATCTATTATTTCTATTAATAACTCTCCTATATAAGTCATTTAAATCACTTGTCGCAAATCTTCCACCATCAAGTTGAATCATAGGTCTTAATTCTGGTGGTATTACTGGTAGAGCCTCAACAATCATCCATTCTGGACGATTACCTGATTCTACAAAAGCATTTAATACATCTAATCTTTTAATTAAACGCGTTCTTTTTTGTGATGCTGTATCTTTTATTTCATCAATTTCTTTTTTAATTTCTTCTATTTCTTTTTCTAACTCTACTTCACTTAATAATTCTTTTACTGCTGCTGCACCCATACCTACTTTAAAAGTGTTTCCATATTTTTCATAATATGTTCGGTATTCCCTATCTGATATTATTTGTTTTTTCTCAAGTGGTGCTGCACCTGGTTCTAAAACTACGTAAGAAACAAAATATAATACTTCTTCTAAATCCCTTGGAGACATATCTAAAACTAACCCCATACGAGATGGAATACCTTTAAAAAACCAAATGTGAGAAACAGGAGAGGCAAGTTCAATGTGCCCCATCCTCTCACGTCTTACTTTAGTTCTTGTTACTTCTACGCCACATCTATCACAAATAATGTTTCTATAACGTAATCTTTTATATTTTCCACAAGAACACTCAAAATCTTTTGTAGGGCCGAATATTTTCTCACAAAACAAACCATCACGTTCAGGTTTTAATGTTCTATAATTAATGGTTTCAGCTTTTTTAACTTCACCATATGACCATGATCTAATCTTATCTGATGATGCTATTCCAATTCTTAATCCTTCAAAATTATTAACATCCATTTTTTCTAAACCCCCTCTTCTGTTTTGTTATCTTCTTCTGGCGAATCTTCTTCTTGTTTAGTTTTATTAACTTGCTCTGTTTCAACTTCACTTTTAGAATCTTCGTTCTTTTCAAATTCATCTGTACTTAGGAAGGCATCTTCTTGGATTTCCTCTAACTGTCGTAATTCCAAAAATTTACCATCTTTATTTAAAATTGACATATCAAGACCAAGCGCTTGTAATTCTTTTATTAATACCATAAATGATTCTGGTAAACCAGATTTTGGTATTGGTAAACCTTTTACTAGTGCTTCATATACTTTCACTCTTCCAACAACATCATCTGATTTAATAGTAATCATTTCTTGTAAGATGTTTGCCGCTCCGTATGCATATAACGCCCACACTTCCATCTCACCAAATCTTTGTCCTCCAAATTGTGCCTTACCACCTAATGGTTGTTGGGTAACTAATGAGTATGGCCCGGTTGAACGTACGTGTAATTTATCATCAACCATATGGTGTAGTTTTAACATATACATTATTCCCACACTAACTGGGTTATCAAATTTCATTCCAGTTCTTCCGTCATATAAATTCATTTTTCCACTTTCACAAAGGTTAGCTTCTTTCAAAGCTTCAATTATCTCTTCCCTAGTTGCACCAGCAAAAACTGGACTAGCTACGTGAATATTTAATTCATGTGCTGCCATGCCTAAGTGCATTTCTAAAATTTGACCGATATTCATACGAGATGGTACTCCAAGTGGGTTTAAAATAATATCAATTGTTTCACCATCTTCTGTATATGGCATGTCTTCTTCAGGTAAAATTAATGATACTACACCTTTATTACCATGACGCCCCGCCATTTTATCACCAATTGTAATTTTTCTTTTTTGAGCTATATAGACACGAATAACTTTAGAAACACCTGCTGGTAATTCATCTGTATCTTTTTTAGTAAATATTTTTACATCATGAACAATACCACCACAACCGTGCGGAACCCTTAATGAAGTATCCCTAACCTCTCTTGTTTTCTCTCCAAAAATTGCATGTAGTAATTTTTCTTCAGCTGTTAATTCAACCATTCCTTTTGGTGTAACTTTACCTACTAAAATATCATCATCTTTTACTTCTGTACCAATTAAAACTATTCCATTTTCATCTAAATTTTTACGAGCTTCTTCCCCTATATTAGGAATATCTCTAGTAAATTCTTCTGGTCCTAGTTTTGTGTCACGACATTCAATTTGGTAGTCTTCTATATGAATAGATGTATAAACATCATCTTTTACTAATTTTTCACTCAAAATTATAGCATCTTCATAATTATAACCATCAAAATTCATGAAAGCTACTTTTAAGTTTTTCCCTAATGCCATTTCTCCTAGATCAGTACTTGGTCCATCTGCTATTACCATATCTTTTTTGACTTTATCCCCTAGTCTAACTATAGGTTTTTGTAAATAACAAGTACCGTTGTTACTTTTTTCAAATCCATTTAGAAAATATGAATCTTTCCCACCAATAGTTTTAACAATTATTTTCTTAGCATCTACATATTCTACTACTCCATCTGCTTTAGCGATAACTAATGCTCCTGAATCACGTGCTGCTATTGCTTCAACACCTGTTCCAACTAATGGTGCTTCACTTTTCAATAATGGAATAGCTTGACGTTGCATATTGGCACCCATAAGTGCCCTTTTCCCATCATCATGTTCCAAAAATGGAATTCCACTTGTTGTAATAGATACAACTTGTTGAGGAGATACATCCATAAAATCAATTTTGTCTTTGTCTATCATAACATTTTCATCACGATAACGAACTGGCAATCTATCTTCAACAATTTCATTTTTGTCATTTATTTTAACTGCAGCTTGAGAAATATAATATTCTAATTCTTCATCTGCTGTTAAGTATTCTATTTCATCAGTTAATTTACCTTTTACTACTTTTCTATATGGTGTCATTATAAATCCGTATTCGTTTACAACTGCATAACTTGCAAGTGCTGTAATTAAACCAATATTAGGCCCTTCTGGCGATTCAATTGGACATAATCTACCATAATGGGATGGATTAACGTCACGAACTTCCATACCTGCTCTATCTCTCGATAATCCTCCAGGCCCTAGCGAAGATAATCTTCTTTTATTAGCTAATTCTGCTATTGGATTTGTTTGATCCATAAATTGTGATAATTGGCTACTACCGAAAAACTCTTTAATAGATGCAGTAAGCGGTCGTATATTTATTAATGATTTTGGAGTAACTTCTGAAACATCTTGTGTTGACATTCTATCTTTAATAACTCTTTCAATTCTACTTATACCAATTCTAAATTGATTTTGTAATAATTCTCCAACTTGTCTTACTCTTCTGTTTGATAAATGGTCAATTTCATCAAAATTTCCAACGCCTTCTAATAAATTGAAATAATAAGAAACTGATGCATAAATATCTGATATAGTTAATCTTTTGACATCTATTTCTTGATCATTTCCAATAACATTAACTACTCTTGTTGTATCTTCTTTTGAATAAACTTTAATCATTTGGATTTTATTGTAAGTATCTAAATCTTCATTAATTAATACTTCTTTTACGCCATATCCATTTTTGAAAATGGGTTTTAATTCACTTAATACTTCTTTTGTAATAACTGTGCCTTCTTCAAATAAAACCTTACCATCTATTTTAATGTCTTGTGCTAAAACACAATTTAATATTCTTTCAGTAATATTTAATTTTTTATTGTACTTGTAACGCCCAACACGTGCTAAATCATAACGAAAAGAATCAAAAAATCTAGTGATTAGTTGATTTTTAGCACTCTCTAATGTTGATGGTTCACCTGGCCTTAGTTTAGAATGTATATCTATCAATGCTTCATCAGTATTTTTATTTGCATCTTTTACTAATGTTTTAGATAAATTATCACTTTCACCAATTAAGGCAATGATATCTTCATCATTTGAAAGACCTACAGCTCTTAATAGTGTAGTAATTGGTACTTTCCTTGTTCTATCAATTCTAACATAAACTACTCCACGAGCATCAGTTTCATACTCTAACCAAGTACCACGTGTTGGTATTACTTGCCCATTAATAGTCATTCTTCCGCTTTTTTTATCAATATCTTTTACATAATACGCACTTGGTGATCTAACCAATTGTGAAACGATAACTCTTTCAGCACCGTTAATTATAAACGTCCCTGTTTCAGTCATAATTGGCATGTCACCTAAAAATATATCTTGTTCTTTAATTTCACCCGTTTCGTGATTAAAAAGACGTGCTGCTACTTTTATAGGCGCAGCATAAGTTGCATAACGTTCTTTGCATCCTTTTATAGAATATCTTGGTTCTTCAAAAAAATAATCACCAAATTCTAAAGAAAGATTTCCAGTAAAACTTTCCACTGGAAAAATATCCTCAAATACTTCCTTGATTCCTTCGGTAATAAACCAATTATACGATTTCTTTTGAATTTCCAACAAATTACTCAACTCAATAGCATTTGCCGCCTTTGCATAACTTCTACGTTCACGATGTTCACTGAATTTTTTGACAGTATAAGACACTTTCTCACCCCTAATAATATAATAACCAGACTACAAATTTCCAAAAATAGAAATGTGCTACCAATTTAAGATTCTAGCAAAAGAAAGTCAATTTGTCAATGTTTTCTTGCACAAATAACATAAAAGCCCTTGTTTTTATCAATTATTTCAACTTTATATTTAGTTTCCAGTTCTTTCGCTAATGTTTTTGCACCTTGATTCTTATGCACTACTAACCAAAGTTCACCATACTTTTTCAGATGTACTTCGGCACCAAATAATATTTTATGTAATATTTTTTTACCAACCCTAATAGGTGGATTAGTTATAATTAAATCATATTTCTTTGTAATATTGGAATATACATCACTTAAAAAAACATTAACTTCTACCTTATTCAATTTAGCGTTTTCTTTTGCTAAGTAAATACTTCTTTCGTTTATATCTACCATATCAACATTTACGTTAGATAATTTTTTTATAAAAATTCCAATTGGACCATAACCACATCCAAAATCTAAAACATCACCTTGAATTGAATTAATATTTAGTGCTTCTAATAATGTTCTTGTTCCAAAATCGAGTCCTCTTTTAGAAAAAACACCACTATCGGTTATAAATTTAAAGATCTTTTCATTAATTTTGACGGTAACCTCTCTTTTGTCACTCCTACTTTTCGGTTTTTGATCATAATAATAACTCATTTAATTACCCCTTCATTAAATGGTGAAAGCCCATACTATTATTTTAGTATAGGCTATCAAAATTCATTATTTTATTTTAATTCTATAGTTGCGCCTGCTTCTTCAAATTTAGCTTTTAACTCATTTGCTTCACTTGATTCAACATTTTCTTTAACGACGCCACCATTATCAGCAATATCTTTAGCATCTTTAAGTCCTAATCCAGTTACATCTCTAACTAGTTTAATAACCGCTAATTTATTAGCACCTGCTTCTTTAAGTACAACATCAAAACTAGATTGTGCATCTTCTGCTTCTGCTCCTCCTGCTACTGGTGCTGCAACTGCTACTGCACTTGGATCTACTCCAAACTCCTCTTTCATCGCTTCAACTAATTCATTTATTTCTAAAATCGTCATTTCTTTTAATGAATTAATAAATTCTTCTTTCGTTAATTTTGCCATTTTTTTCCTCCTCTTAATATTATTCTAAACTTTTGCTATATAAATCTAAGCAAATAGATAAGTTTTTAACAGCCCCTAATAATCCAGCTGCTATTTGTGTTAATAACACTTCTCTTGTAGGCAACATTGCTAATTTGTTTAACACATCTAAAGATGTAATATTTCCTTCAACAATTCCTACTTGCATTTGCAATTTTTTGTTGCTTTTAGAAAAATCGCTTAAAATTTTTATTGGAGCTATTACGTCGTTACCGAATGCCATCGCTTTTGGTCCAACTAAATGCTCATCTAAATCAATTTCTAATTTTGTTAAAGCTCTTGTTGTTAATGTGTTTTTATAAACTTTTAAATCAGAATCGTTTTCTTTTAATTTTCTTCGAAGTTCAGTCATGTCTGAAACACTTAGTCCTTTATAATCAAAGAAAACTACCGTTTGAGCATTTTTAACATTTTCAGAAATTTCTTCTACAATTTTCTTTTTCTTTTCAATTGCTTTTGGGCTTGCCACATCGCACCTCCTCTTTTGTGAGAAATACCTTAATAAAAAACTACTGGGACAAATTCCGCAGTAGTTTGAAGTCTTAATAATAAGCCCTCGGTAGGATAATTAAACTTAACAGTCCCTACTGTCTACGGTACTTGCTCTTTAATATATACAAATTATAACACATTACATATTACATGTCAAAGTTATTTGGGTCTAATTTAATTCCAGGTCCCATTGTTGATGAAATAGTAATGCTTTTTATATATTTACCTTTTACAACAGATGGTTTACTTCTAATAATCATGTTAACAAAAGCATTTAAATTTTCAATTAGTTTCTCATTATCGAATGAAGCTTTACCAATGATTGCATGAATATTTCCATAACTATCGGCACGGTATTCAACACGACCCTTTTTAATATCTTCGATCGCTCTTTTAACATCAGTAGTTACAGTACCTGTTTTAGGATTTGGCATTAAGCCTTTTGGTCCTAAAATACGTCCGATTTTTCCTAATTGTGGCATCATATCAGGTGTTGCAATAATTATATCAAAATCGAACCAATTTTCTTTTTCGATTTTTTCTAACATATCAACATCACCAACATAATCTGCACCAGCCTCTTTCGCAGCTGTTGCTTGCTCACCTTTGGCAATAACTAATGTTGTCTTTGTTTTTCCGGTACCGTTTGGAAGAACTATTGCACCTCTTAACTGTTGTTCTACCTTTTTTGTATCTAAGTTTAAATTTAATGCTAATTCAATAGATTCATCAAACTTAGCAGTAGATGTTTTTTTCACTAATTCCATTGCTTCTTCTTTATTATAAAGCTTTGTTCTATCTACTAACTTAGTGTTTTCAACATATTTTTTTCCTTTTTTCACTTTTTTACCTCCTTATGTGGTATATGCGGACTATGCCTCCCACATAGGTTAATTATACCTATATGTATATTTATTCTATTTTAACGCCCATATTAAATGCTGTACCTTCAACAATTTTCATTGCTTCTTCTACAGTATATGCATTTAAATCTGGTAATTTAATTTCAGCAATTTCTTTTATTTGTTCCTTCGTTAATGTTGCAACTATTTCAGTTGAACCTTTTCCAGAACCTGCAGTTATATTTGCAAATTTTTTAATTAGAAAAGACGTTGGTGGAGTTTTAACAATAAAATCAAAACTTCTATCTTCATAAATTGAGATTTCTACAGGTAAAACATCACCCATCTTATCTCTTGTCTCTTCATTAAATTTTGTACAAAATTCTTGCAAATTAATTCCAGCTGGTCCTAATACTGTTCCTACTGGTGGTGCTGGTGTTGCCTTTCCTGCAGGAATTTGTAACTTAATTTTTTTTGATACTTTTTTTGCCACGAAAAACACCTCCTATTTTTTCCGCGTGTGGTAATAATGCGTGTTAAATTTTGTGGTTACTAATTTGTCCGCGCTTCCACTTATTTATCTATATTAACATAAAATATAGCCATTTAATAATAACATAGTTTATATAATTTGTAAACTAAATTTTTTCTATATCTACGAGTGGTATTTCAACTACTGTCTCTTGACCAAATAAATCTAATTTAACTTCTAATATTTGGTTAGGCAAATCAAAACTTTTTACCTTTCCAAACATATTAGCAAATGGTCCTTGTATTACTCTAACAGAATCATTAATTTGTAATTCATTACCTAATTCTATACGAGTCATTCCCATATTTCCTAATATTTTATCTACTTCTTGTGGAGTTAATGGAAATGGTTTAGCCCCACGCCCTGACGAACCTATAAATCCTGTAACACCAGGGGTATTACGCACTACAAACCAAGCTTCATCAGTCATTATCATTTCTACTAATATATATCCTGGAAACATCTTTTTTTGTTTTTCTTTTTTAACGCCATCTTTTATTTCAATTTCTGTTTGTTCTGGAATAACGATTCTATGAATATAATCTTCCATTTCCATAGAATTAGCACGCATCTCTAGTTTTTCTTTAACTTTGTTTTCGTGTCCCGAATATGTGTTAACTACATACCATTCTTTTTCCATTTATTTCACCAACATCTTTAAGCTTGCTAATAATAAATCCGTTAATATAAAGAAAAGAGCGAATACAAGAGCAAAAGATATTGTTGCAACAGAGTACGTAATCATTTCTTTCTTTTTAGGCCACCTTACTTTTTGTAATTCTTTTTTTACTTCTTTGAAAAAATTAAATATTTTTTTCATTAAAACACCACCTTATAATTATATGTATTAATTCAAATAAAAAACACATTTATGTGCTGTATTAAGAATAGCACATTCTTACTTAGTAGTCAACACTTTCACAAATTTTATAACTGAATTTATTTTAACAAAATAAATTGACTACAATAACATTCTTAAAATTAATATGTTTTATATACTGTCTTTTGCTTTAACCTTAATTCTTTGTAACGCATTATCAATGGCTTTTGGTTTTTTATCCAATAACTGTGCGATTTCACGATAATTAAAATTATTGATCTTTAATAAGAATACCTGTTCTTCAAAATCGGTTAATTTATCTTTGATTTTATTTATTAACTCATCTTTTGCCTCATTATCTAATATCAGATTTAATGGATCAACGTCAGAATCACCTATTAACATTTCCAAACTAAAATTTTCACTTGTGTTAGCTTGTAATGAAATAGATTCATTTAGCACTTTATGTTTTAATCGCTTAGTTGAAATTATTAAACTAATCATTCTTCTTTCAATACAAGTTTTAGCAAATGTGTAAAAGCTCGCATCCTTATCATCACTATAATATGTCATTGCATTTGATAACCCTATATAACCTTCTTGAATAAAATCATTCACTTCAAGGCCATTGTAACTAGTTGTTTTATGCATTTTATTAGCTAATGAAATAATAAGCGGGCGATATTTTTCAAATAATATGGTTTTTGCTTCTTCATTATTTTCTGAAACAAACATTACTAATTCATTATCATTGAAGTTACGATAATACATTTTTACCTCCTTGACATTTTCGCTTTATAAACTATGATTCCTGTTGCTACTGATGCATTTAGACTGTTAACTTTACCAAACATTGGAATGCTAGCTATAAAATCACATTGTTCTTTTACAATTCTACTGAGTCCTCTTCCTTCATTTCCAATAACTATTGCAATTGAACCTCCGTAATCTATTTCCTCAAAATCAACACCATCCATATCAGTTCCTATAATCCAATATCCATTATCTTTTAATTCACGAATAGTTCTAGATATATTTACTACTTGAGAAATTGGTATGTTTTCAATCGCACCTGTACTTACTTTAATAACAGTTGAGTTAACCGATACGCTACGATCTTTCGGAATTATAATACCATCAACTCCAGCTGCTTCACATGTTCTAATAATTGCACCAAAGTTATGTGGATCTTCAATATGGTCTAAAATAACAATAATAGCATTTTTTTTATTAATCAATTTGTGTAGTGGTTCATATTTATAGCTATCTACTTTTAATATTATACCTTGATGAGTTTTATTTACAAGTTTATCTAATTCATGTTTTTCTAACCAATTAATATTAATATTACGTTTTTTCAATTCATTTATTATGATTTTGTCGTTAAATTTTTTATATAAATAAACATTTATTATTTTTTTGTTATTTTTCAAATATTCAATAACTACATTTTTCCCATATATGTACATATTTTCTCCTTTATTAAAATTATTATTTGTGATAAAAATCAAAATAAGAGTTATTAGACACAATTTGTATTTAGTAGTAATTATTACTTAAACCAAATACAACATATAAGTTAATAAAATTATATTGATTACAACATTTTTTATTTAGTTAGCATTACTAATGTATCAATTATATTACAATATAACACCATTTACAATTAATCCTTTATTCGATCAAATGTTATGTTCTTAATAGTACCATTTTTTATATCATTAATTATTATGTTAATTACTTTATCATAATCAATTTTTCCACCTTTAATTAAACAACCTCTTTTATGACCGATCAAATCAAAAGTAGGTATTATATTTTCAAAATCAATTGAAGTTATATCATATCTTTCTTTTAATTTTTCTGGATAATATTTAAATAACATTTGTAAAATATGAATGGCTACATCTTGCAAAGGTAAAACCTCTTCTTTTATAGCTGTTAAACTTGCCAAATTTAGGGCAATAATTTTATCATTAAACTTAGGCCATAGTATACCAGGCGTGTCCAATAATTCTAAATTTTTATTAATTCTAATCCAATCTAAACTAGTTGTTACACCTGGTTTATTACCAATTTTAGTAGCTTTCCTACCAACCAATCTATTAATAAGAGTAGATTTACCTACATTTGGTATACCAATTATCATAACTCTTGTTTTTCTGCTTTTTAAACCTTGTTTTTTTCTTTTTTCTGCTTGCTCCTTTGTTACTTTATTAGTTATCGTCATTAATTCTTTAAAATTAACTCTTTTACTCAAATCTAAAGCAATAACTTTAATCCCTTTTTCTTCATAATGTTTTATCCATTTTTTTGTTTCATTTAAATCACAAAGATCTATTTTAGTCATAACAATTATTCTTGGCTTGCTTAAAACAATTTCATCTATGTCATCAATTCTAGATGAATAAGGCATTCTAGCATCAATTATTTCATAGACTATATCTATAAATTTCATTTGTTCTTTTATTTGCCGTCTTGTTTTTACCATATGCCCTGGGTACCAA
>CAZPLK010000012.1:0-11633 GCA_964587565.1 uncultured Muribaculaceae bacterium
ACAAAGATGGTAGACATGAAATGTTAAATGAAATAAATAGAGATGAAGTAATGAACGATGTGATTGAGTGGTTAGATAAACACTAATTTACTAATTTAAAGACCCCAATGGATTAAATCCTTTGGGGCCTTTTTTTATTCACATCAACAAATTTCGACAAAAGTCGAATGGTACCTGGTACCTTTGGATTCTAAAGAAAAGGGTATACGAATTATTGTAGGCCTAGGTTCTAGTCCTGGAACCCTTCCATTGACAGTGGTTTATGCCTCTGCATTGATGGATGAAATAGATGATGTAACATTTTATTTAGCAATTAGTGATAGAGAGCCAGAAGGACCAGCAGTATTGCATCATACTATGGAAAATTTCATAGGAGATATTCCAGTTATTAAAAATGGTAAGAGAACTGTCGAAAGAGATTTTGAAGGAGAAGTTTATTATGATTTTGGAGAACCTTTTGGTGTTGTTCCAGTTTCTAGCATTGGACATCCAGAAACATTTTCTTTACCAAGGGTACTTCCAAATATCCAAAATATATCTATTAAATTAGGTTTATATCCAATAGAAATTCAAAGAACCTTAAAAACATTAACACTAACTGGTT
Source organism: uncultured Muribaculaceae bacterium (assembly GCA_964587565.1). Lineage (GTDB taxonomy): Bacteria > Bacillota_I > Bacilli_A > RF39 > UBA660 > DUPI01. The sequence goes on from CAZPLK010000012.1 coordinate 605, forward strand.
TAACTAGTACTGAGCCTGTTGAAATCAAAGGCCAAACTATAGTGCCAAGGGATGTAACTTTAACATTATTAGAAGACTTAACACCAAGAACTGAATTGTTCGAAAATGAACATCCAGAACCATTGTCTTCTTCTGCCATTGAAATCCGTGGAAAAAAAGATGGTAATGAAATATTATTTAAAACTTTAGGTTATGGAAATATGGGTCCAGCAACTGGTTATCCTCTTGCTGTTGGTGCAGAAATGCTTGCACAAGGAAAAATAAAAAAAGCTGGCCTTATGGTACCTGAAGAATGTATAGAACCACTACCATTTATAACAGAAGTTGGAAAGAGAGTACATGAAGCTGGCTATGAAACAACTTCCAATACAAAGGTTACCACATATATAAAGTAAATTATTAACATTAAATTTTCATTGGTAAATATAAGAAAAAGAAACCTTGAATTATAGTAATTCAAGGCTTCTTTTTTGTTTTTGCCTTAAGTTGGTGATATTACCTTTATATTATGTGGCAGCTTGAAACTTCGACTGAATTTCTAGTATTTTTTTATCACATTCATCAAATTCTAATTTTGTGCAAATAAAAAAAGAACCCCGCAGGATTTCTCCACTAGGGTCCTTATTTTATTTTGCTCCTTTGATTACCCTTATCTCAACATCTTGTCTTTCAACTTTGTTATCAATTTCATCAATCTTTTCTTCAAGTATAGTTAACTTTTCATAAGTTAATTTATATCCATCATGTAAAGCTTTATGGTTTGTATCCATTTTTTCTTCAAGTCTAACTATGGATTGATTTGTCTTAGCTAGATCATCTTTTGTTGCCATATTTTCTTTCATTCCTTGCATTTCACCGTACATCTTTGTCAAAAATTCAAATAATTGCTCATTTGTTATATCCTTACTCATTCCGATCCCCTCCACATATAAGTTACATTTATTATACCATTAATTTACTCCCCTACTCAATATAAAAAACTATACAAATTTTCGAGTTAATAATTAGGCTTAAAACTTCCGTCTCTCCTACCACTTCCCTTAAATCTATCTGCCAACTTAAACTTATAGGGTGGGCCGCCTAAGTCCTTCTTATCCATCTGAATAGCAACTCTTTTATAGGTAATAACCTGAGGAAGTATGGCATTAGGCTTAGGAGATATTATACTTAAATAAATCCTAAAAATTCCATCTTCTCTAACTACTTTACTTACACCCATGGAATAACCTGGAGTAGAGAAACTTTGGCAGATATTTACTATTATAGTATACTCTGTTTCTATTATATTTAAACCTTCTACCTGGCTAGTATATAATTCATGGTATTCTATTGACCTAAATGGAATTTCTTTCATTAATAATCATCCCCTCATATATAATATTCTACAAAAATTTCGTAAAGCCTTTATATTTTTTAAATTTTATTTAATCTACTATTGAGATTCATAGTCATTCTTCGATATCCATAAATTCCATCTACCTCATCATATAGATTTATCTTTTCTTTTATTAGAACTTCATTTTCTTTTTCTCTCTCTGTTTTCTCTCTATTAAGCCATTTGTAATATGATGATCTAGAAATATTTGCAACCTTACATAGTAGCGATATAGAGAAATTATTTTCCTCATGAAGTTTTTGTATTGCAATATATTTGTTCTCCTGCCTAATACTGCTTAATATCGCCTCCCTTCTAGTTCCTGCAACTTTTTTAAGAAAGCATTCTCCGTTCTTAACATTTCATTTTCTTTTTCAATCCTTTTCATGGCACATTTGATTTTATCCTCTTCTGTAAGCTCTGATTCTAATTTGTTTTTCCCTCTTTTATCTACAAATGCATTTTCTCCATCTGCTTCATATTTTTTAACCCAGCCATAAACTTGTTGATAAGATACATTGAACGTTTCAGCAGTTAGCTGATATTTTTTATTGTTATCAATACAATATTTAACAATTTCAATTCTTTCTTCTAGTGTGGTAGATCTTCCCTTAGTCATAGATTTACTCATTCCCTTCCCAGTATCCTTTAATTCTCTATGACTATTATACCTCTTTATCCAATCTCTTAAAACGCACTTATTTGATATTTCATATTTATCAACAACCTCACTACCTGAAAGATAGTCTAGAACAGCAGCTTTCTTTAATTCCTTTGAATAGTGTTTCCATGTTTTTGATTCTTCTAATCCTTATAATCCATACTTTTCATAACGTTTTTTCCAATCATAAAAAGTAACTCTATCAATTCCATAATCTCTACCCAGGTCGGCAATTGAAACATATCCTTTTTCATATTCCTCTAATATTTTAAGTTTTCCTTCTGCAGTATATTTAGTTCTTTTAGACATAAAAATACTCCCCTTTCAGTATAAGATTTTTATTTTTTAATCTGTCTACCTTAAGGGGAGCATATCATTCTACCTGTGGGATGATTTCAATAAGTTAGTGCCGGATTCAAATGGTTCCCGGTGTTTAAGCACTTATTTTAACATCTGCTAATGGTTTCATGTTTTCCAAACTATCCCAAATATATGCTTTTATCTCTTTTATTCCTTTTGGATAGTCTAGGGATTTTAATTCAATTTTTATTTCATTTTCTCCACTTATAAAATCCTTTGATTGACATATTACCCTGTAAACTCTTCCATTTTCATCTATTGGTTTTAATATTACTATACCTTTTATATCTTCTTCGGAAAATGCTGATATGGTTATTTCAATTTTATTATCAACTTTAGTTTGAGTAATAGTTTTTACTCTAATGGGTTTGTTTGTTTTATCTTCTAAACCATTTATAGCTTCTCGTATTTCTTTTACTACTGCATTTACTTCTTCTAAAGTAGCTTCAGGTTTAGCATTTATAGCTTCTCCAGCTTTAATAGCCTCTTCTAATGATTTTATGCTTTCTCCTGTCTTTTCTTCTGTATTTATTTTTTCTGCTTCTTCTAATATTTCAATCAATGAAGCATATTTTATATTTATATCTGGGTTCCTATCAAATGCTGCTTTATCTAATTTTATTACACTTTTGGGAATTGTTACTTCAGTTAATTTATTCCTCTTAAAGGCTCTACTTTCTATAGCTTCTATTCCTTCTTCTAGTGTTAAACTACTTAGTTTCCCTCCTGTAAAAGCATCTGAACCTATTTCTTTCACATTCCCTGGTATAGTTAAATCTACCATAACTGCGTTCCAAAATGCCCCAGAACCTATTTTCTCTACTGTACTTGAAATAGTTAAATCAAATAATGATTTGTTTTCACTAAATGCAGATCCACCTATTTCTATTACTCCCTCTGGAATCACTAATTTTTCTATTTTACTAAATGAAAATGCTCCCTGTGGTATCATCTTTAAACTATTTGATAGTTTTAATATTTCTAAATCTCTATTTGATGCAAATGCACCATTACCTAATTCTTCTACACTATTTGGTAATTCTAAATGTACTATATTATTATTTCTAAATGCCATTGAACCTATTGTTTTTATTGTATCTGGCAATGTTAAAGATTTTATTCCATCTTCTCCAAAGCTATCTAAATTAAATGCTCTGTCGCCTATGCTATCTATTGTTTTTCCTTCTGTAGTTTTTTCTGGTATTACTACTGATTTATCTGTTGCAAATTTCTCTTGTCCTAATTCTGAAAATCCTGTTAATGTTGTTCCTTCAAATGTAAAATATTTTGCATCCCAAACTTCTTTATTTGGATTGTCAGGTTCGTCTGGTTCGTCAGGTTTTTCTGGATCTACTGGTTCTTCTGGGTCTATCGGATCTGCTGGTTTTTCTGGTTCTAATAATTCTCCCACTAATTTTACTTTTACTATTAAACTTGTCATCTGCATATTTTCTACAGTATTTTCACATGATGTACCTGACCCACATTTTATTTTTTCTACAGGTACTTCTTCAAATTTACCCCTATAAATTAAATATCCATCTTCTTCTCCTACTCTTGTCCAAGATTTAATATCAATTTTATGTTTTGGTTCATCTATCAATCCTTCAAATACTGCAGCTCGTACTTTAATTTCTTCATTTAATTTATCTTTTAGATCACTTTCTTTTATATTTCCATCTACTTCTATTGTCTTATCTATAAATATTTTAAACTCTCCACTTTCAAAACCTTTGTTTTTTCTAAAGGAGTTTGGACAAAACCATTCTACTGATTCTGGAAATGTAACACTTTCTAAGTTATTTACAGCTAAAGATTTTGGTCCTACAACTTTTAAGCCTTCTGGAAATTTAACATTTTCAAGACTATTATATACAAATGCCCCTAAGTCAAGATACTTAACTGTTTCTGGTATATCTAATTCTTGTATTACATTATTTTCAAAGCATTGTGCCCCTAATTTTTCAATCCCTGGCAATATTATTAATTTAGAAATTTTATTATTAAAGAAGGCTCTTTGACCTAGTTCCTTCATAGTAGATGGGATGGTTACTTCTGTTAATTCATTATTGCCAAATGAAAGTCTACCAATAGATTCTAATCCTTCGTTTATAACTATATGTTCTATTTGATTTGACAAAAAAGCACCATCATCTATTAATTTAACATTCGTTGGAATTTCTAAGTTTTTTATAAGATTTCCTCCAAAAGCTCTTGCTTCTATTTTTTCTATAGTATCTGGTAGCTCTAATGACTTTATTTTGTCTTTATCTTCAGCGTGTGTATCATTCCAAAAAGCACCTGTGCCAATAACTGTAATTGACTCTCCTTCTTTATTCTTTTGTGGAATAATTAAATCCTTATTATTCTCAAACTTTGCTTTTCCTAATTCTGAAAACCCTGTTACAGTTGTTCCTTCAAATGTAAAGTGTTTAGAGTTCCAGTCTTCGTCTACTACTGGCTCTTCAGCTTCTTCTAATACATTAGCGATAACTTCCATCTTTTTTAAGTTAGCATTTGCTGTATCAATAATGGTAGAACTTTGACTTCCATCTTCATTTGTAAAATCTTTGAAATGACCTAAGTATTTTCGATATCCATTTTCGATCTCTTCTGTTTTTTCCCAATTTAACCCTACTCTTTCAGTGGCACAAAAAGCCTCTAGTTCAATTTCATTTATGTCATTTACAGGTTCTTTTAAATATAGCTTAAATCCTCTATCTTCTTCAAAATTTGGATTTTCGTCAAAAGCATGTCGTGCTAGAGTTTTTAAACCATTAGGTATTGTTATACTTTCTATTTCATTATTTGCAAAAGCTTGATTTCCTATTCTTTCTAATCCATCTCCTAATTTGACTTCTGAAATGCTATTTTCCTGGAATGCTCCATCATCAATATTTATTACAGAATCTGGAATAGTTACTGATGTCAACGCATTCTTTTCAAAAGCAAATTTTCCTATATGCTCAACGCCTTCTTGTATGTCAATTTTTTCAAGTTGTTTACCATTACTAAATGCTCTCATGCCTATTTGTTTAACTGAACCAGGGATTGTAACCTCTTCAATAGGACATTTACAAAATGCGTTTTCTCCTATTTCCTCAAGTCCATTTTTAAAACTGACTTTACTTATACTGTTAACTAGAAAAGATCCTGCACCAATAACTTTTACACTCTCTGGAAAATCTACAGATGTCAATTGATTTGCTGAAAATGCTTGCTTCCCAATTTTTTCTAGTGTGTTTGGGAATGTAACTGATGTTAAGCCTTTTTTCATAAATGCTTTAGCAGCTATCTCTGTAACAGCTACTCCACCAATTTCTTCTGGTATTACTACATCTGTTGCAGTCCCAGCATATCCAGTAATTACACCATCAGAAAATTCAAATTCTGATTCTGGATTTGCTTCTGTTTCCACAGCTAATACTGGTGATAAAATCGAAAATGACATAATGAATACAAACATATATGTCATAAATCTTTTTATGCTTCCATCTACATTTATTGAAGCAACCCCTTCCTTAAAATCAGATATATCTGCGTACAACATCCAAGCCAACCGTTCAATAACCTCATTTCCCAACTTATCAATAATTACTTTATAACCATCTTTTTCTACAACTGCCAATCCCTCATGAAAATCTTTTGCATAAAGGTAAGGGATCTCTTCATAGATTAGTGGTATCACTAATCTTCCAGTTTTATCAATATATCTATAGTCTGGAAAAGAAACATCCTCTGTTACAGCAGCTAAACCTTCACTAAAAGACCTTGATTCATAACTGTAAATAAGTGGTATTACCTCTTTTCCTGTTTTGTCTATATAACCATATTTATTATCTATAAATATTACTGATAATCCTTCGCTAAAACCATAATCATAGTAATAAGGATAATATATCAATGGTATTGCTTCTTTGCCTTCCCTGTCAATATATCCAAGTTTATTATCTTTTATAACTACTGCCAAACCTTCACTAAATTCTTCAGCATGATCATAATATTAGTGGTATTACTTCTTTGCCTATTTTGTCTACATACCCCCACTTAAGCTTACCCTCATACCATTTTGAAACAGGTGCTAATCCATCACTAAAAACCCCTAAACTATTGTAATCCCCTTCTAACCATATGATATTTGGTTCCTCTCCTTGGCCTTTTCTCTCCACATTTACCACCATACTAGCTTCTTTTCCCTTATATATAGCTGTTACAATTATTTCTTTATATTCATCACTTAATATTTTAATATTCCCCCTATTATCTATACTAGCACTGTCTGGTGGTGAAAGACTAAATTTTATACCAGCTATAATTGGGCTTTCAAACGTATTTCCTGTTACAGTATTTTCATAAACTCCTATTATCTCTAGTTTCCTTGTTTCATTTACTTTCATTTCTACATTATCTACTGAGAATTTAATATTTTGTAATTCTCCATAGGTTTCTGCATTATATTCACTTGTTTGATTCCATATTTTTACTTCAACTCTTCCTAGAAAATGTGTTTTATCTACAATTCCAAAAGCCACTCCAAATTTTATTTCGCTACTAAAGGCTACTCCTACCTCTGTATATAGTTTTCCACTGAAATATCCATCTATAAAATTGCCTCTACCATAGGCCTTTGCATCTAATTTTAAATAGGGTCCTATCTTCCCTTGTAAATTAGCAGATGCAATTTTAAAGAATGATAATTCTATGGATGGATTAATTCCTGCTTCTGCATTTGCTTTAAATTCTGTTTCTATATAAGATGTAAATTCTGGCATTTCTTTTGTGGTGTTTCTTACCCATTCCATCTTACCATTACGTGCTTTCCTTGCTCCTAAAGTTATTCGAGTTGTTTGGGAAACTTCTGCTTCCATCTTGCCACTAGCATTTATATCGCCTTCTGCATATACATCTAGCTTAAAATCTGCAATAAGTCCTGTTGGACCTAGTGGTACAGGATAACTGAATAAAGTTACACTTTCATCTAAATCCCCAGAAAACGATTTACTATATTCAATTTCTAAATTTGATAAAATATCTGCATTATATGATAAATAAAATTTATCAATATCCCTAAATAATGGTTTATTAATATCAAAGTCAATTTTAGGATTTGCTATTCGAATACTCCCTTTTATGATAAAATCTCCATATTTTATTCCTACATTTGCAATATCGCCACTTTTAGATCCAAAAATATATTCTACACCTTCTGTATATTCTTCAGTTTCTACATCATACTCTCTATACTCTCTTGCCATAATATCTTCTTTTAGTGGGATATTCATCATTTGCTCAATAGATATCTCTTGCTCCCCTTTTATATCTATATATGCAAACACTTCTTCTAAAGAGGGTTCTACAGTCTTTAAATTTACATTTTCACCATCTTCATCCTCAGATATGGATATTATCTTTCCTGAGTATCCATACATATCCTCTGCTGTGGGTTCAATTATTATTATGGAATTCACTTCAAGTTCTTTTCTTTCAAATTCTTTTTTATTCATAATTATTTCTTTTTCATCTACATATGCAATAATATCTTCTAGTTCTACAATATCCTCTTGATACTCTACTTCCTCTCTATTTATACCATCATCAACAAAAAAATTCATCTTAATATCTTCTTCTAAAATTTTCCCATCTATGGAATATATATTTTCTATGTATAATGTATAATCATATTCGCTTGAATATCCATCATTTGGCGGTTCTACTATTATGGTTTTTTTATCTCTCCCAATATATGCATTTGTATCTATTATTTCTCCAAGATGATTTTTTACATATACACTGGTATTGTCTACTGAATTCTCGCTAATTTCTTCATTGAATGAAATTGTCCATTCTTTATAAGGATCGACAAGATAAACCTCGTCCCATTCATTGAGCTCCCTATTTTCATAATAATCTTCTGCAAATACAAATGTACTGATGTTAGAAAAAAGTATTATTAAAATTAAAAGAATACTAGTAAATCTTTTTGACATTGTGTCCCCTCCTTTTTTTTGTTTTTTAAAAAATTAATTTATAGCATTATTTATCTTAGTACTATTTTACTGTATTTCTATATCTTAGACTATTAATATTATTCGACAAATTGCAAAAACACTCCATAGCAAATTTGCCTATAGAGTGTTTTTTAATAATTTAATATATTTGCCCACAAGACACTATCAATATATATCCACTACTTTAAACACATCAAAACCCGTATGAATCTCATCTCCAGTCAATAGTTCTTTATATATTTCCTCAAAATTCAATTCTTCTAAATCCTTAAAACTGTATTCCACTAATATATCTTGTAATGTATTGCCATCACCTGATTGATGAATGAATATAACATTTCCCAGTCCAGCCTCATTAATTTTTTCTATACACAAGTCTTGATTGTTTAAAAATGTATGAATATCAAAATACACGTTTCCATCTTTTCCATTGACGTAAAAACCTACAGTTGGAAAATCTATTGCATAAGTTATACTAGAAATGCCAACTAATAAAATAATAGTCATAGACATGATGATTAACTTTGATAATTTAGAATTTTTTCTCATTCTTTTCATCTCCTCTTAATATGTTTTTACATTAATATCTTATAGTAAATTCAATGGCTGCAGGTTTATAGAGATTATCTCCACTAGAGGATTTTACTCTGTTTTCAATTATTAAATAGTATGTGTTGCCTGGTTCAAATATTCCACTTATTGGAGTAAGGGCTATGGTTTTACCGTTAGTTTCTAATTCATAGTCTACATCCATAGACAGACTACTGTTTTTTTCTATAACATACACATTTGACTTATTTATACTTTCAAAGTCTAAAGGCTTATTGAATTTAACCCGCCATATTTTAGCTGGTTCCACATTTTCCTTTTTTTCGAAGACTTCAAATCCTTCAAAAGGATCCACATCATCAATTATATTTGAAGTATCATCAATAGGTTCTAGAAACCTAAATTCATGTATTAAATCTCCATCTTTGTTATAGAGTTCAGTGTTGTACATTTCACCATGAGTACTAAAATAATCTTCTATTAATGAAACTAAAATAGTTTCTTCTTAAGTTTCTTTGTCAAAAAATGCGTTAATATCATTAATTTCACCAGTTATTTCTCCTTCCTGTTTTATAACTAAATTATATGGTCCATTATTTGTTAAGTTAATTCCATATACCTTAAATTCTAAATCTGGTACTCTAGGATGTGCAGTTGTAATAATACGACATCTATCAGAAACACAAATGTCATCATAATCATTAACATTTTTTATTTCATTACCATTTACAGTTACCACTAGTCTATAATTTTCATTGACTATTAAATAATCTTCTTTTAAAAACGAAAGCCCATAATTTATCATACGTTCATAATCCATGTTATAATCACTAATTACCTTGTCTTTTTCAGTGATTTTATTACCCAAATCGTCAACCAAATAAGCATCTACTTCATCTTCGGGATCTACATTTATGGTAACTATATCTAAAGAAAATTTGTTTCTTTGAACACCAATTGAACTAGGATAATTTCTAATAACAACAGGATCTGTATATACGCCTAATTTAAAGTTCTTTACCCTTGCTACTTCCTTACTCCCAAGATAAAGCACAATATCTACAAAATTATCTCCATTTTGATTTTTAAAAGGATTGATAAATTCTAAATTACCAGTTGTGTATTGACCAGAAATACTACGAGATTCTACATCGTTTGTTCTAGCAACCAAAACCTCATCTTGAACAATTTCTATTTTACTTACTTTAATACCTGTAACTTCATTTTTATTAGCATCTCTCAGTTTAAACCACATCCATGAATATTTAGCATTTGCTGAAAAAGTTTCAGGATTGGCATTAGCATATAACTCTTCACCTGAATATGATTGATAATTTATATTCGGGCTATCTCCTTGAACAAATCTAATACTATCCCTATCTACATAAAAATCATTTGTAGTAAAAGATACTGCATTCGCAAACTGATTTAAAGATAAAAACAAAGACAAAATTACAGATAATGCAACAATTAATGATAAAACTCTTTTCTTTTTAAACATATATCCAGCCTCCCTTTAATTTTTTATAAATATGCTTACTTTCATATATTTCTAGATTTGCATTAAATAATCCTTCTTTTTTCGATTTTGAATTTTCGACATATTTAGACATAGTAAACTAATGCAAAAAGATCCATCCCTTTTACATTTCTACCTGTAGGATGGTTTCAATAAGTTAATATATTAGTGCCGAGCCTAGATATTTATGTTGTTTTTAAAAAAGTCCATATTTTTCAATAAAACCTCTTTATCCAATGAATAATAATTCTTCTGGCTATTTTTTTCTAATTTTATTACTTTGAGTGACAACAAAAAATTTAGATGATAAAAAGCTGTAGTTTTGGTAATGTCTAAAGCATCTGCAATTTCTTGCCCATAATATTTCTTTTCAGATAATAATTGAAGCATTTTATACCTTGTAGGTTCTGCAATTCCATTAATAAAATTTAAGTTTCTTTCTAACATATCTTCACTCTTGCTATTTAATAAAGCTTTTTTGATGCTTGGACCTATTAAAACATAACAAATTTCACCTTCTGAATAAATTTGAAGACTAAGTAATGCTGTAGTTGTAA
>CAZPLK010000012.1:11733-15162 GCA_964587565.1 uncultured Muribaculaceae bacterium
AACTAAATTTATTGTTAACATTTTCACAAAACAATCTAAACTAAAAACATTCAAATTAATTATATCATAAAAAAACACTTTTCAAATACTATATAATAAAATAGTACAATGCATATCAGAATTGACATGCATTGCACTATTTAAAAACAAATACCTATATATAAATTTACTCCTCAATTACTGGTGGTTCTACTATTGGTACCCCAATTATTGGCTTTTTGATTTTTGGTGGTTCGATTTTTGGTAGTTCAATTTCTGGTGTTTCTTCATTTTCCCCGTATCTATAATAGTACCTACTTGGTACTAATCTAACTGAAACTTTTACTGTTCCCCCAGGATTAATTGTAATAACATCAGAAACTGAATAATATCCATAGCAAGTAATTACTATTGTTTGATCACCTGATGGCACATCTTCTAAAGTGAAATAACCATATATATCTGAATAAGTGTATATGGATGTTCCACTTATTTGAACTTTAGCATAGGGTATTGAATATCCTGTATAATAATCTGTTACTCTACCTGTTATATTGCCTGTCTTTACTATAGGTACTTCTTTAACCATGGTTCCATTTACAGTTAAAGTTTTATTTGCCTCTACAATTATATTACCTGAAATTGTTGTATAGTCTGTTGCTGTCATTACTACTGTATAATTTCCTACTGGTATATCTTTTATAGTGTAATATCCATAGCTATCTGTATAAGCATATAATGATGTTCCTTGTATTGCTACCCTAGCATTTGATATTCCATATCCTGTATCATAATCTGTTACTCTACCTGTTATATTGCCTGTCTTTACTATAGGTGCTTCTTTAACCATGGTTCCATTTACAGTTAAAGTTTTATTTGCCTCTACAATTATATTACCTGAAATTGTTGTATAGTCTGTTGCTGTCATTACTACTGTATAATTTCCTACTGGTATATCTTTTATAGTGTAATATCCATAGCTATCTGTATAAGCATATAATGATGTTCCTTGTATTGCTACCCTAGCATTTGATATTCCATATCCTGTATCATGATCTGTTACTCTACCTGTTATATTTCCTTTTTGCGTTGGTTGTGAGCCACCTTTTACTTTCTCTACTGCTTTAAGTGCATTAACAAGTCCATATCCATACCCCATATTTGGAGATGTCCTATATGTGTAATCTGTTAATGGTGTAGCTGTACTTTTAATTGTATTTTCAACTTGATCCACTGAAAGTCTTGGATTTGCTTGTAATACTAAGGCAGCAACACCTGCAATATGTGGCGATGCCATAGATGTTCCACTCCAACCACTTTGATATCCATTAATAACTGAAGAACGTATACTTACCCCTGGTGCTGAAATATCTGGCTTTGGTATACTCTTATCATATGGTGAAGGTCCAAGTTTAGAAAAACTTCCCCTTCTATTACTGCTATCAGTAGCTGCTACTGCAAAACTTTCTGGATAATTTGATGGTATAGAAATAGAACCTGGCCATGGAGCTGGTTCTCCTGAAACTTGATTCCCTGCTGCAAATACAGGAACAATTCCTGCTGCCCTCCAAGATCTAACTACATCCCTAAACCAATCATTGATTCCATCTCCACCACCCCAAGAATTATTGATAATATCTGGAGCATTTGATACACTTCCACCTGGTTTAAGCATCCATTCCCCTGCTCTTATCAATTGATTAGCAGAACCTCCATTTGGTCCCAAACCTTTTGCAACAATAAATTTAGCTCCCGGTGCAACACCTATAGCATTTCTACCTGATGCTTCTTGACCCAATATGGTACCCATTACATGAGTACCATGAGGTGAACTAGAATCATCATATGGTGTACTCCTTCCAGCATATGCATCATACCAATTTCCATTGTGATTAACCCTTCCAGTAGATGAATTATATCCTCTATACTTATTCTTTAATGCTGGATGATCCCAAGTAACCCCTGAATCAATCATTCCAACTACAACACCAGTTCCATCAATATCATATTGACTCCATACTTTATCTGCATTTACTTGTTTAATATTCCACTCAATATCTGATGGCAAAACTGCTAATATATTATTTTCACTTTCTACAAATTGTTCTATCTTCCCTTTAAATTCATTAACTTCTTCTATACTGCTTGTATCATTTAAAACCTCAATCTTACCTTCTACAACATCCTCTTCCTCTTCAGATGAATTAGTATTATCTATTATCTCAATTGTACTTTCAGGATTTTCAGCATGATCAATTAAATAAGTTTCTTCATTATAATAGACTTTTTCTACTTCATCCATCAATGCTATTTTTTCAATTACGCCTTTAGTAGCCTTGACATATACCATATTAACTATATAATAAGATTCATATTCTTTTACATTACCTTTTATTTTTTCTTTCTGAATATAACTTAATAAATTGCCTTGTGTTCTTTTTGCTGTTTTCTCTAGTGCATTTACCACATCTTCCCTAACTGATGCTTTTATTGCATTATTATCTAATTCAAATGAGTTTGATTCTAATTTTATTCTTTCTTTTTCCGCTATATTTTCCACATCTGCTTGTTCTTTTAATTTTACTAAAACCTCAACTTTTTCTTCTCCCTTTTCAAGCTTATCAAATACTTTACTGCTTATCTTTTTGTTTAATATATCTTGAGTATTTTTACTAGCAAAAGGCTCTGCAAATGATACAAAAGAACTAAAAACTAAAAGTATTGATAATACTAATGATATAAACAATTTACTTCTTCTTAACATTTAAATCCCTCCTATTTTCGTTTATATATTTCATGATATTCCCAATATTCTGCCTTTTAAAGCTATACACCTCCTTGTCTTATATAGAGCTATCAACTGAATATTCTGTCTTTTTTAACTATACACCTCCATCCACTACCCCTAAATTTTAGGGAAGCAGTGAAAAATAAATTTTCCACTGCTTTAGACTTTTTATTGAACATCAGCTAATGGTTTCATATTATCTAAATTATCCCATACATATACTTTAACATCCTTGATACCTTCTTTGTAATCAGCCTTATTTAATCTAAACTCTATATTTTGATATAAATCACTAATTTCAACAGGTCTAGAAATAACTTTATATTCCCTACTATTGTTATCAATTAACTTTATTATAACAACACCGTTTATTGTAGAATCTGTTGTATTATATAAATCAAAACTAACTAATATATCATCATCAGATTCAGTAAATTGAACATTCCTAGTAACTATAGGATACTTGCCTTCATTATCTTCATCATCTTCAATCTTTTCAACATAATCCATGACCGCTCTAATCATCATTCCACCATCTATACTGTATTCTGCAACTGGTACTAAGCTACCACCATTATATACATATGATCTATCCTTAGCTATGTTTTCAGCATCAATACCTATAGCTGGTGAATCTTCAATAGAATATAGCTGTTGTGTAA
>CAZPLK010000013.1:0-14731 GCA_964587565.1 uncultured Muribaculaceae bacterium
TTGTTTTAACTTTACCAAATTACACACCTCCATTTGCTCTAATTATACAAAAAAACGTAAAAAAATGTCAATCCTTTTATGGTAGCTTTACACTTTAATACACAAAAAAAGAGGATAACCTCTTATTTTATGTTTATAATTTCTTCATTTTTTAATAATAATTCATTTTTAATTACTTTGATAGCTTCATCAACACTTAATAAGTTTTGCTCGCCACTATTCATATTTCTTAGTGTAATCTTATCTTTCTTAAGCTCTTCATCTCCTAAAAAAACTACAAATAATATGTTATTTCTATTCGCATAACTAATTTTATTTTTCAATTTTTTTTCTTCAAAGTATATTTGTGTTTTAATATTTTTGGTTCTAAATTTAGTTGATGTATTGATAGCCCACGAAATATCATTAATCATTGGAATTATCAGGACATCAGCTGGCGAATCATTAATATCATTTATATAATCCATTTCATGTAAAATAGAAAATAATCTTGTTAATCCTATAGAGATACCTACTCCTGGTAATTTTTTACTTGTATAATGTTCAGCCAAATCATCATAACGGCCACCAGAACATATACTTCCAATTTCTGGATGTTTGTTAAATGTAGTTTCATATACCGTCCCTGTATAATAATCTAAACCTCTTGCAATTGTTAAATCAATCATATAATTTTCATCCGGTACACCAAAGTTAGCAATATAATTATATACAACTTTAAGTTCTTCAACTCCTTTTATAAAAGTATCAGTTTTGTTATCAAATTTTAATAACTCATTTATTATTTTTTCACCATCACCTTTTATTTCTAAAAATTTTATTATTTTCTCACAAGATTCATTAGAAAGTTTCAAATCGTGTAATTCTTTTATAAAATTACTTGTGCCAATTTTTTCCCTCTTATCAATTATTCTAATAACCTCTGTTTTTTTATCATTGATATTTATCATTTCAAAAAAACCATTTAATATTTTTCGGTTATTTATTCTTATTGTAAAGTCAGAAAGTCCTAAATTTTTAAATACATTATAAATAATGCTTGGGATTTCTGCATCATTAACAACATTTAACTCTCCATCTCCAATTATATCAATATCTGCTTGATAAAACTCCCTATATCGTCCCTTTTGAGCGCGTTCACCTCTATAAACTTTGCCAATTTGATATCTTTTAAACGGAAATATAATATCATTATAATTTTTGGCAACATATTTAGCCAATGGTACTGTTAAATCAAAACGCATTGTAATATCAGTGTTTCCTTTTAAAAACCTATAAATTTGTTGTTCAGTTTCACCGCCAGCTTTCGCCAATAACACTTCAGATTTTTCTAGTATAGGTGTATCCAAAGGGAAAAAACCAAATAATTCATAAGATTCTTTTAGTATTTGTTTCATAATATTAAATTTTATTTGATCTTCTGGTAGTAATTCCATAAAACCAGATAAGGTTGTTGGTTTAACTTTTTTATTCATAAATTCATCTCCTTTTATTATTATAACATTTTAGTAAAATCAATGGAGATAATTAGAATTAAAGTATTTACTACATAACACAACAATCACTATAATTCCTCCTTTAATACAAAATTATTTTATCACTATAACTTATTACTGTCAATTTTTTCAAACGTAAATAAATAAAGATTTAAAACAATATAAATAATATTAAAATAAATTATATTATTCGCAACATATTTCATTCTATAATTATTGTAGTTATTTACATCATCAATAAACATAACGTTTGAAATAATTTTCGTATCTAGAAGCCCCCTTAGTAAAATTGTTGTAATAATTATATTAGATAAAATAAATATTATATTATATTTATTATTATAATTTATATATTGTAAATCCTTTACGTATAAAATTGCCATAATTATTAGCGTTATTGATAACAAAATATAAAAAAGGGGAACATTAACATTTTCCATTTTAGGCAAACCTAGTTTAGTACAAAGTAATAATAAAATAAAATTAATAAAAAAACTAATGTTTTTTAAATAATAAATTTTTTTAGCCAACTAATTCACCACTTTCTAAAGTCAGTTCTGACAAATATTCAATCACTTTAACTTTGGCAAACAAGTTATTTAATAACAAATTAATTTGTGTACCATTTTTTAAGCTTTCAAAATTATTAAATTTATACTCATAATTGTTGATTATAGGCTCAACAATAAAACTTGTCGCTAATATTAGTTGAACATTATAATTTATAAAATTCTCCAAATTTAATCCTTTATTATTACTAGATAAAATCCTATAAATTTCTATTGATTCTAAGACATTAATTTTTGAACAGTCTTTTGCAAATTCATAAAATTGGTTTACATTCATAACATCATTATTACTGCTATAATTCCACATTTTTAATGATTCAATTAATTTTATTTGGTGAAGTAAATTATTTTTTATTATACTTAACTCTTTCTCTGATAAATAACTATCATTTATTTTATCTATTTTCTCAATGTTTGTTTTAATATTTTTAGATGTTTCCTGAATTTTTTCTATTTCATTACTATTCTCAAAATTATAATAAAATTTTTCACAATTTATTATAACAAAATGTTTGAAATTACATATTACTAAAAAACCTAACACACTAATTAATATAAATATAAGAATATTTTGAAAGTGTTTTTTCATGCTATCACCTTTTTAATTATATCACAAAAAAAGATAATTATCGCTAATTATCTTCTACACTTTTATTAAGTTTTACCTTTGTATCCCCAATTTTTCCATCTCGATAAAATTTAATATTTATTTCTTCGCCAACTTCATATTTATATAATACAAACCTAAAATGGCCTATACCAGTAATTTTAACGTTATTAATTTCCAGTATAACGTCACCCTTTTTTAATCCAGCGGCTTCAGCAGCTGACTTTTTTTGAACATTAATAATAGCTATTCCAGATTCAAAAGGCTCGTCATACTGCAATCCATTACGATATAATGCATACGTTTCAGTTGCATCAATTATTTCAACACCTAATAGTGGACGCTTTATCTCTTCGCCTTTTTCTAATCTATCAACTGCACTCATTGCTATTTCAATAGGTATAGCAAAGCCCATACCTTCGATTTCGTCTTTTACTAATTTTAATGAATTTACGCCTACCACTTCACCATTTATATTTACAAGAGGACCACCACTATTGCCTGGATTAATAGCAGCATCTGTTTGTAAAACATCCATCATAAAATTACCATTGGGTAGTGTTACAGTAACTGTTCGATCTTTTCCAGATAATATTCCTTTCGTAACAGTACCAATATATTCTGAACCTAGTGGAGATCCAACCGTAAATAGTGTATCCCCTAAATTTAATTTTGTACTATCACCAATTTTAACAACTTTTAATACTTCTTCTTTATCTATTGCTAAAACCGCAATATCGGCATAAGAATCACTTCCTAATAATTTAGCTTCACTCTCTATGCCGTTAATACTTAAAATTTTGATTTTATTTGATTTTTCAATAACATGATGATTAGTTATAATATAACCATTTTTATTATCCTTTTTATATACAAACCCTGTTCCTGTTCCGATTAACCTGTTATCTTTATATGCTTCCACTAATACAACCCCATCGTACACTTTTGCAATTGCTGGTTGAATTGTGTCTTGTTCTTTAATCTCAACATCATTAATAGTTTTTATTACACTTTCTCCTTTAAAAGGCATATTATAAACAACAACATACGTGCCAGTCGCACCTACAAAAAAAGATAAAATTATTATTGATATATAAGTTATTCTTTCACGCATCTTATCACCCCTATTATAAATTTATAATTTCCCGCCAATTATCAGGAAATCCGATTTTATTTAATATTGTGTTTAATGGTACTGTTTTGACTTTACCTTCTAAAATATTAATTTCATAACCAATTTCATATATAAACTCCCTAAACTCATCATCAGTAAGCATTTGTTTCATAATTATAACCAGAGCATATAAATCATTTTTCCCAAAATTATATTCATCATTTGTCATATCTATATTTAATAAATAATGATATTTTGTATCTGGAATTCTTCTTTGAGTTCTATGATCATAAAGTATATCTTCGTGAGCACATAAATTTCTATAATTAGCAAGCATTGATAAATATACTGTTAAATTTTCAGGCTCCAAATCATACGTATTAGAAAGTTCAATTTGATCTTCTGGTTTTAATATATTAAATAATTCAGCAACTATTCCAAATGATAATACTTTCACTAGTATCCACATTGGTATATAACCATAATTACTTAAATAATGCATTGTCGCAGTATGTTGTTTACCATTTACCCTTATTTGCCTTTTCATTTTATTTAAAACGTCATTAACTTGTTTAGTTTTGTAACTGTCTTGATTAAAGTTTTTAGGGTCCAAATATTTCTTTTCTTTAAAACCATATTTTCTAGATAACGTATAACTAATTTTTGATTTAATGTTGTTTTCAACAATTAAAATATATTTAAACATAATATTTCTAATTTTCCTATCGAAAACAAAAGTTGCATATAATTCCTCAAATGTCGTACCAGGAAAAAATCTCCTATCCCTATGAGAACGCATAAACAAGTGACGATATCCACTTATAAAAAAATAATTTTCTCTATATAAAATATCTTTAGCTTTTTCAGGAAAATCAATAACTAAACCTTTATTTCTTAATATTTCAATTTGTTCATCTAATGTCCGAAATATTTTACTGCCCATCATATCACCTATTATTTATTATAACATATTTTTTTATTATTGACCTTTTATTTTATATTTCATTTTTTTTAATCTTAATGCATTAAAAACGACACTTAAACTACTAATGGTCATAGCTAAACCTGCTAACAGTGGATTTAATACAATCCCTATTGGTCTTAAAAAGCCAATAGCAATTGGTATCATAGCAACATTGTAAATAAAAGCCCAAAATAAGTTTTGTTTTATATTTTTAATAGTGTTTCTACTAATCTCCAAAACACTTATTATTTTACTTAAATCATCATTTAATAAAATAATATCTGCTGAATCATTAGCAATATCAGTTCCACTACTAACACTGACTCCTATATTTGCAATCGTCAAAGCTGGAGCATCGTTTATACCGTCACCAATCATCATTACAACTTGGTTTTTATTTTTCAATTTAATTATAACGTTTGACTTTTCTTTTGGCAATACATTAGCAAATACCTTTTCTATACCTATTTCATTTGCAACTAAATTCGCTGTTTTTTCGTTATCACCAGTTAACATAATTGTTTTTATATTAAGTGATTTTAAATCCACGATAATTCCTTTTACATTTTCTCTTAATACATCCTTAACACCAATTATACCTAAAACTTCCTTATCTTTCACAACATATACAATGCTGTTTCCAGCAGAAGTGAGTTTATATTCTATATCACTGTACTTATTTAAAATTTCGTATTTTTTCAAAAGTGCTCTGTTACCAATATATATTGTTTCATTATTTATCTTTCCTTTAAGACCATATCCGGGCAAGTTTATAAAATTAGTAACATTTTTAAGTTTTATATTTTTTTCTTTTGCATATTTAACAATTGCTAATGCGATAGGATGTGTCGAATGACGTTCAACACTAGCTACTATACTAATTAATTTATTATCACTAATATTACTAAAATTATATATTTCGGATATTGTCAAATTTCCTTTAGTTAATGTACCTGTTTTATCAAAAACAATCGTATTAACTTTATGTGCATTTTCTAATACTTCACTCGATTTAATTAATATACCATTATTAGCACAAAGTCCTTCAGCAATAACAATCGCTAATGGTGTCGCTAATCCTAATGCACACGGACAAGATATTACTAAAATACTTACAAAAACATTTAGTGCAACACTAAAATGATAACCAAGTAACAAATATATTGCGAAAGTAATTAATGAAATGGCCATAACTATAGGTACAAAATAACTACTTATTTTATCAACAAATAATGCAATTGGGGGTTTAGTATTTGCAGCCTCTATAACTAAACGTACTATTTCAGAAATAGTAGATTCTTTACCAATTTTTTCTGCCTTATATTCTATATATCCAGAATAATTAATACTGCCTGCTATAACTTTTGATCCTTTTTCTTTTTTAACTGGAATACTTTCACCTGTAATAAAAGTTTCATCTAAATGCGACATTCCAAAAACTACCTCACCATCAACTGCTATTTTATCACCGGGCTTTGCCACTAAAATATCCCCTTGTTTCACTTCATCAATTGTAACCTTTTTAGTTTTATTTCCTTTTTTTATTATCGCCATTTGAGGTGTTATTTGAACCAGTTTTTCAATAGCTTCTTTAGTTTTATTTTTACTATTTTTATCTATAAAACGCCCTAATTTAATAAAAAATAAAATCATAATAGCTGATTCAAAATATAAATTGTGTGCATAACTTACATCTCCCATAAAAATTTTAATTGTACCAAAAATACTATAAAGAAAGCTACTTACAACACCAATACTCACTAATGTATCCATGTTTGGATTTTTATTTAACAAACTTTTAAAACCGTTTTTTAATATATCTAATCCGTAAAACAAAACTGGTAATGATAAAATTAATAGTAATACAGCATATGACCTAGGGGAAATTTTAGGATCCATAATCAAAAACAAAGGTTTTTTAATCATCGCTATCATCGAAATATACATAACAAAAAAAGATATGATTCCATAAAAAATAATTTTAACTGTTTCTCTCTTTGATGTTTTGACGTTATCAATAGGATTATATTCACCTAAACTAATATATCCAGCTTTTTTAACAAAACTTTCAATATTATTGATTGTCAATGAATCATCGTATTCTATTAGTGCTGTCGCCATTATTAAATTCACATTTACTTTAACAATACCTTTTTGCTTTTTTAAGTATTTTTCAAGACTATTAGAACAAGCACTACAACTCATACCTTCTATTTTTAATATAATTTTATTCATATAATTATCACCACTTAATATATTTTAAACTTAAAATATCTCCATAATAAAATATACACTTTTTGAATTTTTATGTCAAATATAAAAACGGATTTCAATTTTGAAAATACTTAACAATCCCTCCTGCAATAACATTACTTACTTTTTGTTGATAATATTTTTTTCTTAATAAATATCTTTCGTTTGGATTACTTATAAAGCCAACCTCTATTAAAACACCTGGCCGTTTAACACGTTTATGAAGATACATCTCTGCAGTCTTCTTATACTTTCTTTTGGTATTCAAGTGTTTTGCTAACTCAGATTGTATAATTCGTGCAATTTTTTCATTTGATTCATGCACATCATCATAAAAAACTTGCGCACCATACCAAACAGGAGAAGAGTCGGAATTTAAATGAATAGAAATATATAAATCACACCCTGACCGATTTATTATATTTCCTCTTCTGGATAAATCACTTCTTTTCCTGTTTATAGCGTTTATAACACTTAAATCATAATCACCATACCTTGTCATATATACAATAGCACCCATATTGCCTAAAGTATCACTCAAAGTTTCACTTATTTCCAAATTAATATTTGATTCATATATATCTTTATATACTGCCCCTGGATCAGCACCTCCATGACCTGGGTCAATGTATATGACTTTGCCTAATAACGGGTACTCTTTTTCTTTTGCTTCAATATAATTAAAAAACAGCAATGAAATTACAAATAATGAGGTGCACATTATTTTATATTTGAACATTTTATCACCTAATTAATTATATTCATCTAAATTTTTAATATAAAAAAAACCTACATATGTAGATTTTTTAAACAATTTAATGTTAAATCAATTAACGTTTTGAATATTGTGGTGCACGACGTGCTGCTTTTAATCCAGGTTTTTTACGTTCTTTAATACGTGAATCCCTTGTAATAAATCCAGCTCTTTTTAAAATTTGTCTAAAACTATCTTCATTGTTAGGGTCGTTATTAACATCATACTCTAAAAGTGCACGAGTTATTCCTAAACGAATCGCTCCAGTTTGACCATTAAAGCCGCCTCCATTTACTTTAACATCTATATCAAACATGTTTTCAGTGTTTGTAGCAACTAAAGGTTGTTTTAAATCCATAACATTTGTTTCATATGGAAAAAACTCTTTAACATCAATTCCATTAACTGTTATTTTACCTTTACCAGGAATCATCTTAACTTGTGCGATTGAAGATTTTCTTCTTCCTGTTCCAATATAAATTTTATTTTTAGTCATTTAAAACCCTCCTTTAATTAATTTTTAACTCAACTGGTTGCTGAGCTGTATGAGGGTGTTCATTACCTTCATACACAAATAACTTTCTATACATTTGCCTACCTAATCTCCCTTTAGGAAGCATACCTTTAATTGATCTTTCTACCATTTCAACTGGATATCTATCTTTCATTTCGCGTGCTGTTCTTTTCCTTAAACCACCTGGATAACCACTGTGATTATAATAAACTTTTTGGTCTAATTTATTACCAGTTAAATTTATTTTAGATGCATTAATTATAATAACATAGTCACCACCATCAACATGTGGTGTAAAAGTTACCTTATTTTTCCCACGAAGTATGTGTGCAGCTTGGGTTGCGAGACGTCCTAAGATGACATCTTCTGCATCAATTACATACCAGTTACGTTTAACATCTTCTTTTCTTTGCATATATGTTGTTTTCATATAACTTTCCTTTCTTATCTCATACTAATATAAGTAGTCCCAATACTTATAATAGTGGGATATATAAAATGTACCAACTAAAATTTTACTAAATTTCATAACAATTGTCAACATTATCATATGTTTTTTTGTTTTATTTTTAATAAAATACATCTTTTAAATATAAACCTTCGGGATTAGCTGTTTTACCAGCATTTTTTCGTTCTAGCGATTTTAAAATGGTTATTATATCTTCACTTTTTCTTTTACCTTCGCCTATTTCAATTAATGTACCAACCATGTTACGAACCATATATCTCAAAAAACCCGTACCAACAAAGGAAATTGTAATTTTATTAACATTTTTAACATCTCTTATTAAATTTGTTTGAACAATAATCCTAACAAAATCTTCTTTCTCGTCATCAACTTTTGAAAAAGCTTTGAAATCGTGTTCTCCTTCCAAATACTTTAAAGCCCTTTCCATTTCTACAACATCTAATCTTTTATTATATTGATATACATAATTCTTTTCAATTGGATCATATTCACCCATATTAATTTTATATATATACTCCTTTGCTTTAGCATCAAATCTTGCATGAAAATTGTCATTAACCTCCATAACACTTTTTATATAAATATCATCTGGGATCAAACTATTTAATGCCTTTTTTAATTTTTCTGGTGTTATATCCATTTCCAAATCAAAATGGGCTTTTTGATTTATTGCGTGAACTAACGCATCAGTTCTTCCACTAGCATGGATTGAAACTGCTTTACTATCATTAATGATTTTTAATGCTTTTTCGATTTCACCTTGAATAGTTTTAACCCTCGCTTGTTTTTGATAACCCTTATATTTAGAACCATCATATGAAAACGTTATAAAGTATCTCATAATATTACCTCTCTAACTACTAATAGTACTAAAATAATTGAATGAATAAGTACCATATATGTATCAAAAAAGCGCCAGTTATTCATTCTAAAATTAGTTCTTTTTTTATTTATATTATATAATCTTAATTCCATTGATACTGCTAACTCGTCTGCCCTTTTAAAAGAATACACTAACATTGGTAAAACTAATGATCTTATTCCAATTAACTTATCTTTAACTTTTGAATTAGTATAATCTATTCCACGGCAAGTTTGTGCTTTTATTATTTTATTTGCCTGATCTATAATTGTTGGAATAAATCTTATCGCTAAACTTAAGGTTAGTGCCATTTTATTAACTGGTATTCCAATTAAGCGTAATGGTGTAAAAAACTGTTCCAAACCATAAGTTAATTCAGTAGGTGGGGTTGTTAAAGTTAGTACAGACGAATAAATAACTACCAAAACTAACCTAGATACCATAATAATACTTACGGTTACACTTACTTTTAGTATAGCATTAATCATTATTATAAAGATTATTATTATTTTCAAACTTTTAATTGCTTTAATATATATTTTCAAAGGAATATTAGTCATTAACGTAATTAAAATTACAAATATAGTTATTAAACATACAAAAAATAAACTATTATTTAAAAACATTAATAATGTAAATATGAATGTGCATATTATTTTGGATAATGGATTCATACAATGTATTTTAGAAGTTATTGGATAATATCGCCCTATCATCACGTTATTTAGCATATCTATATATGTCCTTAATTAAATCATTTATTTCATCACGATATCCCATTTTAATATTTTTTTCTTTCAACACTTTATTTGAAAATTCCATTATTTTAGGAACCCCTATGCCATGTTTTTGTAACAGTTCATAATTACTAAACACATCATATTTATTACCTTCTAAAATTATTGTTTTATTACTTAATACAAATATTTGATCTGATATCTTATGTAAAAAATCAACATCTTGTGATACTATTATTATTGTTTTATTATAATTATTGCGAAGCATCTTTATCAATCTAATTAAATTGTTTTTACTATTACTATCCAATCCAACTGTAGGCTCATCAAAAATTATAACTTTAGGATTAAACACTAAAATTGATGCAATGGCAACTTTTCTTTTTTCACCATTACTTAATGTCAATGGGTTTCTTTTTAAATAACTTTCATCTAAGCCTACCATTTTTAAAGAGTTCTGAACCCTTTCATCAATATTTTCCACTTTATAATTAAAAGTTTTTAGTGCAAATTCTATTTCTTTTTTTACTGTTGAATTAAAAAATTGATCTTCAGGAAACTCAAATATAAAACCAATATTAAATCTTAATAAATAAATATTTTTAATTTTCTGCTTTTTATCAATATAACAGTTATCTACTTTAATTCTTCCCTCTGTTGGTATTATTAATGACATTATCATCTCTATTAAACTAGTTTTTCCACTTCCACTTTTACCAATAATAGCGTTTACTTTATTTTTATGTATTTTAAAATTAATATTGTTTAAAATTTCTTTTTCTAATGGGGTATCTTTATTGTATGTTAATCCAACATTTTCGATCACTATCTCCATAATTTTTCCACCATCTCATCCATATCAAAAACAAATTCTTCTACTAACCCATAATACATTAATTTAAGTGATAGCTCAGCCATAAAAGGAATATCTATTCCTATGGAATTAAAAATTTTATCTTCTTTAAAAACTAATTCTTTACTGCCATTTAAAACAATTTTACCAGAATCAATAAGAATTACATCATCTCCGTAAATAGATTCTTCAATATCGTGAGTTATATTAATTATTGTTATTCCTTTTTCTTCTTTAAGTTTTAATAATATATTTAAAATGTTTTCCCTGTCTAAATAATCAATTCTATTAATGGCTTCATCCAGTATAAGTATTTTAGGTTCTAATACTAATACACTAGCTAAGGCAACTAATTGTCTCTGACCACCACTTAGAGAAAAAGGATTTTTTTCTAATAAGTTTGTTATATTTAAATAATTACTAACTTCTAACACTTTTTTTCTTATATATTCCTTATCCTTTTCTAAATTTTCAAGTGCAAAGGCCATCTCATCCATTACCGTTTCAGCAACAAATGTGCTATCGGGATGTTCAAAAATAACACCAACAAATTGCCTGATTTTTTTAACGTTGTCTTTTGTAAGAATAACATCATTTATAAAAATTTTACCATCTGCCTCTAAAAGGCCAACAATTATCTTAATAAGTGTACTCTTACCACTACCATTTGGACCGATTATAGTTGTCCAAGCACCTTTTTTTATGTTTAAATTAAATTTATCAAAAATTTTATTATCATTGTATTTAAATGATAAGTCTTGAATCTTTAATATATCCATGGCAACCTCCATTGGACATTATTATAATATAAAAAAAATAATTTGACAACTTTTGAAATTTACAATATTATTTTAAAACGACTTTAAAGTACCATTTAGATACTTTAAAATAATTCCAAAAATTTACATGTAATATATTAATTAATTTACTACGCAAATAGTAAGTATTAAAATGTAATAAAAGTCCTAAATAAGAATTCAATATTGCTTGAATCTTTTTAACGTCTTTTTCGCATAAATTTTGTTCTAACAATGTGTTAACATAGGCAATCGCACAGTAAAAATTATTTTTAACTCTCGGTGTAATATACCTCCTCCATGGTTTTATGTAAGCCCCTAAAAATTCAACGCCATGAGTAATATTTTGTAAATATATTTTATTAGGATGAAGTTCAAGTTGTAAATTATTTTTAAGAAATTCTTGTATTTTGGGTATGCAATCTTTTAATTCTTCTCTTGAGGTAGATAATAAAAAAAAGTCATCAACATATCTACCATAAAATTTTATTTTTAATTTACTTTTAACAAAATGGTCCAAAGAATTTAAATAGAAATTAGAAAAAATTTGACTAGTATAGTTGCCAATAGGAAGTCCACAATTTTCATTAGTATGAAAAAGACTTTTAGATTTGGGAAGACCATCCCATTTACTATAAGAACATTTAATTGTGCAATTGTTAGTGGCATCATTTAAAATTATTAATTGGCATAACCAAATTAATTTCTCTTTATCATTATAAATATATTTTAGTTTTAAAAAGTTTTCTAGTTTTTCTAATAATATAAGTTTATTTATACTCATAAAATAACTTTTAATATCTAATTTCAAAACATAAGCATCGCGATTATAATTATGAGTAATTTTTCTAATAAATTTGTTTAACCGATTAATTCCAAATAAGGTTCCCTTACCCTTTCTACAACTATAAGAATCATAAATAAATTCACGTTCAAACATCTTTTCTAATTTCATTACAATTAAATGATGAATAACCCTATCCCTAAAAGACGAGGCACAAATTTCCCGTTTAACAGGCTTTTCAACTATAAAAAAAGAAGTAGGACTTATTTTATAATCCCCACTTTTTACTTCTTCCCATAACTCTATTAAATTTTCCTCATAGTCAATATCAAATTCTAGACAGTCAAGTTTACTCTTTTTATTTTTACGACATTGATAATATGCCTTAAAAAAGTCTTCTAAGCAAATATCATTAAGTTCTTCAGTTAATACAAAATCATTTAATCTGCTCATATAATAATCTCCTTTAATTGTAATAAGTCCCAAAACGCAACGAACCGAGCGACCGTTACTCTGACTGTTGTCGTTGCGATTAACACCATCATTAGAAGAGTTCATGTTACGTCTCCAAGCATTCGAACCTGAGAGAGAAGACGTCCACCAATTACCGTTAGACCCAACATTGTTGATCGTACCAGAGGTGTTACGGTTACCAGCAGGCAATCAAATAGTAAAATGACTCCTAAAAGCGTTTAAAGTGACTACTGTACTCGTCCGCATATTCTCGTGAATACCGACATATAAATCCCAAAAAATCGGGGAGTCACCGGACTTAATAGGCACACTCCTAAACAGCAGTACCATTTAGAACTCCGGCCAAGTCAATTTTTTAAAAATTTTTCCCACCCTATAAGTTGCCTTCTAACATTTTCCATTTTTACACTTACTTCAACATGTTCATCTATACTTATTTGATGAAGATCATGTAACAATCGAAACAACAATCTAATCACTTCTATATTTTCAATAGCAGCCTCAACTTTATTTAATTTTAAATTTTTCTCCCTTATCTTATTTGCTCGATATACATTCATTAGCAAATCAGTCATTTCATTTTTAATTTTTTCACCTAAAGTATACTTATATTCACGGGATAAATTCTTTATTAATTTAAAACTATCAAGTAACAATTCATAGCTTACCTTATAAACAGGAAGTTCAATAGCCTTTGATTTACTCATTATCCATCAATATTTTTCTATAATAATTTAGTTTATCCAAAGCTTCTTCAGCAGTTATGTCTTTACTTGCCTTTATATCTTCTATTACATAATCAACAGTACTTAAAACAATTTCATAATCATATTCCAATAACTCAATAAATTTTATATAAGTATCTATTTTTTCTGATGGAAAACCACATTTGTTTGTTAATTTAGAAAATTTTGTCAACTTTAAACCTAATTCTTCAGACATAAGTTTAGCATCTTCCCCTAAAAATATATAAAACTTACCCACTTTAAACAAATATAGTTTGTTCTTATCGTCTTTTTTCTTACTCAAATATTTTTTATATAACTTACTCATCTTTTCTCCTTATAACTTCTACAAATTTTAGTTTTTTTAAAAAATTCTGTTGTCACTAGCCTCAAAAGGCTAGTGACAACCTTTAAATTTGTTTATTAACACTTTTCATTGCATGGATTAAAAAAATTATTTACTAAGCCATGGCGTAAACGCCATGGAAAGTGGAAGGGTGAAGCCTAAGTCCTTACGGACTTGGCGGTTAATGTCCCAAAACGCAACGAACCGAGCGACCGTAACTCTGACTGTAGTCGACGCGATGAACACCATCATTAGAAGAGAACATGAAACGCCTCCAAGCATCCGAACCTGAGAGAGAAGACGTCCACCAATTACCGCCAGACCCAACATTGCCGATCGCACCAGAGGCGTTACGGTGACCAGCAGGCAGGGCACTAAACCCATAATCATCTGTTCCACCCATAACTACTGCT
>CAZPLK010000014.1:0-14422 GCA_964587565.1 uncultured Muribaculaceae bacterium
TTGTACTTTGGAAGGATATATTCATTTTTTAATTACATTTTGCGGAAACTCAAGTATTTATCTTGACGCTCTATGATGCTTTCTTATTCTTCTTTATCTTGTCTTTTACTACTAAAAAAGCAAAAACAGCTATTGAAACTTCTAATGCTCCTACAAAAAAACTTACAATCGCACTATTACTTATTCTTCTACTTAAGCTAAAGTAATTCATAATAAATGATGCTGCATTTGCTGCTATATGTAATGTGATTGGCATTCTTATATCATTGTATTCTTCATATAAATATGCAAATATAATACCAAATAAGAAAGCATATATTCCTTGTACAAGATTCATATGATAAAATCCAAAAAATATAGCCGATAAATATACAGCCGTTACTTTATCTGAATACAACTTTATTCTATTATATATAATTTTTCTAAATACAAATTCTTCTACGATTGGCATTAGTATAACAACAGCCACAAATAAAAGTATAGGTTCTGACATAAACAGATCTCTGCTAGTTTTCTCATAATTTCCTAGAATATTATCAATTGGTAGGGAACTAAGTATTCTACTTAAGCCTAGTGCTAGAGAAATCCCAAGTACTGTCACTGAAGTATAATCAATATAAATACTTTTTTTCTTATAAGAGTATCCAAGTTTTAAGACTTCTTTTTCTTGCTCTTTATAAGCAATATAATAAATAATTGGAATAGTAATTATAGCTGATATAATCATTACTAAAGCTACATTTTCTTTGGTTATCCTATCAAGGCTATCTAAAAACTTCATATTCTCATATACATTTTTTGCCCCTCTAGAATTATCAAACACACTACTTATTAAAACCAATGACATAATAAAAGATACTACCATATTAATAGTAGAATAAATAAACATAGGATAGGTGATACGCCAAATTTTATATGCCCAATCATCATTCATAATATTGTGCTCCTTTTTTAATTCTAATAAATGCTATTTTATAACTTACAAACTAGTTTATCAAGTAAAACAAATAATTTAATTATAGTAAAAGTTTATTAATATATTTCAACTCCGTTTACAAATGTTTCATAACTGTATATAATGATATATGTTTAACAAAGTAAAAAGTGGCGAATTATTTCGCTTCAGAATGGAGTATTAAATGAACGAAATTGTGTTAGAAGTAAAAAATGTTACAAAAACTTATAAACATGTAAATGCAGTTGATAATGCAACTTTGTCTATAGAGCGTGGGAAAATATATGGCTTTATCGGACAAAATGGTGCAGGTAAAACTACATTAATAAGAATCCTTACTGGTCTGATTTTTCCTAATAGCGGATCAATAAGCATATTTTCAAGTTCTAATAAATCCGATCTTGAACTTGCAAGAAAAAAGATAGGTGTTATCGTTGAAAACCCAGCCCTATATCTTAACATGAGTGCTTATGAGAATTTAGATATTCAAAGAAAGCTGTTTGGAATTAAAGATAAAAATATTATCAACTCAATTCTTAATACTGTAGGTCTACTTGACACAAAGAATAAAAAAGTTAAGAATTTTTCTCTCGGCATGAAACAAAGATTATCAATAGGTCTTGCTTTAATAAATGATCCCGAGATTCTAATATTAGATGAGCCAATTAATGGTCTTGATCCTGTTGGAATTGCTGGTGTTAGGGAGCTACTCAAAAAAATCAACAAAGAAAAAAATATAACTATTATAATATCAAGTCATATATTAAGCGAACTTTATCAACTTGCAACAAACTATATTATTATTAACAAAGGTGAAATTATACAAGAGCTTACTTTAGATGAGCTAGACGAAAAATGTATGAAGCACATATTTATGCAAGTAGATAATGTTTCACAAGCAGTTGATATTATTGAAAATAATTTAGGAACAAATCATTTTCAAGTGCTAGATAACAACATAATTAAATTATATGACTATACTGATAACATGAAACATGTTGCAAAGGTTTTTTTAGAAAACAACGCGTTAATAACATATTTTACCTTATCTAGTGATAGTCTAGAATCATATTATATCAATTTAATCGGAGGTGGTATTAATGCGTAATTTATTATCAATAGAACTATTAAAATTAAGAAAATCAAAAGCAACTTTGATAGTTTTTTTAATATTGTATGGACTTTCATTCCTAGGCACTGCAATTATTTATTTTATTTCATTAGGCAATGATATTACAAATCAAGCCATGGGCTTTACTTTTGATGGCTACTCAAGCTATGTAACTGCTATAACTGGTTTTCAAGATTGTTTAATATTTACTAGTATTTTAATTGCGATTTTAATTGGCGGAGATTTTTCTAGTAGAACATTACAGATTCAAGTAGCTGCTGGTTGCAAAAGATTTCACATCTATCTAAGCAGACAACTAAGCATGATTATAGTTTTTACTTTTATGGCATTTACCTATATATTATTAAATGTATTTTTAACAACTATACTATTTGGATTTGGCAAAGAATTGACTGTTTCTTTATTCTTGGAATTATTCAAGGGTACACTTTTATCTATATTAAACACTGTTTCTATATTGAGCTTTGTTGTTTTACTTGCTTTTATTCTAAAATCCATTGGTGCCGTTTTAGGTATAGTTCTTTCATTTTTTATGCTAGGGACAAGCTTACTTTCTCTTCTTTCTATGAATTTTGAATTGTTTGAGAAAGTATATAGTTTTACACCTTTAGGACAAAGCGTTTTGTATGCTGGTAATTTTGATAGTTTTGAAATAATAAAGTCAATCCTTATTAGTACTATTTCAATCTTGATTTCTTTACTTCTTGGTTTTATTTATTTTGAGAAAAACGAATTAAAATAAAACCAAGCTACATTTTTATATAACTCATTATCACTTCACTTATATAAGCTACTAATATAGCTACTGTTGCTACAACCACTAAAGGTTTGCCTTTAAATGCAAGCAGCAAGCTTACTAGCGTTCCTGCAATTGCACTTATTAAAAATGTTGTAGAAGAAAAAATATCAGGAAATGTAAGTGAAGATAATACAGCAAATGGTACAAATCTCAGAAAGTTTTTAATAAACTTTGATTCAATATTCTTTCTTATTAGTGCCATGGGTATTACTCTTGGCAAATATGTCACTAATGCCATTATAGCTACTACTGTTAATTCATACTTCATTATCATCACTCACCTTCCTTGAATATAAGAGCTCCTAAACCTGCACCTAACATTGTTGTAATAACTACTCTAAATCCATCTGAAATAAAATCAAATATTGGCACATACTTAATTGTAATAGAGATGATTATAGATATTATAACTACAACTCTTATAGATAAGGTGGCTTTTGCTGGTGGGATGATAATGGCTATAAACATTGCAAACAAAGCAATCCCCATAGCTCCTTTTAATTCATTTGGTAGTACATCTGAGACTAGAGCGCCTAAAAGTGTTCCGATTGCCCAACCTAGATATGGTGGAATTATAAGTCCATACATATAAGATTTATTAATGTTTTTTACTTCCGTAGAAGCTATTGCAAACGTTTCATCTGTAATTCCAGCGCTTGTAATCAACCTATCTTTTAACTTCATTTTCTTATCAACTTTTTGAGATATTACTACTGACATTAAAAAATATCTCAAATTAATTATAAATGTAGTTATAGCTATTTCAATATAATTAGCACCTGCTATCATAAGATTAGTTCCTGCAAACTGTCCTGAACTTGTAAGATTAGTCATAGAAATAAGGACTGCCATATATACAGGCAATCCTCCACTTACAGCCATGAATCCAAAACTAAAAGAAACAGGAAGGTATCCAAGTCCTATTGGCAGTCCTTTAAATATCCCCCTCTTAAAATCATATTTGCAGTTTGTATCTATTTTTTCTTCCATCTATAAATGCCTCACTTGTAAAGCTTTGAAATATTTGAATAGCTAATTCAAGCTTTCTAAAATTTGTTTTTTATAATTCAAGAAATTATTAGAAACTAAAAAATCATCTATACTATTATACATATTTTTGTCTTTTATTTCTAGCTCTTTTGATATTCTTCCCGGCTGACCTGACATTATATATATTCTATCTGATAATACAATGGTTTCATCTATATCATGAGTTATAAATATCCCTGATAGTTTTATCTCTTTTGCAATATTTATGAACCACTTATGCATGTTATGTTTTGTCATAGTATCAAGTGCAGAAAATGGTTCGTCTAGTAAGACAGCTTTTGACTGCGTAAGGTAAGTTCTTAAAAATGCTGCTCGTTGCCTCATTCCACCTGATAGCTGATGAGGATATTTTTTTTGAGTGTTTTCAAGACCAAATTCATCAAAATATTGATCAGCTTTTTTTCTAGCTTCTTTTTTTTTCATACCTTTAATAATTAGTGGCAAAGATACATTGTCAATAATAGTTTTGTAGGGAAGTAAAAGGTCTTTTTGCAGCATATAGCTTATTTTTCCAGCTTTCCCTGTTATATCTTCATCATAAAACATTACATTTCCAGAATCTGGAATTATCAGTCCTGAAATAGCATGAAACAGAGTAGTTTTACCTACTCCGCTCACACCTAAAAGGCTAATAATCTCACCTTTTTTTAAATTTATAGAAATATCTTTAATAACTGCTTGATTCTCATAATAAACAGAAATATCATTTGTATATAAGCAAATATCGTTTATTTTTTCCATAGTTTTATACCCATTCTTAGTATGACAATTTACATTTTTTATTATCACTATTATTCTGAATTTTTATATAGCATTTCAATTTTATATTTTATTTTTCTGGTAGGAATTCGTTTGTAAATCCTTGGCCACTTTCTATTTTCTTCTCTAATATTTCGTTTTCAAACAACCAACTATAAAAACGATCCCATCTTTCTTTATCAATATATCCCCATCTAGATTCTTCAGCTTTGTATTCTTTTGAAAGATAAGTTAACGCTGACTTAAGAACTTCCTCATCTAACTCTTCTACTTGTTTTGCCATTAGTTTTGCTGCTTCTTCGGGATTTTCTATAGTATACTCATAACCTTTTTTTAAAGCATTTAATAATTTTTTAGTAGTTTCTTTATTTGCTGATAAATAATCATTATTAGCGATTAAAACTGGGCTATAATAATCTAATTCTTTAGCATAGTCTGAAAATCTAATGAAATTGTATTCAATTTTTTGTGTATCAAGAATAGCTCCATCCCATCCTTTATAAATCCAAACTGCATCAATTCCTGAGTTTAAACCAGCAACAATGTTGTCTACATAAGTTGGTACCATCTCTATTTTAGAGTAATCTCCACCTTTTTCTTCTACAACTTTTTTAATAATAGCCTGTTCAATATCCCATTCCCAAGTTGCATATTTATGTCCCTCAAGTTTTTCCGGACTATCTATTCCTTTTTCTTTTAGTGAAACTATTCCAGATGTATTATGTTGAATAATAGCAGCTACTGCTGTTACTGGAAGACTTTCTTCTTTTGCAAATGATGTTGCTAACATATCCTGAAAGCTAATTCCAAAATTACAAGCATTTGAAGCTACAATAACTTCGGCTCCTGTTTCGCTAGCATCAACTAATTCTACTTCTACACCTTCTTCTTTAAAATATCCTTTATCAATAGCTACATATATTCCTGCATGATTAGAATTTGGACTCCAATCAAGAGCTATTTTAACCTTTTCTAGTTTTTTCGATTCATTTTTTTCTGTACTTTTGTTATCGTCTTTTGTATTATCACAAGCAGTAAGACTAAACATCATAACGCTAATTAATAGTAATGCTAATATTTTTTTCATGTTTTTTTCCATCCTCTTTGTTTTATTGTTTGGGGGAGATTTTTCTCTTGCTTTTTTAATTTTTTATAGCTGAGTTTTTCTCTTGCCTTTTCCATGGAGTTGAAATGGCATGTAATCTATTTGTGATTAATATCAAAATTATACTTATTATTGATATTAATATAATAGCTGCAAACATTCTATCAAACTTAAATGATTTTCTTACTCTCGTTATATATACTCCTAGACCTGAATATCCACCTAACCATTCAGCAATCACCGCACCTACTACCGAATAAGCAACTGATATCTTTAGACCAGTAAAAAAATTATCTATTGCTCCTGGCATTTTAATATGACGAAAAATCTGTATTTTCGAAGCGCCCATAGACTTTAGTAGTTTAATAGCATCTTGATCTGCCAAACTAAAACCTTCTAGCATATTGACCACAATAGGGAAAAACGTTGATATAGTAACAAGTATTATCTTAGGCGTTGTTTCAAATCCAAACCACAATATTAATATTGGAGCAATAGCTATTGTTGGGATGGTTTGAGAAACTATCAAAAATGGATAAAAAGCTCTTTTTAAGATATAAATTCCATCCATAACTACTGCAATTACAAAACCAATTGTTACTCCAAAAAAAAGTCCCATCATCGCTTCATATAAAGTAGTCAAACTATGTTCATATAAGATTTCTCTATCAGTAATAAATGCATCAATAACACTTTTAGGAGAGGGCAGCATATAAGATGGTACCTTTCCACTTTCCGATAAATAATTCCATATCAAAAATATCATAATAAACAAACTAAGCGGTAAAAGCTTATATAAAAATTCTTTCTTATTAGAGGTCTTAAGCATCTTTATAAACCTTCTTTCTACTATATAATCAAAAAAAATGTATACAACTTTTGTTAGAGTTGTATACATAAGAATTCTTAACTTTTATATACATCCCTACGCCAGCATTATCTGGATCAGGTACGAGATAACAATACTTATCTCAAGGGTTAAGATTAAATCTTTCTCAGCCTGTTTGGTAGGCACCCCTAGTGGATGTAAGTTTACAATATAGTCTTTGGTCTGTCAAGTAGAGTTTTTTTTATATGTAAGTTTTTTAACATAATCAATTTTAAATATAGCCACGGCTCAATATAACTGTCCATGGCTACATAATCACATATTATTTGATTTTTCACTTGAAGAGTACATTTTAGTTAAAAACTTAGCCATAAACTTTGGCCAGAATTTAAGGTACATTTCATAATCTTCGGCACTTCGTCCTACTTCTGCTATCGCGGCTGAAGTCTCTGAATCCTTATGAATTCTATGAAATGTAAGTGCTTTATCTGAATAAATAAATTCACCCTTAAGTCTTGATATTCGCTCCCAAGCTTCCCAATCTTCATCTGTTCTAAAATGGTTTAAAAATACAGGATTCATAATATTATCTTTAACAAATGTTACAGCTGGACAACAAATTGGAGATCCTAATGATAATATTCTTCTACGAACAAATTTGCTCTTCCAAAAAATTCTAAATTTTAATGGAAAAAGCATAAGTCTCTTTATTTTTAATAACTTATTTTCCTTAATAAACTCATCATTTCTTATTTCATAATAGTCTGTAAAAAATATTAATGGTCGCTTTGTGCCCTTTAATTTCTTATAGAATGTTTCTAAATATTTTTCATCATATAAATCGTCCTGATGAGCTATTGTTATATACTCAGTTTCTGCTTTGCTATAGCCAAAGTTCCAATCCTGAGTTATACCACCCTCCCCTTCATTTATAAATAATTCGAGGTAATATTTTATAGAAAGATTTTTTATATAATCATTTGGAGTCGAAGTAATAATAATTATTTTACTTTTTACAGTCTGATTTACCAAAGATTTTATTCAATCTTCAAGATATTCACTTTCCTTATAAGCACAAATAACGAATGTATGCGTGTGTTTATTCATATTAATTCCTTTCATTTAACTATTCTGCTTCAAAATCAATTCCTCCAAAAAATCTTAAATCTAAAACCGTAATTTCACCCACTGCTAAAGATAAATATGATAATGTTCTATAAAGAGGTTCTCCATATCTCAAATAATTAGTTACACAATACGTATAGAGCCTTATTTTAAACTAAACACAATTATTCCAATTATTATTAATATATTTCCAATAATTTTTTTCTTACTCATTTTTTCTTTTAATATAAGTGTACCAAGTATAGCAATATAAATATACCCAGTTGCTTCTAATACTGGTCCTAATGAAAGAGGAACTCCTTTATATGCTAAAGTTGTTAATAAAGACGCAAGAAAAAACATACCATATGCAAATATAACTCGAATATTTAGATATTCTTTTAATTTATTATCATATTTTTTAGTTGCACTTTTTTTCAATATAATTTGTGAAATAGATGAAATAAAAACCGAAATTAAAAAAACTAAAATATATAATTCTCTATTGCTCATTATCAGCCACCACACAATAAATTCCAACTACAATAATTATTGCTCCTATCACCATATTCAGTTTAATTATTTCTCCAAATAAAAGCTTTCCCCATATAATACCCCATACCACAACAATTGCCTTATTTGCAAATGCAATTGTTAATGGTAATTTTTTTAGAATCTGCTGCCAAAAAACTGCATAAAGAAAAAGAACAACTATAACCAATCCATAATAGAAAACAAACTGTAATGATAAAAATTCTTTAGAAGCTGCTATTTTAGAAAAAATTGCCCCAACAGAATACATGATTAAAACAATATGTAAAAATAAAAAATCTTTTAATTTATATTTACTCATGTTCTTTTAATCCTCTTTTTTATCATCTTTATCAATTGTTGTTTCACCAACTACATATTGTGGAGCATTGTTCAAGCTTATATATATTCTTCCAATATACTCACCTATCATACCAAGCATGCACATAATAATTCCACCTATAAGCATTAATGCAGATATAGTTGAACTCCAACCAGCTGGTACTGATGGATCTATAATCTTATTAATAACTATATATAAAGCATATGCAAAACCACATAAAGCCATTAAAACTCCTGTAAACGTTGCAATTCTAAGAGGTTTTACAGAAAAAGCAGTGAAACCATTTATCCACAATTTTAATAATTTTGAAAATGTATATCCTGAATTTCCAACATTTCTTTCTCTATGCTTTACTTCCACATTTGCAATTTTATTAGAAGTTCTTAAAACCAATCCTATAACATATGGATATGAATTTTTATATTGAATTACCTGATCAACAACAAATCTCTTCACTGCAAAGTAGCTAGAAACATATATATCTTTAGGTTTTTCTAATAAAATTTCAGTCATTTTACTATTGAATTTGCTTCCCAAATTTCTAAACCATGAATGTTTTTTATTTTCATAGCTAGCATACACAATATCATAACCATCTTCTATTTTGTTGATTAATTTAAGTGCTTCATCTGCTGGTGTTTGACCATCATCATCCAGGCATACAACTATATCACCTGTACAATGATTAAATCCTGCCATAAGCGCCGCATGCTGTCCAAAATTTTTAGATAAATTTAATCCTATTACATTCTTATTATTCTTTGATATACGAACGATAGTTTCAAAAGTATCATCTGGTGAACAATCATTTATTAATATTACTTCATAGTTATAATCTGTACAACTTTTCATTGTATCCTGTATTTCTGTTACAACACTTTCAATTGTGTTAGTTGATCTATAACATGGTATTACAAAAGAAATTTTTTTCATTTGTTTAGCCTTTCTAATCATTAATTACTGCCATTAGTACAATGTCCCTATATTCGCCATTTATACAAACTTCGTCTTTTAAATATGCTTCTTTAATAAAACCAGCATTTTCGTAACTCTTAAGTGCTGAGGAATTATCTGCAAAAGCACGTAAAATAATCTTATGTAGTTTTAAATCATTAATTCCATAACTACAAATTAATTTTGCAGCTTCTGTTCCTAAGCCTTTGCCTCTTGCGGAATCTTCACCTATAAAAATTCCATATTCAGCTTTGTTATTATTTTTATCAATATCTCGTAAAAACACTGTTCCAACTGGACAGTTATCAGATTTATCGAAAATTATAAATTGAGCAACTTTCCCTACATTTACCTGATTATCTATCCAACTATTATGTCCGGCGTGTGTAAAATCTTCCTGATAAATGAAATTCCTACGAACACTTTCCTTATTACGCCATTTAACAATTAAATCTGTGTGCTCTTTAGTAATTGGTACTAAATAAATTTTTTCACCTTTAACCAAAGTAATAATCCTCCTTAAATTTTTTAATAATATTGAGCTCCTTCAAGCAATATCTTAATATAATCCATACCGGATATTAAATGTAATAACAATATTAGTATTGCGATAATTATATATATTTTTTTCCATATTATTATTGATTGAAAATCCACCTTAAAAGCATTCTGATATAATTTATATACACCACCTATAAATAATACAAATATTCCCATGGCATATCCCCATATCCAATTAAAAGCATTCATTCTTTCTCCAGTCTCAATTAAGAATAGATACTGAGCAAAACC
Organism: uncultured Muribaculaceae bacterium; assembly: GCA_964587565.1. Classification (GTDB taxonomy): domain Bacteria; phylum Bacillota_I; class Bacilli_A; order RF39; family UBA660; genus DUPI01. The sequence continues at coordinate 10,354 of CAZPLK010000014.1, forward strand.
AATTAATCCCATAGTATTTAATATTCTGTATTTTTCATCCTTTATTAATTCTTTGAAATTAAATATCAATACAAATAATGGAAATGCTAAGGATTGGAGAACTGATACAAATGGATAGTTGGACCAGTATTTTAAACTATATCCAAATCTAAATCCAATACTAGAGTTTGAGTTTTCACCTGTAAATAAAATTTTATATTGTATTAGTAATACTATCAATGAAAATATAACACTCGTTCCAAGTATAATAATTTGTTTAAGACCTTTGCCCTTTGTTTTTATTAAATCATAAATAAATTCAAGAAGCATTGCAATAGAAAACATTATAATAAAATTTGGTTTGATTAAATTTACTATTGTTAATAATAGTGTAAAACAAAGCCATTGTTTTACTGTGATTTTTTTTAAATAATTTTTAGATATTTTAAAATAATATAATATAACTACAATTCCAACTAGTTTCATACATATATAAGTTGAATTATGTAACAATGTAGGACCTATATTTGAAATATACCTTGTACTATTAATATCTGGCAAATAAATGGCCATAACCACATTGCACACAAGTGCAACAATATAAATTTGCAGATCGTTACTTTCTCCAATAAGATATTTGAATAATCTAAATGTAACTTGTATAGTAAATACAACAATTATAGATAGAAACATTGCAATAAAGATTGTATTTCCATATGGAAAATACAATGTTTTTAATATCAAATAAACCAAACTATATATATTTTTATCATCCAATCCAAATCTAATATGTGCTGGTAAATCTGAAAGATACTTTCCGTCAAAAAATATGGATTGAGCATAAAACAAAAAGGTCAAAGCTACAAATATAACTACATTTATTAATTTAATAATTTCCTTCTCTTTAGTAAATACTATTTTCATTATAACTTACTCCTATTGTCTTTATCTATGATAAAATTCTACTACTTTATTAATTATATAATTTGTCTCATCTTCTTTTAAACCATAATACATAGGCAATCTTAATAATCTCTCGCTTTCACGTGTTGTATAATTATCATCTCCATAAAATTCGCCAAATTTTTTCCCAGCTGGTGAACTATGTAGTGGCACATAATGAAACACTGATAAAATACTATTATCTTTAAGATATGATATAAGTTTTGATCTCTCCTCTACATTCGTTACCTTTATATAGAACATATGGGCATTATGAACACATTCCTCTGGGATATATGGTAATTCTATTATACCCGCAGTTTCTAAGCTCTTTAATCCATTATAGTACATATTCCAATTATCAATTCTCTGTGAATTAATAATTTCAGCCATCTCTAATTGAGCAAATAAGTATGCTGCATTCATATCACTTGGTAAATAAGATGAGCCATAATCAACCCATGTATACTTATCTATTTGTCCTCTGAAAAACTTACTTCTATCTGTTCCCTTTTCTCTTGTGATTTCAGCTTTTTCTACAAATTTATCGTCGTTTATTAATATAGCTCCACCTTCACCCATACTATAATTCTTGGTTTCATGGAAACTATAACAGCCAAAATCACCTATTGTTCCTAATGCTTTACCTTTGTAGGTTGACATAATTCCCTGTGCTGCATCTTCTATTACATATAAATTATACTTTTTAGCTAATTCACATATTGTATCCATCTCACATGCAACTCCTGCATAATGAACTGGTACTATTGCTTTTGTTCTCTCAGTTATTGCACTTTCAATTAACTTTTCATCAATATTCATTGTATCCGGTCTAATATCTACGAATATGATTTTTGCACCTCTTAAAACAAAAGCATCTGCTGTTGATACAAAAGTATAAGAAGGCATAATAACTTCATCACCAGGTTTAATATCCGCCAATATTGCTGCCATTTCAAGCGCGTGTGTACAGGATGTTGTTAGTAATGCTTTATTTGTTCCTGTATTATCTTCAATCCAAGTATTACATTTACTTGTGAATTGACCATCTCCACAAATCTTATTTGCCTCAATAGCTTTTTTAATATAATCTAATTCTTTTCCTGTATATGGTGGTATATTAAAACTAATCATGTGAACTACCTCTTTCTTAAACTTATTATTATTGCTTTTTGTTATCGTTTCTATCTATTAATTGATATCATTTCTCCTGTTGGAACAATAATATCATTATTATCGCTTTGATAAAGCAATGTAATTTCATACTTTCCATTTTTCAAAATACTTTTAAGAAAGCTTGCATAAAAACCACATTTATCATATTTGAATCCATCGTTCATTTGTATTGTTATATCTATTCGTTCTTTCATTGCTGTGTTCACTTTATAACATTCATTTGTTGATGTGTTTCTAAGTGCAACATAACACTCAACTGTAGATAGGTTAGATCCTTTTTTTAATGCCCAGCCTTCAATATTAATATAATCGTTATTTGCTTCATTATTAACACTTTCAAGTTTGAACTGAATACTACCATCATTTTCTGCCATTTCAGATATGTCTACTTTCTTCGCTTTGTAATTATCAAAGTATATAACTCCCGCAAACAGGAATCCTGCAATAATTACCAATAAAAAAAGTATAATAACATTATTCTTTTTTACCTCTTTTTTCATTTTATCCTCTTTCCTTTAACCTGCAAGATATTCTATAAAACTTAGAATAGTTATTGCACCTATGATTGCTTGCAACTTTGATAACTTATCATTTTCCATTTTATTAAGAATTTCTTTAAAAATAAATATGCCACAAACTATAATAGAAAAGTACATAAATATAAAAGTACGGGTTGATGATGCATAAAGTGTTGGTGCAAAAATCATAATCATTCTAGATGCAAAACCTGCCAAGAAAATAATATTAACAAGTAATGACATAAAAGTATTTTCAAATATCAAATATATTGATAATAGAATACATCCAAGAATAATTACGCCAAGAATAATTGGGATATAATTTTTCTTATCCAAATAATTAAAAGTTGTCACCTTAACAAAGTCATAATCATTTACATTCATTAAACCTACAAGTTTAGGAAGAATATCATCAAAAACTTCGTTAAACAAACCAAATATTAAAACTGCTGACAAAGGAATTATTGCAATAAATCTATAAAAATAATCCTTATATTTTACAAAAACACCTACGCATAACAATATACAAAATACTGTAAAAAATAAATTTGGAGTTGAAATATTATTAGCTAAAGTATTTGTAAATCCTAATTTTATTTTATTTATGGTTGTTATCATATTAAAATCAGAGAACCAATATGAAATCTCAAAGATTTTACGATTAGCATTTCCTGGTGAAGTAAGATGATAAATTACAAAAACTACAGAAACAACACTCTGTAAAATACAATATTTATTTAACTTCTTTTTCACTATAAAATATATACAAAAAACAATATTTATTCCTGCAAGAACACAGGACATTTGAGGTGCTCCAAGACCAATTAATAGTGCTATAAAAGTGGTAATGTATTCTACTTTTTCGTTATAACAGATTCTTTTAATAGCAATTAGTGAGTATAAACCAAACGCTAACGGGAACATATATGCTACGGATGTTACTATCCACCCTGCGGTTGTCATCTGAACAATTGGATAAAGTATAACGAAACATACTATCATCAAATTTACATTTTTAGACTTTTTATGGTTAGTAATCTCAGATATTGAATAAGCCGCTAACATAATAACCATTATATTACATACTTTAAATAAAATAGGTGAAGTTTGTACGAAAACATATATAAATACAGTTACAATTCCTGGTGAACCCCAATTGTTATAACTATTTTTTATAACTTCCCATATACCTAGATCTTTATACTCTGCTCGGAGTACTACTTCATCGCCAAAACCGCAATTCATCTTTAGATGAATTATGATTAATGCAAATAGTAATATACTAAATATGAAATACGAACTTTCTGTTATTTTTTTTATATTTTCTCTCAAAATATTCTCCTCATTTATATAATATTCAATGAATAAAACTCACTGTTTTGCTCATTTTTTTATCAACACGATATTTATATTATCACAATTTATTGGCTTTCGCAATCCCCTTTTCCCCTTGG
>CAZPLK010000015.1:0-14130 GCA_964587565.1 uncultured Muribaculaceae bacterium
TTTTTTGGCACCTTTTAATTTATTTGTTTTAAAATTGTAAATATATTTATTTAACAATTTCTATTATGATAGTTTTTTGAATAAATATTTCTTCACTAATTTTAATAATATCATAATTGTGCTGTATATTACTTACTGCTATTCTTGATTTTTAATGCAGCCTGAGCTGCTGCTAAACGTGCAATTGGCACTCTAAATGGCGAACAAGATACATAATCTAACCCAACTTTGTTAAAAAACTCAACACTTGATGGTTCACCACCGTGTTCACCACAAATTCCTAGTTGTAAGTTTTTGTTTGAACTTTTACCTCTAATTACAGACATTTCAACTAACCTTCCGACTCCTTCGCGATCAAGTCTAGAGAATGGATCTCTCTCAAAGATTTGTTTATCATAATAATCAGTTAAAAACTTACTTGCATCATCCCTTGAAAAGCCATATGCCATTTGCGTTAAATCATTAGTACCAAAACTAAAAAATTCAGCATGGTTGGCAATTTCGTCTGACAGTAGTGTTGCCCTTGGTGTTTCTATCATCGTTCCAACAGTGTAATCTACTTTGACACCAAATTCCTCCATAACTTCCATAGCTGTATTAACTACAATGTCTTTTATATAAGTTAACTCATTAACATGACTTATTAGTGGTATCATGATTTCAGGTTTTGCTTTAATACCAAGCCAACTTACGTTAATTGCAGCCTCTATTATGGCGCGGGTTTGCATTACTGCTATTTCTGGATATGTTATAGCCAAACGACAACCCCTATGTCCCATCATTGGATTTATTTCTTTAAGTGATTCAATTCTATTTATAACTTCCTTATTTTCCATATTTAATGCATGTGCTAAATCAGCAATTTCTTTATCAGTGGTTGGCAAAAATTCATGTAATGGTGGGTCTAAGTATCTAATCGTTACAGGTTTATCATTCATAACTTCGAATAAACCTTCAAAATCTTCACGTTGCATTGGCAATAATTCATCTATTGCATTGTTTCTTATTTTTTGATCAGATGCAATAATCATTTTCCTCATTATAAAAATTCTATCTTCTTCAAAAAACATATGTTCAGTTCTACATAATCCAATACCTTCAACACCAAAATCTAATGCTTGTTTTGCTTCGCGTACTGTATCAGCGTTAGCTCTAACACCTAAAGTTCTAACTTCGTCTGCCCAACTCATAAATGTTTCAAAATCACCACTTATTTCTGGTTCTTTTGTCTTAATGCTTTCGCCGTATACATTTCCAGTTGTTCCGTCTAATGAAATAAAATCACCTTCATTATATTGGGTACCATCGGTAGTTGTGAAAACTTTATTATTTACATCTATTATAATTGAACTACAACCACTAACACAACACTTCCCCATTCCACGTGCTACCACTGCGGCGTGTGATGTCATTCCCCCACGACTTGTTAAAATTCCAACAGCATCATCCATTCCTTGAATATCCTCAGGTGATGTGTCTTCCCTCACTAAAATTGCAGCTTCACCTCTGTTTGTTGCACTTGTTACATCTTCTGCACTAAAATATATTTGACCAGTAGCAGCACCAGGAGATGCAGGCAAACCAGTTGCAATTGGTGTTAGATTTTTTAACGCATTATCGTCGAAATTTGGATGAAGCAATTGATCCAATTGATTTGGGTCAACTTTTAAAAGAGCTTCTTCTTTAGTTAACAGCCCTTCGTTAACTAAATCAACTGCAATTTTTAGTGCTGCTGTTGCTGTCCTTTTACCATCCCTTGTTTGTAGCATAAACAGTTTTCCATGCTCTATTGTAAACTCAATATCTTGCATATCTTTATAATGGTTTTCTAATTTTTCTGAATAACTTACTAATTCTTTATAAATATTAGGCATGATTTCATCTAATTTTTCAATTGGTTCAGGTGTTCTAATTCCAGCTACAACATCTTCCCCTTGTGCATTTATTAAATACTCACCGTAAAGGTTATTATCACCATTAGCCGGATTTCTAGTAAATGCAACACCAGTACCACAATCTTCACCACGATTTCCATAAACCATTTCCTGAACATTTACTGCTGTTCCCCAGCTATGTGGTATATCGTGCATTCTTCTATAAATAATCGCCCTTTCATTATTCCATGATCTAAATACTGCAGTAATTGATTCAATTAATTGAACTTTTGGATCTTGTGGAAACTCTTCGCCTGACAATTTAAAATATAAGTCTTTATATTTCAGTGTCAGTTCATACATATCATTTCCTGATAATTCACGATCGTCTGTAATACCTCTAACTTTTTTAAGTTCATTCAAAATGTTTTCAAATGATGATAATGAATACCCTTTAACTACATCAGCAAACATTTGAATAAAACGTCTATAAGAATCATATATAAAACGAGGGTTTTGATGATGTTTAGCATAGCCTTCGGCAACCTCATCATTAAGTCCAAGATTAAGAACAGTATCCATCATACCAGGCATACTAGCACGTCCACCACTTCGTATTGATAAAAGTAACGGATTAATTTTATCCCCTAATCTTTTACCAGATTTTTTTTCTAAATGAGCTACATGCTTAAATATTTCTTCTACAATATCTTTACTGATTTTTTTCTCTTCTTCATAATATTTATTGCATGCTTCAGTTGTTACAATAAAACCACTTGGAACAGGCAAACCAATATTAACCATTTCTGCTAAATTAGCACCTTTACCTCCAAGTAATTCCTTCATATCTTTATTTCCTTCTTCAAAGGAATAAACAAATTTATTCATACACAACCTCCTATTATTCTTTTACTTATATAATTATAACAAATAAATAATATTTTAACAAACTAAAATTTATTTAAAACGTTTTTTATATAACAGTCACCACAAAGTGATTCATAACTAACGTTATCAACTTCATCAATTAATACTTGTTCTCCATAATTAACAAACTCACCATTTACTTTCCTGCCATTGAACTTAGCCCGCTTACCGCAGCGACATATAGTTATTAACTCATTTAATTCATCTGCTAATTCTAACAACCTTTTACTACCTGGAAAACTATTTGTTTGAAAATCAGCCCGAAGTCCATAGCATATAACTGGTACGTCTTTAATTTTAGATATTTTCCATAATTCAGTTACTTGTTCACAACTTAAAAACTGAGCTTCATCTACTAATACGCAAGATATATTTTGAAAACAAATATTATAATCTTTTATTGTTTTATCATAAGGTAGTAGCAAATCAACAGTTCTTTCTAAACCGATTCTTGAAATTATTTTATTATTACCCTTTTTGTCAATGATTGATTTTATAACAAAAACATTTTGATCCCTTTCTTCATAATTGTGTGCTACTTGCATTAGTGCTGTACTTTTTCCTGAATTCATAGCCCCATAACGAAAGTATAATTTTGCCATGTTAATGACCTCCTCTTTTAGCCCTAGGATGATTTTTTCTATACACTTCTCTTATTCTTTCATTAGATACGTGAGTATACACTTGGGTAGCACTCAAATTACTATGCCCAAGTAATTCTTGCACAACTTTTAAATCAGCCCCCTTATTTAGCATATGGGTTGCAAATGTATGTCTTATTACGTGTGGACTAATTTGTTTATTAATACTAGATCTTTTTACAATATTATCAATTATTAAACGAACTCCTCTATCACCTAATGGATCACCATTTTTGTTAATTAGTAAATAAGTTGTTTTTTTATTTTTTAATAATTGCTTTCTAGTATCTTCTAAATACTCAACTAATATATTTTTTAATATATTACCAAACAAGACATATCTTTCTTTATCCCCCTTACCTACTATTTTAATAGTATGCTCGTATAAATTAATATCATCTATTTCAATATTGGTTAATTCACTAACCCTTATACCTGTAGAATATAAAAGTTCGATTATTAATTTGTTGCGGTGCCCTAATGGTGTATTTGTATTTGGTATTGATAATAAATCTTCAATTTCATTAATGTGTAAATATGTTGGTAGTTTTTTCATTTCTTTAGCACTACTTATTAAAGTCATAGGATTGTTTTCAATAATTTTATTCATTAATAAGTATTTAAAAAAACTTCTTAATGTGCTTATGTTTCTATTAATCGTTGTATTACTATACTGCATCTCGTATAGGTATGACAAATATTTTCTTATTACAGAATAATTAATTAACTGTATTTCTTTTATTTTTAAAGTATTTAAAAATGCATAAAATATATTTAAATCACTATCATATGCATTTTGGGTGTGGATAGAATAATCCCTTTCATAAATTATATAATCCATAAATTGTTGTTTTATTAACTTCATACCATCACCATATATATTATAACAAAAAAAAAGAATATTTTCTATTTATATTCTTTTCTTTTGCTAAGTATTTTCGGTTTTTCTAAATAGCTTAAACCATCTAATAAACCATTATCAATACCTAGTTCATAAAGTTCATCTAAATCATAATATTTTGTTATATCATCTATATTTGTTAAAGAATTTAAAAATAAATCGTTTGTGTTTAAATTTATCTTTTTGTTAAATGATTGAATATTTGTTTCTTTTTCGTTATATTCGGTTTGATTAAATTTATTTAAAGAAATTATATTGGATTTAATAATTACTTGCTTATTATATTCATTAACTCCATAAATATAATCCCTAATAACTCTATAATTTTTCATATGTTCATATATTTCCTTTTCCTTATATATCTTGTTTTCATAAAGATATTCATCTAATAATTTTTTTAATCTTTTATTTATATAATGTTTTTCCATCATGTAACGATAAAATGGTCCTTTATGAATGTTGGACATAACATGATTATAAAATTGTTTGTACTGTGTACAATCTTTGATTTTGCTTTTACTTTGCTTTGCGAATTGTTTTAAAACATTTAATTCATTATATGCGATTTTTAAATATCTATCTTCTTTATTTTGACGATATTTAATATATAATTTAGAGTGTTTAAAATTAAATCCATAAATTATTTTAATATCTTCTAACAGTTCCGATTCATCTTTATACGCTAATGTGATTTCATCAATTGAACTTAACAAATAATTTTCCCTGCCAAATTCTTCCCCATCTTCAAAATAATTTTTTAATAAGTACTCTTTTCTATTAGGTATATCTCTTAAAACAAAATTATATCTTCTTCGTACTTGCTTACTCATACCACACCTCACAAATGAGTATATTATAACATTTAACAATAATTTTACAAATTTTTATTAATACCTGGTATAACTACCCTAAAACCATTATATTTGTAATTGGCGCCATCTTGTCCTTTAAAACTAAATATTCCAGCCTTTTTTTGGTCGTTATAATAACCACCACGTATAAACCATAAATTTCCATAACCATTCCAAATTGGATTATCTTTTAAAAACTCACTATCATTGTTATACCAATTTCTTGTTTCACCGGTAGCATCCCCTAAAAATGAGCGATTATAGGCATCTTGATCGTTATCACTTGTACCGTAATTATATTTATCAATATATTTTGTACTATTCAATAAGTCTTTATTAGTAAAAGTAGCTAAAGATAACATTATATCGTCTTTATTTTTGTTATACAGTCCGCCTACGACATATTCAGCTGTTCCACCACTCATATCATATATACCATATACATTCCCAGTAGTAGAAGCTTGTTGCCCCTTTTTAGTGTCATAATTATTTGGACATCCCGGGCTTAATTTTGGAAATGGAGTATCACCTGCACAACCGGTTATAAAGTCTTTGCTTGGATTTACCCATATAAAATCATTTTTGCCATATTCACTGTGTGCTAAATAAGCTACTGCACCCCATTCAATATTTTTCATCATATGTGTATCTGCATCAAAATTTAATCCGTATATTTCTTTATTATTAAAACTTCTAGCGATATTAAACATTGAACCAATATTTTGAAATGCCAAAGAAGTCATATTAGGTTTAATTGTTGGTTTGGATCTAGTTCCTGTTGTTTCAAATTTACCTACCCAAATGCCATCTAATTCAACTTCACCAAAAGTAAATGCAGGATGAGTGAGCCACTCGTTATTACTTGAACCTATTGATTTTTCTTTACTAATAGATTCAAATTTTATATTTATTTCTTTTTCTGTTTGTTTTAAAAAATCTACATTAAATAATTGATATCTGTATCTTGGTATCCAAACAAAGTGTGCTAAAACATGGAAATCATCTATTAGCGTATTAGGTGGGGAATTAATATAAAAATCTCTATCTAGTTCTTTTATTAATACAGCATTAGCCCATTTTTTTTCATCATAATTATACCACTCTTCGCTAATGTTTGCTTTTACCCATTTTGAACCGTCCCATGTAACCGGTATCATACCATCGTATAAAACTGGTACCGAAGCACCACTAATATCAAAGTAAGGTAAATAACAGTCATAAAGAGGGATGTTTAACAATGTAATTTCATCATCATAATATATTTTTTTCGCACAATATTTACCATCGTGAATTGACAAAGATACATTGTTATTATTATCAACTATAATTATTCCATTTTTTATTTTTAATTTTGATTTTAATTTTTCGTTTGATACATCAACTCCATTTTCAAATTTAAACAACATTTTCTTTTTATAGTTTTGATCATCAAATTCATTAATTATATTATTAACATTTTTTATTAACCTATTTTGTCTGCTATAATCTAATTTTCTTAATATTTTCGGATAAAATATAACAGATACTATGCCAAATAAAAAAAGTAAAGCTATAAAATCAATAAAAGTAAAACCTGCTTTATTTTTAATTGAAATCATAAAACCAACTCCTGTATATGTTAATAAAATATTAACAAAACGATACATAAAAGTCAAATGAAAAGAGCATGCTTTACTTAGCATACTCACAATTACTGCATTTTATTTTATCATTTTTAGTTGTTAACATACTATTGCATTCTGGACATTGTTCACCAGTAGGCATATCCCAATATGCTGTTTTACATTTTGGATAATTATTACACCCATAAAATAATTTTCCTCTTCTTGTTTTCTTTTCAATTATTTTTCCGTCACAGTTAGGACAATCGCAAATAATATTTTCTGTTTTTTCTTCATTTTTTATATATTTGCATTTTGGAAAATTACTACAAGCAATAAACTCACCATATTTACTCTTTCTAATAACTAAAGGATGATCACATTGTGGACACATTTCTCCAGTTTGCTCAGGTTCTTTTTTTTCCATTTTTTCAAATGCTTTATCAACTGCTTTTTCAAATTCCTTGTAAAATTTATCAAGTAATTCGTACCAAACTAAATTTCCTTCTGCAATTTTATCTAAATCATTTTCCATATTAGCAGTATATGAAACATTAATAATGTGACTAAAAAATTCTTGTAATTTATCTGTTACTTCAACACCTATATCAGTAGGATGAAATCTTCTTTCCATTAATTTTACATATCCTCTTGATTTGATTGTATCTAAGGTTTTCGTATAAGTACTTGGTCGTCCAATTCCTAAAGCTTCCATTTCTTTTATTAATCTCGCTTCTGAATATCTTGCTGGTGGTTTAGTAAAATGTTGTTCTTTCATAATTTCATTAGAAACTATAACTTTACTTTTGTAATCTTCAAATGGTGGCAGAGTTTTTTCGGTTGTTTCTTCATATTCACCATACGCTTTTAAATAACCATCAAAAATCAAAATTTGACCATTAGCCTTAAATTGATAATTATTATTATCTAATACAACAGATGTGTTATTTGTTTTTGCATCAGACATAAGTGACGCTAAAGCACGATAATATATTAATCTATATAATTTATATTCATCATCTTTTAAATAAGCTCTTACACTTAATGGATCTCTATTGATGCTAGTTGGTCGAATAGCCTCGTGTGCATCTTGTACGTTTTCTGCTTGTTTTTTTGTTCTGTAAAAACCAATATATTCTTTGCCATATTTTGCTTCAATATATTTAAAAGTACTCCCGACAAATTCATTTGATAACCTAGTTGAATCAGTACGCATATAAGTTATTAATCCTACCGTTTCATTTTCTAACTCAATACCTTCATATAATTTTTGAGCGACCATCATTGATTTTCTAGCAGACATACCTAATTTTGATGATGCTTCTTGTTGTAGCGTACTAGTAATAAAAGGTAATCTTGCTTTTTTTCTTCTTACCTTTTTATCAACTTTCGCTATTTCAAATTTATTATTTAGTTTATTTAATATTGCATTTGCTTCTATTTCATTGTTAATAGCAATATCTTTGTTATTGTAATTAAATAACTCTGCATCAAAATCGTTAAATTTAGCAGTGATACTCCAATACTCTTCTGGATTAAATGCCTCTATTTCTCGTTCTTTATCAACGATTAATTTTAAAGCAACACTCTGGACACGTCCGGCACTACTACCGTCAGTTTTTCTTTGCATTAAGTTACTTAATCTAAACCCAATAATTCGATCCAAAATTCTTCTTGTTTCTTGTGAATTTACTAAATCATTATTAATTTTTCTAGGGTTGGAAAAGGCTTCTTTAATTGCATTTGATGTTATTTCATTAAAAACAACTCTATCATATTTTTTTTCATCCAATTGTAAGGAATCATATAAATGCCAACTAATTGCCTCACCTTCACGATCTGGGTCACTTGCTAAATACACTTTCTCTGCATTTTCTGCTTCTTTTTTAAGTTGATTAATTACAGTTTTTTTGCCCCTAATTGCAACATATGATGGTGTGAAATTATCGTCAATATCAACACCAAATCCATATTTGCCCTTGATAGCTAAATCCCTAATATGACCTTTGCTAGAAACAACTTTGTAATCTGTACCAAGAAACCTTTCAATTGTTTTAGCTTTACTTGGTGATTCCACTATTACTAATTTTTTTGCCATAGTTCACTTCCTTTTTTTTATCAATATATTATATACACTATAATTTCAATATTGTCAAATTATTTATACAATTTATCCTCTACCACCTCTTGGGCAACGGTTGCCCCAAACATCAATTAATTCATCATTTTTATATATTTTTAATATTTCGCAATTGTTAGAACACAATGAACATTCACTACCTTTTGTTTGAAAATCCACATTATTTATGTCTAATTTATATGTTTTGGAAGTTTTATTGTTCTTAGCAAGTATTGCTATTCCAATAGCTCCCATTAGATGACTATTTTCATCAACAATTATTGATTCTTCCAATATTTCTTCAAAAAACTTTAAAACACCAATGTTTTTACTAACCCCACCTTGAAATACTATTGGACCCTTTATTGGTTTTCCTTTACCTACATTATTTAAATAATTTATAACGATACTTCTGCACAAGCCAGCTATAATATCTTCTTGTGAATAACCGACTTGTGCTTTATGAATTAAGTCAGATTCTGCAAAAACAGTACATCTTGCCGCTATTTTAACTGGGTTTTTTGATTTTAATGCGATTGAGCCAAATTCATCAATAGGAACACCGATCCTTTTTGCCTGACTTGTTAAAAAGGCACCTGTTCCGGCTGCACATAGTGTGTTCATTGAGTAATCAACAACAACACCATTATTTATAATAATAATTTTTGAATCTTGCCCCCCTATTTCTAAAATAGTGCGGACATTTGGATAATAAGATAAAGTACCAACTGCATGTGCTGTAATCTCATTTTTTATAACATTTGCACCTAACATTAGTCCAATTAGCTTTCTAGCACTACCAGTTGTACCAATTCCTTTAATTAATGCATCTTTTGGTAATTTTGTTTTTATTTTATTAATTAATTTTTTAACTGCTACAATTGGACTACCTTCTGTCCAAATATATGATGAAGTTATAACCTTATTATTATTATTATCAATAATAACACCTTTAGTAGATATAGAACCAATATCAATCCCTAAATAATATTCTTTCATTGTCGCTTCCCTTCTATCATATCATAAAATGCTTCAATTCTAGTTTTTATTCCAATTTCAGAAGTATTTGAATCAAATGAAAAAAATAATAATGGCATTTTATAATTTTGACAAATTTTAGTTATAATAGGCATTGCACCAATTTCAGGTGTACAAAAAGTTGATTTTATATGTATTATCCCGTCATAATCATGTTCACATAAATATTTAGTACGACCTATATTATCTACTGCATCGGCACCCATTTTGTATTTCACGTATTCGCTCGCATATTTTAAATAATTATTTGACATCCTACGTTTTTGAAATAATAAATAATATACATTCGTGTATCTTTTTATCGACATACCATAACTCGCTAACTCCCGCTCTAATTCATAATTTGAAAATGGTTCCATTAATGTATATAACTCACCTATTAGTCCTATTTTTAAATGGTTTTTTGGTTTTTTCACTGTTACTTTCTTTATTTTTTTATAATAATATAAATATTTAAAGTATAAATGAATTATTGATTTGCTTTTTATAAATGATTTTAACATTTTATTGTTTAAATTAATAAAATCATTTTTATTAACTTCAAACCCAATATTTTGCCTAATATAATCATCAACTTTATCCATATATTTAACCATTTTTATACTTATTAATAAATAATACAATGATTTAATTGGTTTAAAATTTTCATCAATTTTTTTCATTTCATTTATAATTTTTTTAATATCCTTTTTACCTTTTGTCATAAAATTTATAAAAATGAAATCATAGCCTAAATCTTTTAAAATTTGTTCTTGTAATTCACTATAATAACCATAACGACATCCACCACCCGCTTGAATTAATACATTAGCTCCCTTATCAAGTGATTCAATTAATGTACCTAAAGTATACTTAAATGGTGTGCATACAAATTCAGGACTATATCTTGTTCCAGTTTCTATTGTTTTAGTTGTAATTTTTGGAATATCAATTATTTTAGCATCGACGATTTTATTTAATAAATATTTTGCCGGAATACTATAATTACCCATTTGGGGAAATGCTATAATTTTACTAGTTTTTTGTTTTAACTTGCTCAATTATATCAATAAAACTTTCTATTCTTGTTTCAATTCCGGCTGTTGAATCAAGATCATCAAGTACTAAATTTAAATAAGGTGTATTAATTTTTCTAATAACTAGTTCATTCACTAGTGAATCTGGACCACATGGGAATGAAGATAAAAAAATAATACCATTGATTTTATTTTGTAATAATTTTATCGCACCTATTAAGTCTTTACTATATTTCCAATAAATATCCTTTGAAAATTTGTATGATAATTTGTTTGTAATATTAGAATCAATTTCAAAAGCATAAATAACTTCAATATTTAATTTATTTAATAAGTTAATTATTGGTTTTCCAACATATTCATCAAGTACATTATATGGATGTCCTATTATTAATATTTTGATTTTATTACTATTTAATTTATTTAAGTTTTCATGGAACCTTTTTTTATTATTTTTAATAGTTTTTGCCTTGGCGTATAAATAAGCATTTCTACTTTCCTTTTTTGAATAACCTAATTTCTTACCCATTTTAATGAATTCCTTGTTTTCATAATACCCCTTTGTATGGCAAACATTATAATTTAAAATATTAATATTAAATAAATTATATGATATATCATATAAACTTAAAAAATTAGTACACATTTGATCGTTAATACCATAATCATCTATTCTTGGTATTAAAACATAATCACATTTATCTTTTAAATAATTTATATGCCCCATATAAATTTTTAATGATAAACACATTTCATCATTTGCATAATTAAGCCCTTCATTAATAATTTCCTTATTTGTCTTTGGACTAAGTATTGTATCGATATTAAGTTTTTCAAAAAAATATTTCCATAAATCTTTGTAATAGTAGTAAAAAACACTTCTTGGAATTCCGACTTTTACCTTGTCCATATTATCACCACTATAAATATATTATCTTTTTTATTTTTTATGATTAAATATATTAATATCGTTATTAATTTATTTTCTTAAATCTTTGTTTTAATACTGTTTTGTGCTATAATAAAATAATCTATGGAGGTAATAATGTGGTAATTAAACAATTAACAATTAATGAATTTAAAATGTTCGCTAATAACTTTGAACAATATTCTGTTTATCAAACACCAGAATATGCTTTTACTATGCAAGGTCAAGGTTTTGAAAATTTAATTATTGGATTAGTTGATTCAAATAACAACATAATTGCCGCAACAATATTATTAGTTGAAAAAAATCTAGCATTTAAATACGCTTATGCTCCAAGGGGTTTTCTAATTGATTACAATGATTTTGATTTATTAAAAAAGTTCACTAATTTATTAAAAAAATATTTATCAAAATTAGATATAGTAGCAGTGAAGTTAAATCCCAGTATATTAAAAAAGATTCATAATAAAAAAAATGGTCAATTTATTGAAAATCAAAATTATAATTCTTTTTTTATGAATTTACGAAAATTAGGATATCATCATTATGGATATAATTATTTCTTTGAAGCGTTAAAACCTAGATATGAGGCAGTTATTGATTTAAACAAACCTTATCATGTTTTATTTAGTAATATAGCAAAAGAATATCGAACAAAAATTAGAAGTGCTGAAAAAAATGGGATTAGGGTTTACAAAGGTAACAAAGAAGATTTAAAGTATATGTATTTTCACTCAAAAAAACAACTCCCAGAAGATGCAACTTATTTTAATGATATATTTAATTCGTTTAATCAAAGTAATATGGTTGAATTTTACTATGCTAAGTTGGATACTGCCATTCATTTAAAAGAAACACAAAAAGGTTATCATAACGCCGAAAAGGATAGCAAATTTGTTAATAATTTAATATTAACAAACCCTAGAAAAAGTGCTGGAAAATTAATAAACAGAAAAATTTATTATGATAATTTGCTATCTAGTTATAATAAAAAACTAGCACACGCAACTAAGTTACTTCAAAATCACCCAGATGGTATTATATTGGCGTCTGTTATGATAATTAAATACAGAGATACGGTTTATATAATAATGGATGGATATGATCCAAAATACAAACGATTTAATGCTAAGCATTTAATCATTTGGAAACTAATGGAAAAATACTCAAAATTAGGTTATCAAAAATTTAATATTGGGGGAGTTAGTAATATAAATTTAGAACAAAATAAATATGAAGGTTTAAATAATTTTAAAATAAAATTTAATGCGTATATACATGAATACGCTGGAGATTTTGAAATAATTACTAACAATACTAAATATTTTATGTATAAAAATACATTACCTATTAAAAATATATTGAAAAAATAAAAGTGAATATTAACATTCACTTTTTATTTTTAGTTTTAGTAGTAAATTAAATTTAAAATGAAAAGGAACGTATTGTTCCTTTTTATTCATTAATTATTTGATAATTTCTGAAACTACACCAGCACCAACTGTTCTTCCACCTTCACGAATTGAGAATTTAGTACCATTTTCAATTGCAATCGGGTTAATTAATTCAACAGTCATTGTTATGTTATCTCCTGGCATTACCATTTCAACACCTTCAGGCAATTCGATTATACCTGTAACATCTGTTGTACGGAAATAAAATTGTGGACGATAGTTTGAGAAGAATGGAGTATGACGTCCGCCCTCTTCTTTACTTAAAACATATACTTCAGCTTTAAATTTACTATGTGGAGTAACAGTGTTTGGCTTAGCTAATACTTGCCCACGCTCTACATCTTCACGAGAAATACCTCTTAATAAGATACCAGCGTTATCTCCTGCCTCAGCATAATCTAATTGTTTACGGAACATTTCAATTCCAGTAACAACACATTTTCTTGTTTCTTTAATTCCAACAATTTCTACTTCTTCGTTTAATTTTAATTGTCCACGTTCAACACGACCAGTAACAACTGTTCCACGTCCTGTAATTGTAAACACATCTTCAATAGGCATTAAGAATGGTTTATCTACATCACGTGTTGGAGCTTCAATCCAATTATCTACATTATCCATTAATTCTAAGATTTTTTCTTCATATTCTGCAACACCTTCTAAAGCTTTTAATGCAGAACCACGAATTATTGGAGTATTGTCCCCATCATAATCGTATTCACTTAATAATTCACGAATTTCCATTTCAACTAAATCTAGTAATTCCGGATCATCAACTTG
>CAZPLK010000016.1:0-13331 GCA_964587565.1 uncultured Muribaculaceae bacterium
TCTTTTAGTACTACTCTAATTCATTGTAAGCATTTATTATTGCTTCTTCAAACATTGTTCTTGTTTCTTGATTTGTTGGGTGCGCAATATCACGATATTCATTAGCTGGAGTTTTTCGACTAGGCATCGCAATAAAAAGCCCGTTGTCACCTTCAATAATTCTTATGTCGTGAATAGCAAAGCAATCATCAATTAAAACGGTAGCTATACCTTTCATTCTTGAATCTTCTTTAACTATTTTACGAACCTTTACAGATGTTATTGTCAAGAATATCTCTCCCTTCAGTATTGTTTACATCTTCATTATATAATACATTAACTCGTAATGCAATGAAAAATGACATATTTTACCATTTTATGTATTAATATTTAATTTTTATTGTTTCAGTAATAACATCCGCGTAAGTAAAAGATTTTATTTCTCTTTCTAATTCCACAATAAAAACAAAATTATATAACTCTTTTATAACCGCTTCATATTTTTCTATTTTATTTCTACCTAAATTATAATTAATAACCACTTTATTTCCAATATGTTTTTTTAGCTTATCTTTAACATCAGCAATAGTTACAAATCTTTCTTCATCTAGGGTAGCCGACATACATTGTTCCTTTTGTTTTTATTCCGCCAATACCACTAATACCGTATTTTGTTTCTTCTAAAATCTCTTTTAAATTTATATCTTTTGTAACATCTGATAAGCTAACTTTAGATGCAATCATTGCAGGGTCTAGAGCATGAATATTAACTCTTTTGGGACTTGAAGCGAAATTAGCACCAGCCTTTATTAAAGCTTCAAAATTTGATTGACATGCTCCAGCAATAATAATAAGTTTCTCGTGACTTTTTTCAAACTTTCTAGCTTCTTTAACTGATTTAATAAAATTATCACTATTTTTATATGTCGTTTCATCATCAGCTATATAACGAGCATCATGACCAGTAATAACAACAATAGAGGGATTATATTCATTTAGCAATTCCTCGATTTTATATGGTAGTAATTCTTCTTTCTCCAATATTCCAATCGCCCATATATTGTTATCTTTATAATAATTTATACATCTATTTAAATAATCCTCGTCTCCGTCAATATGCAATATTTTCCCTGGTAAATAAAAATAATCATCTCTATTAATATCATTAAAACAATTAATTCTATTTAAATAATCTTCTTCTGCTTCATCTTTTCGATTTTTATATAATTTTAAATCACTAATTAAACTATCAGCATATAACCTTACATTTAACCCTTTAAGATAGCAGACTTTATCATCAATGTCAGTTATAGTAAATATAACATCATGGTTATATGATTTTCTTGTAACTAAATCACCTTTTTTATATTCCAAGCTATCACCTATATAATTGTATTCAATTAAAATAATTATATAACAAAAAAAACCTTTCGGTTTTAACGTTTCTTTGATGAAATGCCATCAGTAAATGAATAATTTAACATTGTCTTATCGAATTCATTATAAACATTATTAATGTTTTTATACATTTCTGGATTACTAAATAATTTCGGATTACTAACTAACAATGTTTTAAATGTTATTACATCTTTCTTAGAATGATTTTCTTTATTTGCAAAAATTTTTATTAAATTAGACTGAATTTCTCCTAACATACTCCTTGCCCTTGAATTACTTCTTATTGATTTATTATAATTTATAATATTGGTAATTTCTGTTATATCATCTATTGTGCAACCAAAGGCTGATAGTTTGTCAATTAATAATTTACTATCATTTTTAACAAATAATTGTTCAATACAATCATATCCAACAATATTGCCTAAAAGATTAACGACAACCATTTCCTCTTCATAAGGACACGTCAGGCCATCATTACCAACTAAGTTACTTGCGCATATCGAGGCAAATCCTTCATATATTGGTCCAAAATAGTTTTGGCGTTGATTATATTTTTCATCTTTATAAGTTTGGATTAGCATGATTTCTCTCATTAATAAATATTTATAATCATAATCATTTTTAGTATCATTTATATTTATATAAATTGTTTTATCTTTTTCATTATACTTAAGTGGTGCGTCCAATAAAAATTTACTGCCTTCTTTTACGCTTAAATCTGCCATTTTAGCATTTATCGTATTTAAATCAATATTATCAATTTGGTTTTCATAAATAATAAGTAAATGTTTAATATTTTCTTTAACTTCCTTAGTTAAATTTTTATTTCTATCAACTGTTTTTAAAACACTATTAATATGAACCATTTTATCACCAATTAAATTATAACATATTTTTTTAAAAAATACATCTTTTATATTTATTATTTAAATTTTTGATTTATTTACAATGCTATTTATTTGAATATTATAGTTACCATTTAAAATTTGATCAATTATTAAACATTCAACCTTGTTATTAATAACTTGTTCTATTTTTCTTGCACCATATTCATTAAAATTTGTTAACTCTAATATTTCATCATATATTTTTTCGTCAATATTAACTACTATGTTTTTTTTATCATATTTTTTTATTAAACTACTTATTTTCCTTTTTATTAACTCCCTAATTATATCCTCATTTAAATGCGAAAAAGTAACAATATTATTTATTCTGTTTATAAACGAAGGTTTAAAGTGCTCTTTTATTTTTATTAATGATACTTCATTTGAGTTTTTATTAAACCCTATATTAATACCTTCAAATCCTATATTACTAGTTATAACTATGATTACATTATCAAATCTAATAGTTTTACCAGTAGAGTCCTTTATTAATCCATCATCTAATATTTGGTAAAATAAATTTATTACATTTTCATGAGCCTTTTCAATTTCATCAATTATCAAAACTGTTCTTGGCTTATTTCTTATCTCCTCTAACAAATTATTGTGATCGGAATAACCAACATAACCTGGTGGTGCTCCAATAATTTTGCTTATACTATGACTTTCTTTAAACTCACTCATATCTAATTTTATTACATTATTTTCACCAACTAAATTATTCCCAAATATTTTAGCGAGTTCAGTTTTACCTACTCCAGAAGGACCACAAAACATAATTGAATAGCATCGATCGTCGTCTTTTAAACCCATCTTTATTCTTTTAACAATATTAATAACTTCATTTACTGCTTGATTTTGTCCTAAAATAGATGTTTTAATATTCTCAGTTATTTTAGTAATTATCTTTTCTTGATTATCTAGTAATTCATATGCTAACATTCCCGTTTTTGCACTAATAATGTTAGCAACATCATCAATAGTAACTTCCTTTTTGTCATTTTTATACATCTTTAATTCTAATGCATTTATACAATTCATCAACTTATTTTCTTCTTCTTTATAAGTTGATGCAAGAATAAAATCATTATTAATAATTGCTTCATTTTTATTTTTTGTTACAAAATGTATTTTATTTTTAAGTTCTTTATATTTTTTTATCTCTTTCGTCTCTTTCAAATTTACCATTGTACATACTTCATCTAATATATCTATTGCTTTATCTGGTTGATTCCTATTATGAATATATTTATTGGACATATCAATTATTGTTTTAAGCACTTTATCACTTATTGTAACAAAATGAAATTTTTCATAAACATCTTTTAATTTATATAGTATTTTTTCTAATGTTTCATCATTTGGAGGCTTAATTTCAACTTTTTGAAATCTTCGTTCCAATGCTTTATCTTTTTCTATATATTTTTTATATTCAGAAAAAGTGGTAGCACCAATACATCTTATTGTTCCACGTGATAATGAAGGTTTGAAAATATTTGAAGCATCAATCGCCCCCTCAGCCCCCCCTGCTCCTACCATTGTATGAATCTCATCAATAAATAAAATTATATCTTCATTATCTTCTAATTCTTTAATAACTTTTTGTATTCTTTCTTCAAACTCACCACGATATTTAGTTCCCGCAACTGTAGTAGCCATGTCTAAACTAATTATTTTTTTATTTTTTAGAGCAAAGGGAATATCCCCAGTAGCCATTAATTTAGACAAACCTTCCACTATAGCAGTTTTACCTACTCCAGCTTCTCCAATTAATAATGGATTGTTTTTTGTTCTCCTACACAAAATTTCTATTACCCTTTTCATTTCCTCATCACGCCCAATAACTGGATCCAGCTCATTATTAAGGGCTTTTTGATTTAAGTCTATTCCTATTTCTTCTAACAATAATTTTTTAGTAGATTTATTTTTAGTAGTAAACTTGATCGCGAATTCACTATATAATTCATCTAAATTAATATTTAAACCAACCATTATTCTAAGTGCCACCCCGTCACCTTCTTCTAAAAGACTTGCAAATAAATGTTCAACAGTAACTTCACCATTATTGTTTTCTTTGCTATCAATTATCGCATTTTCTATTACCCTTTTTAATAGCGGAGTATACAAAAACCAATTGCTTGCTTTTCTCCCTACACCAATTATTTTTATTAACTCTTCTTTTAAGATTTGGTAATTTAAATTATATTCATTTAATTTTGTTGAAACATTATTTTTATCTTTCAATATTGATAACAATAAATGTTCACTACCAACATATGGATGCTTTAATTCATACATCTCTTCTTTAGCACGTACTATTATTTTTCTTGCTTCTTCTGTAAAATTACCGAACATAATTCCCCCTCCTCTTTTATAGTGTATGTATATTTTAAATTTTAATTGACTTATTTTAACAACAAAAAAAGTCAATTAAATGACCTTGTTTATTAAAAATAAAACTGTTAGTTTTTACGCTAACAGTTTATATTATTCAGCATTTGTTTGATAAGTTCCACATGTTAAGTGATTTTCAATAGTATAATCACCAACAACTTCACGATTCTCATCAAGTTCTAGTTTAACAATTGCGTGTGATGATTTATCACAACTTTTTTCTGTAAACATTGAAATATCATATCCTGATTCCTCTAATGCTTCCAATGTTATATGATGGTTATCTAGTCCTAGTACTTTTCCTTCTAACTGCTCTTTATAATACTTTCCAGCTAGCGAAGTTAATTCTTCCTCTAATTTATTATAATTAGTTTTCCCGCATCCCACAGTTATTAACATAACCATCGCAATAGCAATTATTAACTTTTTTTTCATATTATCCCTCCTGTATATTATAATACCACATTTTTTGATGAATTTATATATTATTTGACAATTTTCACAATTTTAATGTAAATCACTATTCCTTTTAATATTTAATTTATTATTAATAAAGTTGCGAATATTTAAAATGAAATTTTCTCCTAATATATTTGTTAAAATACCACTTCTATATGTTACAAAAATATATGTAAATCCTCCAATTAACGAATATATAACTATTTCTATAAATGCTGCTTTTTTAGTAAATGATGATATAGGATAAAACAAATGAACGATTTTTAAAATGACAATCATTATACTTGTTGAAAGCAATATTTTTAAAAAATTATATATTGTTTTGTAATATTTTACTTTATACTTTTTATTTATATTATACATAAGCACTATAATAGCAAACATATGTATAATAAGATTTAAAACAACCGGGGCATATTGTACTCCAAATTGAAATTTATGAAATAAATACATAATAGGAATATTAAATATAGCTTTTGTAATGAATGAAGCAAACAACGTCCCTAATGATAGTTTGCTATAATTTAGTGTTTGTGCTGTATCTATTAATATTGAAAATATAGAAAAAGTAACTGCTTGAAGCACGTAAATTTTAAACAAGTTTATACTAAATGCATCATAACCATAAAAAATTATCCATACCGGACGAGATAAAATACTTAACCCAACAGCCATAGGAATACTTATTAACAATATAAGTTGTAATGATTGATTTATTTTGTTATCAACATCGGACATATCTTTTATTGCAAAACTACTTGCTAAATTAGGAATTAAACTAATAGTAATCCCAAGTGCAAACGATACAACAATCATATTTAATTTGCTTGCCCAAACATTTAAAATTGCAATTGTTGTCTCAGCAATGGAACTTAGGCCTAACCTAGCCATAGTATTTACAACAGTAAGAGTATCTATTATAGATTGTGCTGATCTAATTAAATCTATTATAATAAAAGGAATTGCATACATTGTAATTTTTTTAACAATATCATTAGTAGTTATCTTATTTTCTTTTCTAGTTATAACTTCATCTTTATTTAATAATTCTCTGTTTTTATTAATTTTTATTAATAAGTATAAATATGCTATCAAAGCACCAATTGTAGCACCAAACACAGCAATAGCAACAGATATTTCTAATGATAAATTAAAAACTTTAAGGGCAACAAAACTTCCTAAAATAATTACTAACACCCTTGTTAGTTGTTCTAAAATACTAGATAAACTAGTTTCAGTCATAAAATTATGTCCTTGTAAATATCCTTTTGTCACACTTAACAGTGGTACAATTAACAAAGCACTCGATACTACCCTTATAACTAACGTAACCCCTTCAATTGTGTTTCCACCTTGAAGATCACCTAATATTAGTTGGGCTATTTGAGGGGCGAACAGCATTAAAATTAAAAAAGATAATATACCTATTCCTACAATAATATAATTACCTATTTTATAAACTCTTTCTTTTGTATAGTAATATTTTAATGAATTATATTCACTAACTATTTTACTCATAGCCACTGGAATACCACTAGATGATAAACTTAAAAAAATTGCATAAATAGAATATGCATAACCGTAAAGAGCACCACCTTGCTCACCTATAATATTTTTAAAAGGAATAACATATAAAAGTCCGATTATTTTGCATATTATTATTCCAATTGTCGTTATCATAGCACCTTCTAAAAAACTGTTCTTTTTCATTACATCACACCTTATATTTCATATACAATCATTGCAGAAAAACAATAAATTTGTTCTTCCCCGCTAATTCCAAGTGTTATTTGATATTTAATATCAATTACTTTCCCATCAATTTGTTCTAAGAAATCATTAATTAAATTTTCAAGATCACCTTCATGATTCTCATCAAATATTTTCACTTTCATTATATCACCAAAACTATTTTATAATTAAATAGTATCGGATAATGTAAAATTATGAATATAATAAATATTATTTTTATTATTTTCATCATCTTCATAATTAATCATTATTTTAAAGTTGATACTAGACAATTCATCATCTTTTGGTAAATACCCAACAAGAGCAACACCTTTAACACTTTCTTTATTTGAATCTGTTGTAGATAGCATTTTTATTTTATCATCTAATATTCCAATACTTGGATATATATTTTTTGTCTCAACATCATGAATAGCAATTACACTTAAATCTTTCACATTCATTATTGGTTCATCAATTATAATATGATAAACTAATTCATCATTAGTTATTGGTTCGACAGATATATCTATTGTAAAAGGAATATTATCACTACTATGTTCAACACCTTTTAATTCATTTATTATTTGATAATATTTTGCTTCATTATTACTACAAGCAACAATAAAAATTATTAAAATTAAAAATATTTTTTTCATTTCTTACCCCCTTAACTCTTTAATATATTTTTTGTAATTTGGGCAGTACTTACCCACAAGTTTCCAAAAATTTGGTGAATGATTTGGTTCAATAAAATGCATTAATTCATGAATAATAACATAATCAATTATTTCTTCTTGAAATTTTAACAATTTTAAATTCAAAGTAACTATATTTTTATTAATATTGCAGCTTCCCCATCTCGATGTCATATCCCGGATTTTTAAAATTGGTAAAGGTATAGGCTCAACAATAACATTATAAATATTTACTAATCTTTCCTCACAATATTTAATTGCATAGTTTTTTAACCATTCATTTAAATGTTTTTGAGTTTTTGTAATTATTGCATCGTTTTCAATAATAACTTCGTCAATATTAGTTGAATAAACAATATTATATTTTCTATTAAAAAGCCAAAAATATTTATTTTTTTCTTGGCTTATCTTTTTCCTTTTAATATTTTTTTGTAAAAATTGTGTGTTTTGTTTTAATATTAATAACACTTCATCATTGGTAACTGAATTATTTGTTGTCACTAATATTGATAAATCTTCCTTTACCCGAATATAAGTGTGTTTATTATTTTTTCTAATTATATTTACTTTGTATTTCTCATTTGATAACTTTATTTCCATCTTATTTCCCTATGAGCATGCAATTCAGCATTTATTACACATTTAGTTACTATATCATTTAACTGAAATGATAATATATCCATTCCATCAAATATACGAACAGGAATTTTTTTATGAATTTTTAAAATCATACTATAAATTAAATAATTTAATTTTTCTTCTTTATTTAAATTATAACTTTCATCGTTAATTGATAGTAAAAATTGTTTGAAACCCATCCATTTATGAAATTCATCATTATATTTATATGTTCTTTTATATGTTTTATAAAAAAATAATTTTAAAATAATTGACAAAATGATTAAAAAATATCCTATTAAATAATGGCGTTTTGTTAAAATATTAATCAAAACTAATAATATAGTAATATATTTATATATTTCTATTAAAATATAATTTTTTTTGTATTCATAAAACGGTTGACTACTAACTTCAGTTTGTGTCATTCTTTTCCAAACGTAATAATTTGTTAAAAATTCCGAGCCGTTTTTTTTATTATTTGCATAATCATTAAAAACACTTAATTTTAAATGATTATCTTGGGCGATAGAGTCAAACAAAATATTCACAATGTATTTTTGTTGTTTATCTAAATTCAAAACTTTATTCTCGTTTAATGTCATCTTATAATCATTTTCTGATTTTCTTATTTCGATTACACCGTTACATATTAATAACATAATATTAGTTGTAAAAACTTCCGGGGTAATTTTTTTATATAACAGCATCGATAATTCTGCTGGTTTAAGTTTATCGGGATATTTTTTATTCAATTTACCTTTATATTTTGAACCATAAGGTTTTGTATCAACAAAATAAATTATTATTAAGAAAACAAAAAATATAAAAAACCAAAATAACACCGCTAAATCATATATCATTTTAAATTTCCCTACCATCATATCACCACTACATTTAGTGTATCATATATTAATATAATTTAAAAGATTATTGACATAATTTTTTCAAATAAAAAAAGAGTATAAACTCTTTTAATTAAATAAAAATCATTACAATAATTATTACTACAAATGAGATTAATAATACCTTTAATAAGAAATCCCATATTTTCTTAACCCATTCTGAATATGAAACATCAAAATAAACTAAGCCTGCAATTAATAATAAGCTTGTAGGTGATACAAACATTACTAAACCGTGTACAAATTGTGCGATTATTGCAATTTTAGGATATAACAAACTGTTATTAAATACTACATTTGTTATCGAACTAATAGCACTTGTAAATAATACAAAATCATTGAAAAATATACTTCCTATTAATGATGTTAAAGACATCGTTATAACATTAAATCCCTTTGTTAAAGTTAGTAAGAAATTTGATAAAGTGTTAAATATATTAGAACCAGAATGATTATAATATATCGTCATAATCAAAATGTTTGCCAGTGTTACATAAATAGCTAATGGCACCATCTCTTTAGCACCATCTATAAAAGATTCTAACGTTTCATCAAATGTTAAACTATATACCCAAGATAAAACAACCGATAATATAATTAACATAATTGTTAAATCATTTAACTGCCAATTGCCAATTGGTTTAATATATCCCAGCAAATGAGAAATTATTGGATAGCCGTTAGATTTAATTCCCATAACTGCTTCATGCATATCTCTGAAAATTTTAACATCAAATGCATTAATCCAATCAAACATTGCAACGAATAAAAATAAAGTAACTATACCCACGATTATAATTAATGGTAATGGGTTTCTCTTATTATTTTTAGTTTTTACATATAAAGGAATATCATTTGCTTTTTTTGAATTTTTTTCTAAACTTGTTTTAGATGTATTAACTAAATATAGTATAAATACTACTGAAATTATTATTAAAAATATAACTTTAGTAATAATTTCATTGTGAATACTAATATTTAAATAATATTTTAACACAGTATTTATATTTGTCCCATATGTCGCCCCTAAATTTCCTACTAATATACTACCTATGGTTGCTAAAAAGGATGTCATCTTATCATAGCCTAATGACATAATTATTGCGGTTAAAAACGGTATAAATACAAATAATAACATGCTATTTCCCGTTATAGATGATAGTACAATTAATAAAATTGATATTGATATTAATAACTGTTCTTTTTTATCTTTAAAATAATTAACAATATTTTCAATTATTATTGTATACGTACCAGTTTTATTAATTACTCCATATAACCCACCTATTATTATAAATAACGCTCCAATATTTATAAAATTTAAAAATGTATTTAATGGTGTTTCAATTAAATCGAGCAAACCTAATGGAGATGTTCCTTCCATTTGAATTTGGCCTTCTACCAAGAAACTCGTTGGTATTAACCACGTTAATATAACTGCCATTAAAAAGGTTATTAACAAAATTTTAAGCAAGTTATATTTTTCCATAAATTTTTTCATTATCCTTATACCTCCTATTATCATTATAACATTAAAAGAAATATTTAGAAACATTTTTTATTGTTTAAAGAAAAAAACTCAAATTGAGTTTTATATCCATACACCAAAAGCAATAGCGGCCATACTTAAAATCATACCTACTACCCAAAACATTTTTACAATATCTTGTTCCGGCCATCCAAGCTTTTCAAAGTGGTGATGAAGTGGTGCCATTAAGAACAATCTTTTTCCCAAAATTCTAAGAGATAGCATTTGAGCGATAGAAACAGCAGTTTCAATAACAAATACTCCAGCGACTACTATTAAAGTAATTTCATGTGATGTTAATATTGCAATACTTGCTAATGTAGCTCCTAAACATAAAGAACCTGTGTCTCCCATGAAAACTTTTGCAGGGTGTGTATTAAAAAATAAAAATCCGAATAATGAGCCTACTAAAACAAAACAAAATATTGCCATTGCTTCATTGCCCGGAACTCTTGAGCCCCAACTTATTAGGCCAAATGCAAGAAATGCAATCGCTGATAATCCACCAGCCAAACCATCTAATCCATCAGTTAAGTTAACTGCATTACTACTAGCTACTAAAACAAATAGTAAAAACACACCATAAAACCATCCCATGTGAATTTTAATTCCTAAAGTGTATATGTATACTATTGGGTCATTTCCGCTTTTCATAAATATAAAAAAGAATACAAGTGCAATTGCCAACTGACCTAATAATTTTTGCATTTCTGTTAATCCATCATTTTCTTTTCTTTTAATTATTAAATAATCATCGATAAACCCTAAAATGGCATAAGAAACAAAAACAAATAAAACTATAAAAATATTTTCAGAATATGTAACTTTATCTGTCACCAAAAATATTAACATTGTAATAATAGTTGGTATAATAAATATTAAGCCCCCCATAGTTGGGGTACCTTCCTTCTTCTTGTGCTTCTCTTCTAAAAAAACACTTATTTTTTGCTTTACATTTATTTTTCTTAATACTGGTATTAAAATTAAACCAAAAGCAATAGCTAAAACAAAACCAATCATCATAGCCAAAACAGCTTTTGCCAAAATCAACATATAATCAACTCCTATAATGTCACTTATATTTAGTATTAGTTATTTTTGCGAGTAATATAAGTATATCATTATTGATTTACTTTTGCACGAAATTTATAAAGAAAACCTCCTTACGAAGGTTATTTATTTTTTTCTAAATACTCCATTACAACTTTTCTGTCGTTAAAAGGCAACTTCTCCTTTCCGACTATCATATACTCCTCATGACCTTTTCCTAATATTAATAATGTGTCGTTAGTATTAAGTAATTTTATACCTTTAATAATCGCTCTTTTTCGATCAAGAATAACTTCATAATTCGTCCTACTAACTCCTTTGATCATATCATTAACAATTTGATTAGGGTCTTCACAATGTGGATCATCATTCGTTATTATGGCGTATTCACAACTTTTAGTTACTATATCTAACATTACTGGTCTTTTGGCCCTATCCCTTTCACCAGTACAACCAAATACAGCATATATATTCCCCTTCGTAACTTCCTTAACTGTATTTATAATATTTTCTATAGCATCTGGTGTATGGGCATAATCAATTATAATGTTATTAATATTATATCTAATGTTATCCATCCTACCACTTGGTGCATTTAATTTAGGTATAATCTTTTCAATTTGATCATCGTCAACACTAAATTCTTTTAAGAAGGCAACAATACTAATTAAATTATAAACGTTATATTTACCAATTAATTTAGACGTTACAACCATTTCTTTATCGGTTGATTTATATTTGATTTTTGTACTTATGCCTTCTGTTTTAAAATCAATAATTTGATAATCACTTTCTTTAAAACCATAAGTTATATTGTTGTTTTGTTCAAGCATATAATAATTTGCATATGCATCATCGATGTTTACAAACGCTTTACCATTACTTTTCAAATTATAAAATAATTCTTGTTTTGCCAAAGCATAGTTTTCCATCGTTTTATGGTAATCTAAATGATCTTTAGTTAAATTACTAAAAATGGCGTAATCAAACTTTATACCCTTTACCCTTCTATATGAAATACCTTGACTACTAACTTCTAATACAATATTTTTGCACCCAGAATTATAAGCAGTAATAATCATTTCATAAACATCAATTATATCAGGTGTCGTGTTTGGCAAATCTTTTACTTTTTCTTCAATATAAAAGCCAACAGTACCAGTGTAAGCGGTTTTCATACCGCTTAAATTAAGTGCTTGGTACAACAAATAACAAGTTGTAGTTTTGCCATTTGTTCCAGTAACACCAATTATGTTTATATCATTTAATATATCTTTATATTCAATTTCTAAATATTTTTCTAAATATTTTCTCGTATCACTTACTATAATAGTTTCCACACTATAATTACCTTCTTCTGCTATTATTTTAGAAGCACCATTTTCTATAGCTTTTTCTATATAGTCGTGTCCATCACTAGATATCCCTCTTAAAGCTATAAATGTATCTCCTTTTTTTATTTCTCTTGAGTCTGATTTAATATTTATCATATGCCACTTCCTTTGAATTATATTTTACTATATTAGATTATTATTTACAAGAATTAAAAAAATAAACAGTAAAGTAGCTGTTTATTTTTAATGATAATTCACAAAATTTACAATTTAAATATTATTACCCATTAAGAAAAATTCTGTTGTCACTAGCCTCAAAAGGCTAGTGACAACCTTTAAATTTGTTT
>CAZPLK010000017.1:0-12809 GCA_964587565.1 uncultured Muribaculaceae bacterium
TATAATTCATGGTGAATCCTCCTTAAAAGTATAAGATTATTTGTTTTCTCAAAATTCATTATATCTTATTTTTTTAAGTGAGGGTTCTTTTTTATATTTCTACTTTATCACAGGAAGCTATTATAATACATTTTAACGTGTTACTTGCTTTTTCTTAGAATTCATTAATTCTTTTACAGTATTAAGTAAATAAGTAAAAGACTCTAATTTAAAAATTTTAACTAAACCAAAATAAACAATAACTCCTACTATAACCTGTAAGATTAAAATCTGCCAAGCTGGAAGACTTAAAAAATTAAACAAATACGCTATTGCACCCATTATAATAGAGATTATAAGTGATGGCGCTATGTCTTTTATTTGTTCTAGATAGCTGTAATCAAGCAATCTTTTATTAGGATAGGCATTTATGAATGATGATATAACACCACTTATAATTGAACTAAAAGCTAAGGCATATACACCAAACGGCAAACTTACACCTAAAATTATTAATCCTACTATCTTTTTAATTATTTCCAACTTTAAAAATATGTCACTCCTACCTACGGCGTTAATTGCCTGTAAATTCGCTGTATGTATTGGCCAAAAAGTATATGAGATACAAAATATACGAATAAAAGGAACTGCTGGCAGCCATTTATCTGTTAATATTAATTTAATCATAGGCTCTGCAACAACCACCATCCCTATCATCAATGGAAATATAAAAAATGAACTTGTGACAATGGCTCGTCGCATCATGTCTTTTATTCTTTTTTTATTATCTTGATGAGCAGATAAGGTAGGCAACATAACAGATTGTATAGAGCCGTTAATATTAGAAACAATAACTTTTGGAAAAGATTGCCCTCGATTATAATAGCCTAACATCGCTGGGCTATATATTCTTCCTATTATTAGTGTTCTTAAATCTTTGTTTAATACATCTATTAGAGATGAAGCAAGTAATTTCCATCCAAAAGCAAATAATGTTCTTACTTTCTCAATCGAAAAAACTAATTTTGGTCTCCATTTAACAGTAAACCACATAATTATTGTTGCCGAAGCATAGTTAACTAATTGTTGTATAACAAGTGCCCATATACCAAGTCCCATATAAGCAGCTACTATGCCAGCAATTCCTGATAATATAACTGCTCCAAGACTACTATAAAACAACTTTTTAAACATCAGCTTTCTTGAAATATATGCATTTTGAATAGAATTAAAAGCACCAAAAAATAATATAAGACCTAAAACCCTTAATACTGAAGTTAATATTGAATCACCATAAAAACCTGCAATATAAGGTGCTGTTAAAAAAATTAAACCATATAGAACCAACGAAATAAACAAACTTATATAGAATACAGATGAAAAATCTACTTCATCTGCCTGTTTTTTTTGGATTAGTGCTGTGTTTAATCCACTTTGCACAAATACTTGTGCCAAATTTATAAATACTAAAACTATTGCAATAGTACCGTATTCATCTGGTGTTAATAATCTTGCTAATACAACTTGAACTATGAACTGTACTCCTTGTGTTCCTCCCCTCTCCATTAACTTCCAAAATAAAGAGGAGATGACTTTTGTTCTTGTGTTTTGTACTTTTTTCAATATGATTTCCTCATTTCAATTTACTTGAATCAATCTATTATAAACAATATTCCTATAAAATGTTTAGCTATTAAATATCTTTTCCCATATATTCATAAAATTCCATTTGTCAGTTCTTTTTTTAGAAATTTCTATATTTTTATATACACTTTGCTTTTGTATTATACCTAGATCTTGAAAAGTACATTTTTCTAAATAATCTATATCAAATACATCGAATCCCATTTTGTTAATTTCTTTCCACATTGTAGTGCCTTTTCTCAAAATTACTTTCTTCCCTAAATTTAGCATTGCATAAATGTTACCTAATCCTTGTTGTCTATCCAAATTATAAATACCGACATCAGTGTCACTTAAAAATTTTATATAGTCTTTCATATCCATAAATTCATTTAATGCAACAAACTTTTCGTTAAAAATTTGTATGCCATATGTTTTCACTTTATTTGCGTATTCCATATCTCCATATGATAATGGACATATTATCTCAATGTTTTTATTTTTAAATCTTTTTAATATATCCAATACCGCTAAATGATTGTTTGTAGATGAGGCCGAATTACCAACAACTATTCTAAGCTTTGGATTTTCTCTACTAAAATAACCTTCTTTACTTATAATTTTATTCATGTAATTAATTTTTTCAAAGTTAGGATATATTGCTTTGTAATATTTACCACCTGCATTATACCATTTCTTTGCTAAGTCATAATCTCCCTTAACTAATGTGCATAAATTACCAATTCTTTTTATTACAACTCTTCGTAATGTCTCATAAATGTTTAATATCATGTTTTTTTCTCTATCTCTATAGTAATATAGATCTGCTCCCCAAATCACCCAATAACACTTTTTTAGTATCCATGGTTGTAAAAACAACATTAATAATAATTTAGGCGACAATAGTGAATGAAGTATTATTTTATCATATTTGTTTAATTTTAATATTAGTTTCATATATTGACTTCTATATATGTATTCAAGATTATTTTCATAAAAATCTTTCTGTGACTTATGATTATAATCTTCAATAATAAAATAATGCTCTTTAGACTCAAAATTCTCGTTTATAAATTCTATATAAGGTTTATAAAATTTTTTATTTGTACTTTTAAAAACATGTAATATGCTCATAATAAACTCCTGTTTCCATTGCCTATTATCTTTGTTTAGAAATAATTTCGTCTTCAGATAAACATTCTTGTGGTATTAACGCCGCTAATATTATTATTAATGGCATGACTTGAAATGAATTGTATATATTAACAACTAACATATATGCTGAGCTTGCCAATAAAATTGAAAAATAAATATGTTTGTAAAATTTATCTTTACCTTTCGTAAAAGGAGTCACAAATGATATTGCAAACGAAATTGTACCAACTACACCATATCTTCTTAATAAAAACAACCATTCATTGTCTACATAATGTTTATATTGTATAGATTTAGCTGGTCCTAGTCCAAATATTGGACTCATTTTAAAATAATTGATATGTTCTTTCCAATTTGAAAGTCTAGCCTGAAAACTGCTGTCTGTATTTAAATCAAAACCACTTATAAGTCTCCAAGTTAAATCCTTTGGCAAATATCCAAATATAATTATTAAAATAAGTAATATTAAAATTATGCCAAAAATTATAAATCGCATGTTTTTCAAATTAAATTTGATTTCTGAAAGACCGTTGGTTTTTATGCCATTTGCTATAAAATGAAGTAAGGTGTTTACAAATACGCCAATTACCATAAAAACAAAACCACTTCTTGATAAAGTCATTAGAACTCCTAATATATATATACCTAAAAATATTAAGTTTTTCTTCTCTCGTGTATTTAAGTATATACTCCAAGACAAAATTGCTCCGATAGCTGGCATAATTGCATATTCATTGGGGTTTGCTGTCATACCTATTACCCTTGGAGTAGGATAATTATTAACTAGTGATCTATATTGGGTAGGAGCCATTAACGGGACATATTTTTCATTCAAATTAAACAAATTAAAATATTGTTGTATAGATATTATTATCGATATTAATATACAAATCATCATAAATTTAATAATTTTATATCTGTCTTCTTTGGTTTTAACTGTAGAGAAAATTATTAAAAATATACCAATATATACGTATATTTTATATATTTCAAAAAAGTCATTAGGTATAACATTTATACCTTTTATAGAACCCACTAATATTGAGAATATAACAAAAAGAGAAAAGAAACTATGCATTACAACAAATTTATTCTTTTTTACTCTGATACTTTTTCTAGTTACAAGCCGTATAATTATGTTTGCAGTAAATAGTAATACAATTATTTGTTCTATTCTGATTGATGGTAATCCTTTAATCCTAATACTAGGAGTCAATATTATTGCAAAAATAATAACGTAAGCAATATTTAAATTGTAATTTTCAATTGTTTTCTTCTGATTTTTTTTAATATCGGCCATAACACTACTTCCTTTTTCTTCTTTTTGTAATAGACTCTAAATATGTTTTGGCTGCTAAAGCAATACGTGTTTTATTTTTTTTCAACTTCATCATACAATTTAACCAGCCTTTTTTTCATTGTGTTCCATGAATACAATTCATAAGCCTTTTTTGCGTTATTCCCCATTTCCTCAATGTTACTGGTATTATTTCTAATATAATCTATAGCCTCTTTAAAACTATTTTCAGTGTACTCTATAACAATACCCATTTTTTCTTTTATAACTATTTTATCTACACCTGTTCCTTTAGCAACGATTATTGGTTTCCCTAACATCATTGCCTCATAAACTTTATTTGGTGCTGAATATTTATGGTTGGGAACCTTAGGATCATAAATAGCAAACATTATGTCACATTTTGAATACAATTTAAATGCTTCTTCATAATCTATCATTCCGCGGTAATTAATATTATTATATTTTTTTGACGCTTCATTTGCATAATCCTTAAGTGCACCCATTCCTGCCAATTCCAATCTTATGTTATCAAATTGTTTGGCTACATCTATGGAAGTTTTAATAAATCTAGTTTCAACTAATCCACCCACATATGCGAAAGTAATTTCATTGTCCCCATATCCATCTGTATTATTTATATCACATTTTTCGTCTTGAATATTTATTGTGATACTTGGTGCATTATGAATTACTACTAGTTTTTTAGGAGTGCTACCCTTGATTTGCTCTTTCCTTTCTTCAGTGCATACAATTGTAGCCTCAGCATTAGATATAACTTTATATTCTTGTCTTCTTAATATCTTTTTAAAGAAAGTAGGGATACCTCCTCTACTATCAACATAAAAATCAGCTATATGATATACATACTTTTTTTTGATAATCTTTGAAGCAATAAAAACAGGAACTCCACTATCTAAATCAAAGCAATGAATGATGTCAAACTTTTTTTTGTTTCTTATAAGCCATTTAAATACTGTAAACTGATATTTAAATAATTGAAAGATATTTCTTATACCTTTGCCGGTTTCTGTCTTTATATTAATTTCATAATTATCAATATTATGGTTTTCATGCTTATGTGTTTTTTTAATAATACCTTTTTCATCATTAAATCTACTTCTAGTTAATAAAACACATTCTCTATTACTTGATAGTAATGCATCTAATATTCTTGAAATTGCGGCATTAGTTCTACTTTCTGCATTTCTTATAATACAAACTTTCATATTCGCCTCTTCTATTTTCCTAATAACTCATATTAATCGTTATCTTCTAAAATATCAGCTATTCTATTACTTGCAAAACCATCTCCGTATGGGTTACTTGCATGGCTCATTTTGTCATATTCACTCTTATCTTCTAATAAAGTTTTGCACGCATTATAAATAACTTCTTCATCCGTACCAACTAATTTTAATGTGCCTGCCTCTATTCCTTCAGGTCTTTCTGTAGTATCTCTCATTACTAGAACTGGTTTCCCCAAACTAGGAGCTTCCTCTTGTATTCCACCACTATCAGTCAATATTAAATATGACTTTGCTAAAAAGTTATGGAAATCTAGCACTTCTAAAGGTTCAATAATTCTTATTCTGTCACAGTCACCAAGAATTTTATTAGCAATCTCCCTTACTACAGGGTTCATGTGAATTGGATATATTGCTTTTACATCAGGGTTTTCATCAATAATTCTTCTAATAGCTTTAAACATGTTTCTCATCGGCTCTCCAAGATTTTCTCTTCTATGAGCAGTTATCATAATTAATCTACTATCAGAAGCCCAATCTAAATATTCATGATTATAACTATCCCTAACTGTTGTTTTAAAAGCATCTATTACGGTATTTCCTGTCACATATATAGACTCTAGACTTTTACCCTCTTTTAGCAGATTTTCTTTTGACATTTCCGTAGGTGCAAAATTGTATTTTGATATTATACTAACTGCTTGACGATTAAATTCTTCTGGATAAGGAGAAAAAATGTCATAGGTTCTTAGTCCTGCCTCAACATGCCCTACTGGAATCTGTAGATAAAAACATGCTAGTGCAGTTACAAATGTTGTAGATGTATCTCCATGAACTAAAACTACATCTGGTTTTACATCTTCCAAAACATTTTTCATTTTCTCTAAAATATTAATTGTAACATCAAACAAAGTCTGCTTATCCTTCATTATTGATAAATCATAGTCTGGAACAACACTAAAAGCCTCTAAAACTTGATCTAACATTTCTCTATGCTGTCCTGTAACACAGACTATGGTGTCTAACTTGTCTCTAGTTTTTAATTCTTTAACTAATGGGCACATTTTTATAGCCTCTGGCCTTGTCCCAAACACAACCATTATTTTTTTCTTCAAAGTATTAACCTTCTTTTCTATAATTTATATACATTGTCATAGTTACAGATGTTTTTAGTATCAAGTATTAGCTTATCTTTAACTAACTCCATATTTTCTTTGATGTGACCATGTCCAACCATGATAACAAGAATTTCAATTTCATTAATAAAATCTTCAAAGTTCATAAATTGATGCTCTACAATTCTAGTCTTTATAAATGGATCGTAAACCTTTACTCCAAAAGCTAAATGCTCGTCCATTCTTTGAAGCAACTGAAGTGTAGGACTTTCTCTTGTGTCATCAACATCTTCTTTATAAGTCAGACCATATAGTCCAACCTTAGAAATATCATTTATATTATTCTCTCTCATAATATCTCGGATTCTTAATAATACATGTGTGGGCATAGAATCATTAACTTTTCTTGCTGTTAATATTAAATTGGTTAGATCTGGGTAATCTCCAACTAAAAACCATGGATCAACTGATATACAATGACCTCCAACACCAGGACCTGGCTGTAGTATGTTAACACGAGGATGTTTATTTGCAATTTTAATAATCTCATAAACATCCATATTATCTTCTCTACAAATTTTTGCAAGTTCATTTGCAAAAGCTATGTTGACGTCTCTATAAGTGTTCTCCACTACCTTTGACATTTCAGCTGATCTTATATCTGTTACAATTATTTCACCTTTACAAAAACTAGAATATTGTTCTTTTACTTTTTCTCCAATTTCTGCTTTGTCAGCACCAATTGTTCTTGAATTATGTTCTAATTCATAAATCATATTTCCAGGTATTATTCTTTCAGGAGCATGTACAAGATGAATATTTTCACCTATAACTACTCCTCTTTTTTCAATCTCAGGTCTGATATATTTATCTATTGAACCTGGTGATACTGTTGATTCAATAATTATAATTGCTCCTTCTTCACAAACATCAAGAACTGTGTTAACTGCAGAAAGAACATAATTAGGATCTAATTTTTTACTTGACTTATCGTAAGGTGTTGGAACAGCTATAATATAAGTATCTGTCTTTTGATATTCTGTTGTAAATTCAATTCCATTATCAAGTGCCTTTTCGAATAAATCTTCTAGACCCTTTTCTTCAAATGTAAGTTCACCTCTAGAAAGGGATTCTACTAATTCTACGTTTAAATCTGTTCCCACTACATTAATTCCACTTTTTGCAAACATTAATGCTGTAGGCAGACCTATGTAACCTAATCCTATAATATTAATCATTTCATTTACCATCCTTTAATTAGTTATTTTCTTCATTTCCTCTTATCTAGTGCTTTCAGCTTTTTCCCAAAATGGCTTAGCCTTTCCCGTTATAACATTGTACACGCCAATCCATTGAGCAAGTATTGTAACTGCATAATAATAGCTTAATGTAAGTAACTTGTTATCAGATTTAGTAATCTTCTTTATAAGAGCTAAAAAGTAAAATAATATTTGTCCAACAAGTACGAATATGTAAAACCATGATTCTTTTACTAGTAGAGCATTTGAAACTATTACAATTAAATGTGAAATCCACAGTAAATATCTACATGTTCTATGACCTAAGTAAAAATAAGTAAACCATTTGTATTTAAACACATTTAGAATTTTAATACTTGGTAAGATATGGGCTAGAATTACTCTATTCATTCTTACCTTACGGGCAAACTCATCTTCAACAACTTCTCCAGCCTTTTCATAAGCTATTGCATCGTGATTAGCAATCGCTCTTTTACCTTGCAAACCATATAATATAGGCATAGCACTATCATGGCATTGAATTGGATCAAAGTCATAATAATCTTTTGTCCTACATGCATATAAAGCACCATTACCAGCAGTGATAGTTTGAATTCTTCCTTCAATTTCTCTAGCAGTTAAATCACTGTCCCAGTAACTCGCTTCAGCATTACTAACATCACTAGCTTCTTGATTTACAATTGAAAGTCTTCCCGTAACATACGCAATATCATCTGTGGTAAATGCAGCCATCAATTCCTTTACTGAGTTTTTATCCATTATTGAATTTGCATCTGTCATTACAAGAAACTCAGTTGAAACAGTTTTTTGTGCCTCATTTTGAGCATTTGTTTTGCCCTTACGTTCTTTTACTTCATATAATTTAATTTTATAATCTTGATATTTTGCAATAAAATCTCGGACAATTTTATTTGTCTTGTCTGTACTGTTATCCGAAGCTATCAAAAATTCTATCTTATCTTTTGGATAATCAAGATTAATTATATTATTTAATTTCTCACTAATTACTTTTTCTTCATTGTGAGCAACAACCATAACTGTAACTGTGGGTTGAAAATTATAATCTTTTTTTAGCTTTCTAGACTTATATAATTTACCTATAATTTTAAGAGATATTGGATAACCAATCATAGCCCAAGTGATTATAAATCCACTTATATAAAACAATATTTTTAAAAATAATATCATAACGTCTTCCCTTCACTGTCCCTAATCTACTTTTCTCACAGGAACACCTACATATGTCCCAGGTTCAACAATATCCTTAACAGCTACAGCTCCCGCACCAAGTTGAGAATCGTCAGAAATATTCAAGTTATTACTTACTATACTCCCTACACCTAACCAACTTCTTTTACCTACCCTAACAGTTCCTGCTAAGTGTGCTCCTGGGGATACATGAACATAATCTTCAATAACATTGTCATGATCTAAGCTACTAGCCGTATTAATTATACATCCTTTACCAATCTTACAGGAGCTATTAATTACAACACCTGCCATAATTGCAGTACCTTTTCCTATCTCAACATCAGCAGCAATAACTGATTTTGGATGGATTAAACTCACAACTGACATTCTTTCATTTTCCAACTTCTCTTGTATCTTCTCTCTAATGTCATTATTGCCTATGGCTACAAAAAAATCAGCCTCTTCTCTATATTTAACTGCATCTGCAATTTTACCAATAACCTCAAACCCTATATCTTTCTTTATAGGTTTACTATCATCTAAAAACTCTATACTTTCCCATCTTCCTAAATTTGTGGCAATGTCTGCAATAACCTTTCCATGACCACTTGCTCCGATAATAATTAACCTGTCTCTCATATCTAGTTCATTCCTTTCTAAAACAATATATAAATAATAGAATCATTATTCATCATTGTTTTCAGTTTTATTTCCTTTAAATGCCTCCACTGTAACTGAAGTACTTGAACTAATACCTTCTTTAAAAAACACTTTCCTTATTGTCTTAAATATTATTTTCCAATCACCAATAAAACTTATATTATCAACATACTCAACATCCAGACAAAACTTTTCATCCCAATTAATAGCATTGCGTCCATTTATCTGAGCATTTCCTGAAAGACCTGGCCTTACTTCATGTCTTCTTTTTTGGAAATCATTATACAGCTCTAGATATTGAACTAATAAAGGTCTAGGACCTACAATACTCATATCGCCTTTGAGAATATTAAAAAGCTCTGGTAATTCATCTAGGGATGTTGCACGAAGTTTTATTCCAAAGTTGGTAAGTCTTTCTGAGTCCGGAAGTAACTTACCATTTTCATCCTTCTTATCTGTCATTGTTCTAAACTTATACATGGTAAATATCTTCCCATTAAGTCCTGGCCTTTTTTGTTTAAATATCACTGGACTTCCGAGTTTTACGCGGACAAGTATCGCAACAATTATTAACACAGGGCTTAAAACTATAATAGCTATTAAAGCTAAAACAAAATCCATTGGTCTTTTAACAAACTTTTCATATATACCTTTTGAAGGTTTATCTCTATTTGCTACCATACTTTTCACTCTATTTCCATAATGTTTTAATTACATTACAAATTTTTTTAAGTTCTTTATCCGTCATATTTGTCCCAGACGGCAAGCAAACTCCGTTCTCAAAAATCTTCTCACTTACGCCTTCACCAATAAAATCGTATTTTTCATAATAGGGTTGCATATGCATTGGTTTCCAAACAGGTCTGGACTCAATGTTATCAGCTTCTAACGCTTCCATAACATCTAAAGGTCTTATCTTTCCACTTAATTGTATTACAGATAACCAGCAATTAGGCTCATCCCAGTCATTAATAGGCATAAAGCTTATACCTTCTAACTGCCCTAATTCTTTTTTATAATAATCAAATATATATCTTTTCTTAGCTACTCTTTTATCTAAAACCTTTAGTTGCCCTCTACCAATCCCAGCAACTATATTACTCATTCTATAGTTATATCCTAATTCGCTATGTTGATAATGCCTTGCCTGATCTCTTGCTTGTGTAGCCCAGAACTTTACCTTTGCTATTCTTTCTTCATTATCAGAAACTAACATACCACCACCGGAAGTAGTGATAATCTTGTTACCATTAAAAGAAAAAATTCCATAATCACCAAAGGTTCCAGTATATTTGCCTTTATATTTTGTTCCAAGAGATTCTGCTGCATCTTCTATTAAAGTCACATTATACTTTTTACACAACTCTACAATTGGGTCCATATCTGCAGATAAACCATAAAGATTAACAACTATTACAGCTTTTACTTGGTCTTTATACTTTTCTAAGGCTGGCTCTAATGCTTTTGGATCCATATTCCAAGTTTCAAAATCACTATCTATAAAAACCGGCGTCGCATTTTGATAAATTATTGGATTAGCCGAAGCTGAGAAGGTTAAATCTTGACATATTACTATATCTCCCTTGCTAACCCCTGCTGCTTTTAATGCCATGTGTATGGCAGCTGTTCCAGATACAAGGGCAGTAGCGTGTTTTGCTCCAACTTTTGATGCAAGCTCTCTTTCAAAGCCATCTACATTTGGACCAAGTGGTGCAATCCAATTAGAATCAAATGCTTCCTTTATATATTCTTGTTCATATCCTTCATCACTCATATGAGGTGATGCAAGCCAAATCTTTTCTGACATGTCTTATGCTCCTTTTACATTATCCAATTTACTCAGTAAAAAATCTTTCTACTTTACTTTTTGAATATCCAATTTCCTTTAATCTATTGGTAATCTCATCTTCATATGTATAAGACGTAATTATTATCCCATCGTGATCAATCTTGTTAATATCTTCTCTGGAAATTATCTTATATCCCAATAATTCTGTACCTTGTTTGTCTTTATTATCATCTATAAGTGCTAAAACCTTTAAAGGTTTCTCAGTTCTCCCTCTTATTATCTCAAGCAAAGTCTCTGCTACGTCTCCAGCTCCGTATACTAGCATATTTACATAACCTTTGTTTTCAAGTCTTATTAGAAACTTCTCAATGTTTTCCTTTGCTATTCTATACAGTTCTAAAAGTTCATGAAAGTAAGTAATGGCTAAGTAGTTTTTCCTTTTAATTCCTTCTGGAGTTATATTATAATAAACTATCTTTGCCGACTTATAATCTCTAACCATATAGCCATTCTTTTCTAATCTGTCAACATATAAATTAACCATAGAAGCTGCACCACTAATGGCATTCGCAATTTCATGCTGAGTGGTGTCCGGTCTTTCTTCAATATGTTGTAGTAGCAACAATTCTTTTAGTTCGCTAGTAGGGCTAAAGTACTTCATGATTCCCTATGCTCCTTCTTTTTTTCGTTCGTTGTTCGAATGATTATAGTCTAGCACAATTATAATATAAAGTAAACACATATTTTTTTATCTATCACTTAATAATAATTCCCTTATTGTTTACACTCTATACTTATAAGTAGGCACAACTTCTTTCACTAATAATCTAATATCTTCAGGCTCCTTATAACAAACCTCAGCCAATTCATGTAGTTGCCCTATAAATTTTTTTTCATCTATTTTAATAGGTCTCCCAACATATATCAGATTATTTTCAGTTCCTTCTATACCTTCTTCATCCATTAGAAGCTCTTCATATAACTTTTCCCCTGGTCTGAGTCCTGTATATTCTATCTTTATATCTTCATTCGGCTTGAATCCTGATAATCTAATAAGGTTCTTAGCTAAGTCTACTATCTTAACTGGCTCTCCCATATCCAGAACAAATATCTCTCCACCTTTAGCATAAGCGCCTGCTTGAAGAACTAAGGATGCTGCTTCTGGTATAGTCATAAAGTATCTTATTATATCTGGATGAGTTACTGTAACAGGCCCTCCTGCTTTTATCTGCTTCTCGAAGAG
This sequence comes from uncultured Muribaculaceae bacterium, assembly GCA_964587565.1. Classification (GTDB taxonomy): domain Bacteria; phylum Bacillota_I; class Bacilli_A; order RF39; family UBA660; genus DUPI01. Next base: position 12,559 of record CAZPLK010000017.1, read on the forward strand.
TGGAATAACACTTCCACTAGAACCAAGAACATTACCAAACCTAACTGCTACAAATTCTGTATTAGAACTTTTATTGTAAGTTTGTATAATCATTTCACATATTCTTTTTGAGGCTCCCATTATATTAGTAGGATTAACAGCCTTATCTGAAGATATAAGTACAAATCTTTTTACATTATTATTATCTGCTGCCCTAACTGTATTCCAAGTACCTACTACATTGTTCTTTATAGCCTCATTAGGACTTACTT
>CAZPLK010000018.1:0-11715 GCA_964587565.1 uncultured Muribaculaceae bacterium
ATAGTTCAGATAAAGATTTTTCACATAAATCCTCCCCTGAAAAGACGTTTAAAGCTAAAAATGCTTCAGCAGTAATTTTACCACTTCTTTTAACGAACCCAGTTTTTTTACTAATCTTATCTAAAAATTTTGTTGCGAAAACCTTATTTATATTCTTTATATCTTTCTTTAATTTTTTGTGCATATTTTATGTGTCCTTTCTAAATAGAATATCTACTAGAAATTATACCATAAAACAGAATTTGGAATCCTTAGATTGATGGCTATGGGGTACCGCCCGAATTTTGTCGGAATTTGCTAATGAGATAAAAAAAGACCCCAAAGGATTTAATCCATTGGGGTCTTTAAATTAGTGCTTGTCCAACCACTCAATAACATCTTTCATTACTTCATCTCTATTTATTTCATTTAACATTTCATGTCTACCGTCTTTATATAATTTATATTCCAAGTCTTTTATATCAAGTCTTTTATATGTTTTTACTAGTTTTAATACTCCTTTTCCCATATTACCTACGGGGTCTTTGTCTCCTGCAAAGATATATATAGGTAGGTTTTTGGGTATCTTTTCTAGATTGCTTTTCTTAAAGTTTTCTTTTAATCCTTTAAAGAAATCATAGTAGAAACTTGTAGTAAATATTCCACCACAATATGGGTCTTCAATATACTTATCTACTTCTTTTTCTGCTATACGTATTCCTATATTTATTATAGGACCTTGATTCCCTGAAGTTCCAGATAATATGATTCCTTGTATACTATTGCCATAGAGACTAATATAGCGTTGAGATAAAAAGGAACCCATACTATGTCCAAATAAAAATAATGGTAATTCTTCTCCTTCTTTATCTCGAATAAAATCCGTGAATTCTTTCATATCTTTTACCATTCTATTGTATCCATCAGAACCTATATAACCTACTTCTTTTATAGATGCTGCTGTATTACCGTGACCCCTATGATCATTGGCATATACTATATAACCTTTATCAACAAGTTCTTTAGCGAATCTTTTGTATCTATATGAGGTTTCAGCCATACCATGGGCTATTTGTACAATCCCCTTGACCTCATTTTCTGGTCGCCAAATATATGCAAATATTTCCTGTTCATCAGAAGTTTTAAACTTTAAGGTTTCCTCTAACATTTTCATCCCCCCATTGAAGAGTGATATCTTTTTTAAATTATATTATGAAAAAGAATAAATGTAAAAGTAAGGAAATTATCCCGAATTTAACAGATGGATTTGCAAAAAATATTAGTATGTCTGAAAATAAAAACTTTCAGTAAAAAAGAAGGATTTTGTATTTTTATGTAGAATAACTATAGTGTCTTTATTTATATTTATGATTTTATGATTATACTATGATTGTCCATGGATTCATATTAAATATGGTATAATATATAAAATTGGGATTGGGGGAAATATATAATGAAAAAAAGGATAATAACTATAGCATTGATAATTAGCATATCTTTAATATCTATGGGAGCTATTTTACCCGTTAAAGATGGGTTTGAATATCAGAGAATCCCTGGTGCTGATGATAGTTGGAATGAAGTAGAGATAATGGGTTATTTCGGTGATGAAGTAGATTTAGTTATTCCTAGTGAAATAGATGGTATGCCTGTAACGAGTATTGGAAATTTTGTATTTTCCTATAATGGATTTCGTGAATTTTCCTTTGAGACAGTTACTATTCCAGATACTGTTACTCGTATTGGGGATGCTGCATTTTTAAATAATTATAAGATTAAAAAGGTAATCATGGGGGATAATGTAGAATATATTGGAGATTATGCGTTTTATACTAATCAAATAACTGAAGTTAATATTCCTAATAAGGTGACACATATTGGAGATTATGCATTTTCTCATAATAGATTAAGTTCTGTAGAAATTCCAAAGGATATTACATATCTTGGGGCGTTTGCTTTTAATGATAATCAACTAAGTGAAATAATTATTCCAAAAAACATAAGTAGAGTTGAAAACTCTACATTTAGTGATAATAAATTAACAGAAGTAGTTATTCCAGATAATATAACAAGCATTGGAAATGCTGCTTTTTATGGGAATGAGCTTAGTTCTATAATTATTCCCAATAGCGTGACTAGTATTGAAAGTATTGCGTTCTCCCATAATAAAATAAAAACTGCTTTTATCCCCAGTAGTGTGACTGCCATGGAGTATGGGATATTTTCATCTAATGAATTTGATTTAACTATTTATGGTGATTTAAATTCTACAGCACATATTTATGCAAAAGAAAATGGTTATAATTTTGTTAGAAGAAATGATAATTTAGTTACCGTAAAATTTGATAGCCTTGGGGGAACCCTAGTTGAGGAAGTAATTACAAATCATGGAGCAAATATATTAGAACCAATGGCTCCAGTAAAAGAAAACCATATTTTTGCAGGATGGTACAAAGAAAAGGCTTTAATTAATAAATGGGATTTTAATAAGGATATAGTAGAGGGGAATATGACTTTATATGCTAAATGGATAGCTGCAGATGAATCAGAATTTTCCACTATGAAGATAGGAGATTATGTTCAATTTGGAAGGTATTTAGGGGAACCAATTCTCTGGAGAGTTATAAATATTGAATCTGATGGTAGCCCAATGTTATATTCAGAAAAGATACTTTGTCTTAAACCTTTTGATGCGGCAGAAAGTGGAAGAGAGTTTGAAATGGGAGACAATTCCTATACAACAGATGCAAATAGGCAGATGTATGGAAGTAATAATTGGGAGAATTCTAATCTTAGGGAATGGTTAAATAGTAAAGATAATAGAGTTAAATATACTACTCAGCCACCAACTAAGGAAGCCGTTGCTATAGGCAATGTTTATTATGCAAATGAACCTGGATTTTTGTATAATTTCACCCCCGAGGAAATAGATTTTATCAAGTATAAAACTCATAAATCCATATTAGCAGATATAGATAAAGCTGAAAGCGATGGTGGCGTAGAACTTTATGAAAACCATGGTTATATTGATTATGAATCAAACTATGACAAGGCTTACTATAAAAATGTAAATGACAAGATATATTTATTAGATGATAAAGAGATTATGGATTATATTCATTCAAGGGGATGGGAATATAGAAAAAAACCTACTGAACAGGCTGCGGAAAATGCTGTGGATATAACAGGCATTAGGATTGAACAATTTAATCCTAATAATTATTGGGAATATTGGACAAGAACTCCAGATGTTAATACTTCTAGTTTTGTTGCAGGTGTGGTAGACAATAATTATCTTATGGCCAAGGAGGCAGTATTTAATAGTGGGGTAGTTCCTACTTTAAATTTAAAAACTAGTAATATTAATTCTGGATATGGGACTATAAATTATCCTTTTATTCCAGATACTAAATTAAATGATACTTCCATTAAAGAAATGGAAGCCAAAAGCCAAGTAAGCTTAAATAAATCTTGGGATATTAGTTTTAACTTCCCTATAGATATGGATACTATTAATAAGGAAAATATTTATATAATTGATAAAAATAATAATACATTTCCCACTAGGGTAGTAGAAACTGAAGATGATTCAAAGATAAAATTAGTACCTTTAAAAGAATATACTCCAGGTGATGTTTACACTATATGGATAAAAGATGTAAAGTCTAAGGATGGTAGAGTTTTAAAACAAAGGACTAAAATGAATTTTACCACTATGAAGTTTTAAGTGGGACAAGGAGAACCGTCCCCCTTGTCCCAAAATATCGAAGGGGGAGCTAAATTGAAAAAGAGATTATCAGCTTTAGTGATTGTTTTATTAATATTTGTTTCTAGCAATGTTTTTGCTAATATGCAAGACATTAGTCTAAATAATGAATATTTCCAGGAGACTTTATTAGATGTAATAGAAGGGAAAAAAGCTCCTGAGGTTTTAACGGATAGAATTATTGTTAAAGAATATGATGAAAATGGAAAGTTCCATTTTGAGAGTATTTCTAAACAGGATTACAATAAAAGGACAAAAGGCATATCCATATATGAGTATCAAAGAACTGAATATGTTCAACCTGATTTTATTAGATATGCTTCTTATGAATATGGCGAAAGGACAAGTTTGTCTTGGGGGAAGGATAGGATAGGAGCTCAAAATTTGATAGACAAGCTTGGTGATAGCAAAAATCAAGTTATAGTGGCTGTTTTAGATACTGGAGTTGACTATAAACATGTATTTCTAAGGGATAGAGTAATAAATGGCTATAATATTGTTGAAAAAAACAATGACCCTATGGATATAAATTCCCATGGTACTCATGTAGCAGGAATAATAGTGGATTCCACAAATGATAATGTTAAGATCATGCCAGTAAAGATATTAAATGATGAAGGCTTGGGATATGATTCACAGATAGCAGAGGGAATATATTATGCTGTAGATAATGGTGCTGATATTATTAATATGAGTCTAGGTGGACCAGGATATTCTCCATATATGGCTAACGCAATTAAGTATGCAGTATCAAAAGATGTTTTAGTTGTTGTCGCAGCAGGAAATGAAAGAAGTAATACTGAAGATTTTTATCCAGCATCAGAAGAACTTGCAGTAGTTGTTTCTGCCACTGATGAAGATGATAATTTTGCAAGTTTTAGCAATTACGGAAGAACTGTTGATATTGCTGCACCAGGAGTAAATATTAATAGTAGCATACCAAATAATGGTTATGAATTCTATAATGGTACATCTATGGCTACTCCATATATTAGTGGAATAGCAGCTTTGATTAAGCAAGAAGATATTAATAGAAGTAATGATATGATTGAAGAGATATTAAAAATACATACTGATGATTTAGGTATACCAGGTAGGGACGATTATTTTGGGGAAGGAATAGTAAATGTAAATAATTATTCAACAAAAAATGAAGAGTTTATTTTGATTAGTCCAAAAAATGATACTAGACATCATAAAAATATAACTGTGAAATATTTTACTTCTAATAATGCTGGAGCTAAAGTAGTAATTAAAATTAATGGGGAGACTGTATCAGAGAATACAATATTTGAAGATGGATATAAGACAGAATTTATAAGCCTAGAAGATAGAGAGAAGGGTCCTGTTACTTTAAGTATATCCCTTGAGAATAATGGCGCTGTTAAGTATCATGAAAGTGTGGATATTATTATAGAACAGTTTAATACTAGTTTTAAAACATTTGATTATAAAAATGATAAGCAAAATAATTTTGTAGTTAAGATATATGGAATTAAAGATAATGCTGTAAGAAATTTTGAACATGGTGTAGATAGTGAACTAATTTATTGGTTAGATTCCATGAATGGAGAAATAAAAGTAGATATTGACTATGACGAATTATTTTCTACATATGATAGTCTAGTAGTTGTTGCGTCTGATAATTCAGGAGATACTATGCCGGTATATATTAGAGAATTAACAGGTGCTGGAGATTATGTATTTAGACCCGATAATCTGCAAAAAATAGTTTTTAAGAATGAGACGGAGATTGAAGGATATGGAATATACAGTTCTTCTATATATCCATCTTACAAAGGTATTCTACTGCCTTGTTCAGGTGCAGGAACTTATACATTAGGAGAAGATGCAGTATTATATATGGACGAAGGCAATCATTTTGTTGAATTTGGAGGATTTGATTTTACTTTAGCTGATAGAGTAAATGGAACGGGAGAAACAGTGTTTGTTTTAAGTGAAGATAATTCTACAAAAGTGAAGTTTATTGGTGATTCAAGTTTAAGTGGAGTAGATGGTTTTTTTGAAGGAAATAGTGTATTAGCTTGGATACTTGCTAGGGAGGAAAATTTGATTGATCTTAGGGCCTCTATTTTAAATCCAGGTGAAAATAATCATAGAATATATCATGGAAATTATACGCTAAATTTTATTAAAGAGGTTCCAGACAAAGGAACTGTAAGACTATATAAGGATTTTACGGCCGATGAGAATGTTGATGAGTTGATATTTAAATATGGAGACTATCTAGAAAGTGGATTTAAGCTATACTACAATGATAGTCAAGTTAAAGGTATTGTTGATATAAGGGATTATTTTGATAATGTTGTAATATTAAGTAATTCGTTTTATGGTATTCATTCTTTTGCTTTTGACTCGATGGGGAGTAGCCAAAATATTATTGCAAAACCTTCAAGTCTTGATTACCAGAATTATGTGATTCTTGAAAATATGAAAACAGGAAGACAATATAGTGCCTTGATTGATGGGGACAATAATTTTGCTTTTAGTGAAAGTATTCCTGATGGTAAATATGAATTATATACGGATTTTAATACGGAAATATTTCCTTATGAAGATAAAAAGTTTGAGGTTGAGATAAGAAACAATAGTTTTGTGGATAGTTTTGATAATAATTCACCAGAAATTATTAAGAATATAGAAAACATTTCTATTAAAAGATATGATAGTTTGGAGTTAGACTTATATGAAATATTCTTTGATCCTGATGGTGATGAGTTAATATTTACTTCTAATAAAGGCTATATTCATAATGGCAAATATTATTATTCTGCTAATGAGTTAGGAAAGTTTCAAATTGAAATAACTGCAACTGATGGGAAAAGTACTCCACAGTTTATCCAATTTGTAATTGATGTAATTGGTGGAGATATTATTTATGAGCCTGAGGACCCTGATATTATATTACTGGATAAAAAATATAATATTCCCCTAGATAAAGAATGGACAATAGAATTTAATAGACAATTTAAAACAGAAGAAGTTATGGAGATTAAACTTATGAAGGGTTATGAGGAAATACCAGTTGTTATAGATTATTTATGTGGTGAGGCTAAAGTTATAATGAAGTTTGAAAAATTATATGAAAACAATGCTGATTATTATATTATAGTAAAATTAAAAAATGGAAAGAAGTACAAGATGGAGTTTAAGACGTGGGACAAGGGGGACGGTTCTCCTTGTCCCACCCGATGACATTGACACCTGGTAAACAAAATTTTGCTGGAACCTAATGATAAGCTAAAACGATGCACCTCACAAGTATTTAAAGTATTCATACCTGTGAGGAATTTTCTATTTAATTAGAGGAAACTATAATAATACTAAAATAATAAAAATTGGGGGAATTTAAAAATGAGAGTAAAACGAATTGTAAGTATTATTTTGTTATTTTCAATGATTACAGTATTTATACCATTTAAAAATAATGTATTTGCACAGGATTTAAGAGAGATTACCGATATAAGTCAAATCGAGCCATATGACGATATGAGAGGGAAAGATTTATCTGGCTTGGATTTGATAAATCAAAGTGAGTTGTTATATACTTTAAGCTTTGATACATATACTAAATGGCCTGATAAGGATAAAATGCCTAAAGATTTTGATCCTAATAAGTTATTAGAGCAGGGCAAAAAACCAGGACTTGGTATAGATGAGTTACATAATATGGGGTATACAGGTGCCGGAGTTGTTGTTGCGTATGTAGATCAGAATTTGTTATTAAATCATGAAGCTTATGACAATATAAAATTAAATAATTATAATATAAAAGAATCTAATCCTTCAATGCATGGTCCAGCGGTATTAAGTCTTCTTGCAGGAAAAGATATAGGGATAGTTCCTGATTCTGAGGTTTATTTTTTTGGACATGATGGGAGTAAAGATGACAATGAATATGAAGCACTTGCCTTTGAAAAGATCATAGAGATAAATAAAACTCTTCCAGAAAACAAAAAAATTAAAATAGTAGGGATGTCCCATGGCGCTAATGATAGGTTAAATAAGGAATATGCAGCACATTTGAGGGAAGCACAGAAAAAGGCAAGGGAAAGTGGCATTATTGTAGTTGATGTTAGCTGTGGCATGGCTACAACTGGGGTTAAAGGGTTTAAGGATAGAGATGATTATAGAAATTATGAATTGAGCAATTGGGGGAAAGAATCATGGGATGATTCTTTTCTAAAAGGACGTCTTATAGTACCTGCAGATAATAGGACTACAGCGATAGGATATTTAAATGATATTGAACATTATGCATATTTTGGAGAAGGAGGATTTAGCTGGGGAGTTCCATATATTACTGGAGTTATAGCTATGGGCCTTCAAATTGACCCTGATTTAACTGAAGAAGAGGCTTTTAAATATCTTCACGAAAGCGCATATGATCATTTAGGAGGGGACTTTATAAATCCTAAAGGATTTTTAGAATTGGTAAAGGAAAATTGTAAAAACCCCAATGATATATCTAAGGACAGGAATTTTAGGTATTTTTTATATAATAAAAATAATGTCACAGAAAAAGATATGGAAGCTATAAACAAATATATTGATAGTTTTAATGATAATGTGAATAATATATTGAAAGATACTTCTCAGTATACTTCAGCTACAGAAATATATGATATGCTAAAAAATGATTTTCAAGATAGAAAAGGATATTTAAAAGGTATACAAATCTTTGGAACATCAGATGATGTTCATGCTTTTGATGTTCATTTTAAGATTCAAATGAAAGATGATATAGATGAAGGTGGAGATTTTAAATCAGATTTCTTTTATTCAAACTTTGAAAGTGATGGCTCTAGTCTTAAATCTGATTTTAGTATATATAAAGCCTTTAATGATAAGCTTGATGTAAGTTTTGTACCTGAATGGCCAGTAGCAAGATTGCCTCTTAAAAAAGGAGAAATTGCACCATATATGAAGAAAAATGAAGAATATGTGTCAGCAATTGAAAATAAAAGTTTTGGAGATTTTGTAAACTTTTCAAATCCTATATTTCCTCAAGAAAATCATTCAGATGATTTTGGATATTTTATGAAGGAAAGACTGGATAAACAGTTTAATATATTAGATTCTAATGAATATAGATTGTATGGTAACAAGCAAGGATATTATCCTGTAAAAACTGAGATTTTGGGAGATTTCACAAAAGAAAATATAGCAAAGGAAAATAAAGATGGGATAAAAGAATTTATAATTAATAGCCATGGCCAATGGAATAATATAGATCAATGTGTGTTTGAAACAGAGGATAGAAATTCAGAAAAGAGAATTTCTTTTTTAAATAAAGACAATATAAACAAAGTGTTATGGGAAAATTATTATGATTTGGATTTGTGGACATGCTTGAATGGATATAATTTAGATGATACAAATTTAGTACATGAAGCTATGGCTAATGGCAAGTGTATTAGTGCAATGGCAGCTTCTTCTATAATATCTAATAATGGAGTTCACAATGATGTTTCATTGGAAAATATGAAAAAGAATAATTTTTATTATTTCTATTTCAATTATTTTTATAACAGGGCATTGGGAAAAGGAAGAAGTGATAGCTTTAGTTTAGCTAAACAAGCCTATGCTACTGAAATTCTTAATAACACAGATATGATGCTTGATGGCAATTATCAGTTTAATTTGCATAATGTATTATCTTATCATTATTTTGGTTTGTTGGAAAATTGGGATTGTAAATCTAAGGAAAATTTTGCTCCTAAAATAAACTTAGATAAAGATGATGATTTTAGTGATTTCGATGGAAATATAAAATTTAATAGTAATTATTATGATGATGGTTTTAAAGTAAATTCATTTAAAGCGGAAAGAATTGATGATATTATAGAATTTACATTGGAATATGAAAGCTCTAGAGATTGTGATTATAGCTTTTTTAATCCACCTGATGGAGATATTATAATGAAAAGAATGATGGGTGGTATTAAACGTGGTAATAATGTGACTAAGTTTCAATTAGATATGAATGAATTTGATCAAATATTAGATTTAAACGGAATAAGTATGAGGTTTGGATTTGACGATAAAGGCAGTTTTATTTGGTTTAATCCACAACAACTTAAATCACTTTTAAATACGGTAACTGAACCACAACCAAATCCATATGAAGGATATGAAAAATGAGAAGAAATATTGACAACAAAATTACCAAATTATACTTGGACAATAAAGTTAAATATGCCTATAAATAGTTCTACCGTAAGTAATTCAAATATATATATAATAGATGAAAACTATAATAAACTAAGTTTTATTGATACAAATGTGGAAGATGATGGAGAATTTGGATATATAAAGTTAAATAATAGTGGAGAGTTTCATAGAGATAAAAGATATTGGATTATAATAGAAGATACAGTAGAATCAATTTAAAATACTTTTAAGAAAAAGAAGTAGTATTAATGAATATGTGAAGAAATATGTAAGGCCAGACAATCAGTCTGGCCCAAGTTATAGACATAACTACTATTAACGATTGGATTGACGTGCTAATCAATCCAATATATATTATACAATAGCAATTTAGTTACATCAATGTAAAAAACATGGATTTTTATGATATGTTTTCCAGAATGGCTATGGGGTACCACTCGACTTTTGTAAAATTTAAAAATTATAAAGGATTTATGAAATTTTTGTAGAATATTATACGAGAGGTGATTGTTTATGAAAGAAATTTCATTTAGGCCAATAGAATGCCATGAATTATATACTAGCCAGGTAGAAGGTTTAAATATAATATACCTCCTAATCCTAATGCCATACTTGCTCAGTTTATTACCTATAAAAGAGTTGCTATTCAGATAGATTTAAGTGAAGTGGTAGGAGAGACGGAAGTTTTAAGCCTAATTATTAACTCGAAAATTTGTATAGTTTTTTATATTGAGTAGGGGAGTAAATTAATGGTATAATAAATGTAACTTATATGTGGAGGGGATCGGAATGAGTAAGGATATAACAAATGAGCAATTATTTGAATTTTTGACAAAGATGTACGGTGAAATGCAAGGAATGAAAGAAAATATGGCAACAAAAGATGATCTAGCTAAGACAAATCAATCCATAGTTAGACTTGAAGACAAAATGGATAAAAACCATAAAGCTTTATATGATGGATATAAATTAACTTATGAAAAATTAACTATGCTTGAAGAAAAGGTTGATGAAATTGATAAAAAGTTGAAAGTCAGGATGTTGAGATAAGGGTAATCAAAGGAGCAAAATAAGAGAAGGACCACAAAGGTAGAAATACTTGTGAGGTTCTTTTTTTATCTTACAAACTAGACTATTATTATATAATATGGGGTTTTTTATCAATACACCAGAATTAAAGTTATTAAATAAAATTTAAAAACTATAAAGGGTTTATGAAATCTTTGTAGAATGTAATATATGAAGGGGTGATTGTTTATGAAAAAAATTTCATTTAGGCCAATAGAATATAATGAGTTATATACTAGTCAGATAGAAGGTTTAAATATAATAGAAACAGAAGATACCGTAATAGTAGATATTTGCCGAAGTTTTCCTACTCCAGGCTATTCCATGGGTGTAAGTAAAGTAATGAGAGAAGATGAAGCTTTTAGGATTTATTTAAGTATAATATCTCCTAATCCTGATGCCATACTTCTTCAGGTTATTACTTATAAAAGGATTGCTATAGAGATAGATAAGAAAGACTTAGGCGACTCACCTTATAAATTTGAATTGGCAGGTAGATTTAAGGGAAATGAGAGAGGAGACGAAAGAGCGGAATATTAAACTAGAGATTATTCAACTTTAGAGGACGGTTCTACTTGTCGCAAGTCTGCGACAAGTAGAACCGTCCCTGCTGTATCACTAATTATGCTTGTCTAACCACTGAATTACATCTTTCATTACTTCATCTCTATTTATTTCATTTAACATTTCATGTCTACCATCTTTGT
>CAZPLK010000019.1:0-2842 GCA_964587565.1 uncultured Muribaculaceae bacterium
GCAATTTACGCAAAGTAATTCCGCACTCCCACGTCGTGCGCTTTAGGAACTCCGTCCCTATAACCCAATCTTAATCTTCCCATCCCAACCTCTGGTCAAGTTGACCAGAAGTAAATCTTATCCTATATGTTGACAGCATGAACCCACAGCCGTGCTGAAAGGCAAAAAGAAAGGCCCTGATTCCTACCTAATATAGAAACCAGAGCCTTTCGCTCTTGGGATAGCCTAGCACAGCTGCCCCTACTGTAAACATATTTATACAATTTAACTTGCTCCTATATCCCTCAACACTTGTGACAATGGGCAACCACTTGTAATTTACTTTTCCTATAAAAAAATTTCTGCCTAGTTATCCCTTTCATTCTCTATGCCTAATTATGTTTCGTTATGCTCTGCCATATATTGCATTCTTTTCTCGTGAAGGGTTTCAGATTCACCTACTATAGCCACGTGATCATATATACGAATGGATTTCCAACCAGTAATTTTACAGCCCCATGTATTTAACGTCATTTTTTCACCATTAAATAAAACATACTTATCATCAACAAGGACCGCTTCTGTTTCTTCTGGCTTACTACACCCTGTAATTACATACAATCGATCACCCGGTTTAACCAATTTGAATTCAATAAGCTTATCCATCTTAGGGAAAGCTGCCTCTGATCTTTTTTTACTAGTCTTTTGAATTGTTGTAATATCAATTTGCGGCTGTGGGATACAAAAATCTAAAATAATGTTTGCAATATCTTTACCCCTTTTTTCTATATCAGCATACATATTAAATAAGTCATACTCCTTTAAAGAAATTGCCGTATTCTGTCTTCCAGAATTCATATCGCGATAATAAATTCTTAGATTTCCAATCCTATTAAGTACCTGACTAGTAAAAGTTTCATAATCCATTCCATCAACTACTGTACTTGTCGGAAAGTCATGTCCCTCCTTTAAAACTAAAGTATCATTAATTTTATCACGATAATATTTATATTGATCATCATCTGCTTTTGGTGACTGGACAAGCAAATGATCCAAGCTAAATGCATCACTAAACGAATCGAGCAATGTATATGCCTGATCATATGATATTTTTATCTCCCCTGATACATTTTCTGTAGATTCATATAACGCAAGCAAAGCTGTCGTTAGCTTTTTATTCTGGTTAAATGCATCGATACAAAGTAGCTGCGTTTTCAATTTATCTGTTGTAATCCCCTTGTTTATATATTCAGCAGCAACTGCCGTTAAAATGTTTTCTTTTACAACCTTTTTATTTTCATAAACATCAGACATTATTGCTGAAAACATCGTAATGGCATCTTTACTATCTCTATCACTTATCGTTAAAAACTTAACCATAAAACCTATAGTTTCCGATACTATATCGACCAAATCATTCTTATTAATTTTCCCTTCACTATAATCCGTCAGTGTTCTTAAAAACAATGCTTTGGGGTGTTTATATGCTACATCGGTAAAGATTTTATAATAAAATCTAAATTTATTATTTTTGACATACTTATTTGCCATTTCCGCATCAGAAAGCATAATATAAAAATCCACCTTCTCATACATATCATCTAATAATTTCATAAATGCTTCTTTTTCTGTTGAAACTCCATATGCTGTCAACATATCTCTTGCGGCTATAGTCTTGAAATTATCTGCAGAAATATTCTGTCTATAAAAACATAAATATGCCTTTATGTAATTATACAAATAATCATAGAGATTATCCTTAGTCTTAACAATCAATTGCCCCCATTTATTCAAATATGTAGCATAAGAATTTTCATCTAATTTTGAGAATATATATGTTTTTATAAGATCTATTTCCTCTAACTTTTTTCCTTTACTATTGATGGACTCAAATATTGAAAACACTTTATTTTCTTTGCAATTTGCTTCTATTACTATAAATTGAACATATTGCAAAATATAATCTGCAAAATCCAGTGTAGAATTAGCATCTTTTGCAATATGTTCTTTAAGCCAGCTTATAATAAAAATAAAATTATTTACCACTCTTTCTTCAAATTTTGACATACTTTCATATTTTTTACAATAATCACCAAGTTCTGCCGGTTTATCAAAAGCATATTCAAACAAATCGGCGAAACACTTCTTTTCAATGCTGTTTAGTTTCACTATTGGAAGATTTTTCTTAAATTTTCTATTTATTACCTTCCAAAGTGCACTTTTAATATTATTTAATGTCATGTCCGTTGTTGATACTGCATATGTAAACGCAAGATGATATATTCCTAACAATAACAAGGAAAATGTCGTAATACGTTGCTGGCCATCAATTATGTCATATTTAACAATATTCCCATCTACCTTTTCATTTTTATCATACACAATAATATTTCCTGTATAATATCCATTCTCTTTATCATCCGATAAGTAAACATCACTAATATCCTTTAATAATACTTGAACCTGCTCTTTATCCCATGAATAAGGTCTCTGATATACTGGAACATCGTATATTGACTTGAATAAAGTTTCTAATGTCCACATATGTGGTTCTAAATTTTTTTGACCCATTTTACTTTCTCCATTTCAATTACAAAATTTGTGGTATCATATTATCCCTAATTATTCCAAATTTTTTAATAGAATATATTTCTGTTATAGCACTAAATTCTACAAAATTACTTGCTTTCCATGGATATATATCTACTTTATTTACCAGTTTTCTTGCTGCCACTTCGTCTGTAACATCTCGGACAAGTCGTGGGGCAATAAATTGTGGAATCCATTCTAAGTATGGAGCACCCTCTTTAATCGAAATTGATTCATCAGTATCTTTAATCTTATCCTGGAATAGCAAAGTTTC
>CAZPLK010000019.1:2942-10945 GCA_964587565.1 uncultured Muribaculaceae bacterium
AATCAATATTTTCATAATAGGTATTAAAAATGTACTCACTTTTCAGCTTTATTGTTGTTTAGATCTATAAAGCTTCCAGCTCCCTAAATGAAATCAATCTTGCATTCGCAATTTTTTGATTACTTCATCTCTCGTCTCACGCGTTATTTGCCCAAATTTATAATATTTGTTCTTCTCTTCAATAAACTCTGTTCTTGCCTCTTCTATAACGTCATGAGAAGTCGTCTCATACAATAAATTCATTACATAACTATATACCAGTTCTTCTAATACATTATTATAACCAAATCGGATTCTAAAAGCTTGAATATCCATAAAACGAGTTCCAAACTAATTCGTCGTATAAACCTTGTATATTCTACCATTTTCTCATCTTCTTATCTATTCCTTTTGAACCTCTAGCCCACTTGACCAGAAGTAAAATTATTCAAATATGTTGACCGCATGAACCCACAGCTGTCCCTACTGTAAACATATATAATTTTACCTTTGTATATCATCAAGTAAAATGTACAACAAATTCAGGTTACCTATACCTAATACTCTTTGACGAGCTTCAAGCAATTCATCATACGACATAATAGTTGTGTGTGCAGCTTTTCTCCTCACTGAAACATTTATTTTCCTTAACACATCCACACCCTCATTTAAAAGTATGTTGCTTTCTCTGATTGAACTATTGATAAAATTCTTCAATTCAATTGTACTGTGATGTGGTGCCTGTGTTTTTTCAAGCAGAAAAATACACTCCCCTAATGTGAGTTCCCTTGTATTTGTTAACTTTTCATAATTCCAATTAGATGAATTCAAAGAATTCACATTATGCGTATTTTTAAACGGAGTAAAAATCAATGCATTTAATTGGATTTCAAGTGCACGACAATATTCTAAACATACTGGTGCATAATCTGCACTATCACATGGAGCCAAACCAGAAAATAAACATTCTGCCATAGCCAGTGTATTTACTGTATCCGAATTAATTTTCTCCCAAATATGCGGAAAATGATTTATACGTAATTCTTCCTTTTTACCATCTAGTACACTCATTAACTCTCCAACAGAAAACATATCCTTAATAATTGAATGCGTCTTATTCTCAATGTCATAGATTATATTTTCAATTGATTCATCATCATTCGCATCCATAGCTTTTTTTAAGTCTTCTATTCGTTCATCCGCTTCTTTGTTACAACTAGCGATAGCTTGCGATTTACTTCCTGTAATTCCTTGAATATTCAATATGTATTTACAAATCTGTCTAAATTGATTTTCGCAAACATTCTCACTATTTCCTATTCCTGTAGATAAAGCACATATCCGTTCACCATTTTCACTTTCAAGTTCTTCTTTAAAAGGTATTACATCATTTCTAAAAATTAAGACGGCTTGATTCTTATAGTTTGAATCATACATTTCCCCTAAAAACTTAGAGAAATTTGAAAAATACCCTATAATCTTGTATATTTCCTCAGAATTTTCTCCTGCACTTCTGACTCTATTTTTTAAATCTATCATAGTAATGTTTTCTGTCGCCCCTACTACCTTAACAGAAACATCTGGGATTCCAATTAAATCAGAATTTGAACTTTCTCTAACGTAATACCAACCTTGTTTAACTTCATTGTTCCAATATAAACCTGATCCTTTTTGGTAATGTATTTCAATTATGCTATTCTCTATGCTTTTCAATTTGTAAACATATGTTTTTAAGCCAGGTCTTACTGGATTTGTTTCGAGAATTTCCATATCAAAATCTCTCACAAATGTTGTTGCAATGCTATATAGATTCCACAATTCAAATAACTTATTACAAAATGCGTCATCATAGACCATCATACTGATATTGTTTTCATCTATCCATGTAAATCCCTTGTTCGAAAACTTTTCATACCAGTCAAAAACTCTTTTATATGCAAAATCATTTCGTATTTTACCTTTAGCAAATCTTGTATGAATTAATGAGATCTTTGTCTCATCAAATTGATGATCATGTTCTTTCATTAATTCATTTGACTGGATTTGAACAAATGGTTGCTTTCTTAATAATGCAGAAAAGTAATCTATTGTATCATTGAGCATTCTTATCTCTGTTTCTTGCCCAAGTAATTTTCCATTCTTTTCTGCATCTTCCAATAATGAAAGCATTCTTAATACAATTTGACCTATTATAAAAACTAAGTATTCGTTTTCAACAGTTTGGAATGTCTTTTCTTTTACTACACACGGATATTCTTTTGGCATCCTAACCATGCTCTTATTCTTAACATAATCATTAATTCTTAGGCGTCCTTTAATACTGCCAGCCACTTTAACATTTACCTCTTCATACGAAAAAGAAATGTTTTTTTCGATTCTTCCAATTGCCTCCATTACATCATTTATGTTGGCTAATAAAATTCTTATATAAATTTTCCAAAATTGTTCGACTTGTTCGTCACTCATCATTCCAGAAATTGCAATATCTTTTACTGTATATGACGAATAATATTCTGAAATGAATTCTAAAAAATTTTTATCTCCATATAAACTTCGCAATTGGACATCTGAAAATAGATTATTATCCATATTTTATCTCCAATTAATCAAGTGATTTTAATGTTCTCTTACTTTTAGTAAACCAATCAAACTCACTTGTTTCGTCTACATATTTACAGAATTTCTTGCGTTTTAAATAATCAAATCCATCAATCTGTGGTACGATACGATCGTTTATTGATGCATCCACAATGTGTTTTATACTTACCTCCTTATCAGATGCAGATAAATTCATATAATTTTCAAGTATCATATGTATGAAAATATTCTCATATAAATCCATAATTTGCGCAGTTCCGTATTGTAATCCAAGATATGTGTCGTCTTCTTCATAACGAATATGTTTTAACAAGGATATCATTGTTTTTTCAACTCCGATAAATGCAGTATCAACAATCAATTTATCTATATAATTCTCATCAATAACAGTCGCTCCTGATTTGGATATTTTATTTGGTATTTTCTTTTTTAGATTCTCTTTGCATTTCTCTATTTCTTTTTCAACAGATTCAATTGTAGGTGGTAGCACACTTATAATTGAAAATCTTCTGGCTAATCCATGCGACAAATCAAATACAAAGTTTTTATCAACATTATTCATCAACCCGATAATTCTGTATCTTAAAGGAACATACAATTGCTGTTTATTTTTATCATTTTCAAACCACAATGTTAACTTTCTTTTATCCGGATCGTCACTCCCAAATACGGTAAATAAATCTCCAAATACTTTATCAATTTCACTTCTGTTTAATTCATCGACCACTAACCATGTTGCTTGTTCTTTTCCAGAATGATGTTCTTTCTGTAATACAGAATTACAGCAATCAATAATACTCTCTACAATTCTTCCATTTTTACCTGTAATTATTTCATTTCCTTCTTCATCAACCGATGGCTGCAACCCACCAATTGTATCATAAGTCGTCCAATCTGAAACTGCTGTGATAACTTCATAGTTAACATTGAATACATCACATATAATTGCTGCCAATGTTGTTTTTCCAGTTCCAGGAGGTCCTTGTAAAATTACATTTCCCTTAACTAATCCTGTTGCAATTTCCTTTAACAAATCATCATCATCAAAGAATAATCCCGCATTCGTTACTGCTGCTTGCAATTGATTGATCAAATCATCAATAAGTATTAAAGGATGTTTCTGTATATGTTTTGTTGCCAAATATGTTTCAGAATAATCATATGGCCATAGAGTTCCCTTATTATATTCATCAATTTTATCAATGTTAGCCATTTACTTAATCCTCCTTAAATCTATCAATAATTTTATCTTCCATGCTCTTGTTCATCTCTTCACGTTTTTCCACGTCAATTTCAATATCTGTTCCTTGTTTTCTCATTTCTAAAATCTTATATACATAACTTCTCAATATTTGATCTCTTTTTAAACTTGTAAACATTATCTCATCGCCTAAATTAACATGCTGGTTTCTCAAATTTCCTTCTTGTAAAACAAACATTTTACTTCCATCAACCGCAGTCACAACCTGATCAGAAACTGCTAATGGTTTAATTTGGTTAGTAATATATTTACTATCCTTCTCGTAATATACTAAATTATAAACCTCTTTTAACTTGTATTTTTCAAATACTTCTTCAATAAATGCATGCGGTATAATTGCATCATATTCCTTTTTATGTACTATTTTTATCTTATTTCTCTGTGTTGCAATTGAATCAAGTAAAATATAGTTAATGATTGACAGTTTTACCCTGTTTCTAACATCCTTTTGAACCAACTTATCGTAATAATTGGCATATTCATAATATCTTTTTTCTCGACTTGTTAATGTAGCCTGATTAGTCGTTTTGACAGTGCTCAGTACTTTTGAATACGCTTTCCATGCTTTCTGCATATCATTCGGAGGCAAACGGAATAAACGCTTTACCTCATATCCTGAAAAGTTCATTCCTTGTATCGTATAATAAAATTCATCATTATCAAATGAAAATAATGCATTCAGATTATTGTTTTTATTTGTTGGCTCTTTTATTGTATCAATGATATTTGAAAAAAAATATTTAATGCTATCCATTGGCTCTTCCGCCAAATCATCATGTACTATTCCACAGGCGTCACATTCTAGCTGACTATCTAAACATTTTTTTACAACTGAAAACAAGAAAAACTCAATTACAAATGGAATATCTTCAGACAAGCCACTAACACTAATATTAGGTTGGGACATTTCATCGATTATTCTATTATTGTCATAGTACATGATTTTCAGAAGCATCTCTCCATATTTTGTGATTTCTTCATTCTTATTAAGAACTCCCATTTTTCTCAATGCTTCTATATATTGATGTGCTATCCCCTTATCATGCATTGCAACTCTTTCAAGATTTTTGCAAATATTTGTTATTGCTTTTGCACCCGTGTTAAAAAAAGAAATATGACGTAACTTAAAGTTACCTTTTTGATTTCTTGGTATCAGTTCTTCTGGTTCAAAGATTGCATCTAATAGATCCAACTCATCTGCAGCTATCCACATTTCCATTACCTCCTTGCATAAAATAATAATTCATCTATCATTTTCTTATGTCCACCACTTTGACTTTGATAATTTTTTCTTTTTATAGTTGATGGATCTTTATCATAATATGAAAACCCTTCAACATTTTTTAGTATATTAATAATTGCATCTCTTCCCTCAAATGATGCTTCCTTTTTTCCATGGCTCCAATGATTATTTTCATCATAATAACTAATCAACACATGTCTGGATTTGGTATCGTCTATCAATTCTGTTAATGCTCTCACAAATTTATCTTTATAACAATATCTAGAATTGAAATTATCATCCATATTTTGACCTCTTACAAATTTAAATTCAGCAGCATATTCAAGTAAATCATCAATATCGCAATATTTTGCTATAAAATTCAACATATGATAATATGCCGAATATTGTCTGAAATTGTATGGCGGATCAATATACAAAACGGATTCACTAATGTCGATATTTTGAAACTCATTTTTCTTATATAATTCATTAGCGTCTTCCCTAAACACAATGTACTTTTTTTCTTCATCGAAAATATTAAGCATAATAGGTTTAAAATAAAGTTTTGCTTCTGCATTGGGATATAATTTACTTCTATTGAAATCGTGAAAAGTACCGTTAACATTGGCATTCAACGTCACTTCCTCAATAATACACGCTAACAGAATATATTTTTCTAAATCAGTTATCAAATTGCTATTTGCCCATTTCTTAATTAAGCACAAACTTTTTCCTAATTTTTTTGCATTCTCTTCTGAAAAATAATTCCTTTTACCTATTGTTCCTCTAGCACTTTTATATGTCGATTGACTTCCCCAAACCGTATAATAATCAAAAAATAATGCTTCTTCTTCTGATAAATTTTCTAAGCTTATTCTATTAAGATACTGTAATACTTTCAATAAAGGCTCAATGTTCTGATCAAAATTTATTTTTTGATAATACCCTTCCTCAAAAATCTTATCAGCTTCTATTTTTCTCTGTATATACAACTTGTCTTTATTTAAATCTTCTTCTGAAACAACAAATGAACTAAACTCGCTTTCATTTATTAACTTCTCAAATGAAGGAAACTCATTGTTTTCTAAATATGCCTTTCCTAAAACATATGAGAATTCATTAATATCATTTGATATAACATCAAATCCTCTTTGTTTAAAATACTGGGAAACATTTGTAGTTCCAGCAAACACATCTATAATCAGTCCATCTGATATGCCTTTTTCCTCCAAAAATTCCTTAATACCATCAACAATAACTTTTTTATTTCCTATATATTTATCCATATACATCAATAATGGCAAATAAACAATAATTCACCATCATCTAATTCCTTCCTATTTGAATTTTTACTACTAAGTTTTCTATATCTATGCGAAATATTTCTCATCTTGACATTAGGATAATTTTTCTTTAACAATTCCATTAATTCCACTTTACTTACAACTCTTTTCCTCGTATCCTGATTATCATCTGAATCAGAATAACTCATAATAATATTGGCTCCTGTACTAGAAATAGTTTCAATTAATTTTTCAAATTCCATTTTTCCTTTCGATGGAATACAATAATTAGATTGAAATCTATCGTTTCTATATCTTCCATTCATCAGATAAATCTTTCCATTATATTTCTTTTCTTCTAGTATAGGATAATCATATTTAACCAATGTTTCCAACACATGATAAAATCGAGAATAATGATCAATAGTATATGGAGGATCTAAGTAAAAAGTGTCTGCCGCTTTTATTTCAGTTATTTCAATTGCTTCAAACGAATCCAATGTATATGCTTTGTTGCTATCAGAATAAATTTTCCTTCTTCTATTAAGAATTTCTAACATCTCTTTAAAAGGATCTTCAATTTTAAGTTTTCTATCTCTCATACATCTATTTATTGCAAAAGTTTTAATTTTTCCAGAACCATCTACTACCTTTATCGGTTGAGCAAAATTTTTACCAACACTGCTAACAATTTCTGATACTGCATGAAGTAGGCATACCATTAAAATTTTTTTTGTTACAGAATTTTCAGTACTATTTGTTTCAATCATATCGATTGCTTTTCTAATTGAATCTATTTCTATACATTGTTCAACAGAAAAGTAGCTGTTTGAATAATACAAAGTAAATAGTGCATAAATATCTCTATCATTTTTAAATTTTTCTATAGATTCATCTGTAAACATATTTATGCTTTCGCCAAATATTTTTTTTAATTCGTCTCTTGATGTATCTGAGATATTTTCCCCGTTATAAAACACATTGCATTCACATAATTTGGCAAGTAATTCTGTATCATTATTTTCAATAACTTGCTGTTCATATTCGAGAATATCTTTAAAATATTTACATAATTCGTACTTATTATTTTTATATGCCTCAGAATTAATTAAGTCATCATAACCGATTAGTGACCTACTATTCTTTATTAATACACCTGTAATCAAGCTGCTATATTCCTGGACATCATTTGCTATTACGCGATAACTATCTGCCAAATAGCTTGAAACGACTCCGGTTCCTGAGAATAAATCTACAACAGTTCCATGCTCCGGAGTAATTTTCTTTATCTCTTTTTCAATCGCATCCAAAATATTAACTTTACTTCCTAAATACTGGATAACTCTAATTTTTTCTTTCACATTAATGCTCCGTTTATTTATTTTAATTTCTTTTTTCATAGGAAATTACAATATCGTATCCCAATGCTTCCATCATTTCGACAAATTTCTTGTTAATTATGCCATCTTTCTTTTTAATTATACGATTGACATATTGACCACTGGTTCCTATCGCTTCACCTAGTTGTTGCTGAGTTAGTTTATTTTCGATGCACTTTACCTTTACGTCTATCTCAATCTCATTTTTTACCATTTTTGTGAACTCCTATAACACAAATAAGATTATTTTTTACCCTATTAATTATAATCCATAAATT
>CAZPLK010000020.1:0-10515 GCA_964587565.1 uncultured Muribaculaceae bacterium
ATTCCTTATAGGTAGTCTATAAATGTACTTGTAATGTTCAGTTAATTTAAAATATATCTATGTTTCAATTCCTTATAGGTAGTCTATAAATCCATTCTATATGTTGATATTACTATACTTTTCATTTTTTGTCAAATAAGAAAAAACAAGAAAAATCCAGTTTGTTTTCCTTAGTTTTCTACTACAACTATTGAATTTTCAATGTTCCTTATAAAAAATAAATTGTCGTCGATCCCCAGGGGTTTTTGCACTACCTAGGGTCGACGACAATTCTGTATGTTTATACAAATAACTGCATATTATAAAAAGTTATCTTCTCCACCTTTTTTTATACCCATTATTTCAACATTTGAATATCTGGTCGTCCTAAAAGAATATATTATCACAGAATCTTTTTCTTCGTCTATTATTGATTTTAATTCAAGTTTCAATTTTACTAAATTAGCATCAGATATTTCTCCTTCAAATACTGAATTTTGAACCCAATATAAATATTTTCTACAAGTTTTTAAAACTTTTGCAACCCTTTTTACTCCTATATCATAAACTAAAATTACAAACATCTATATCACCTACTACCATCTTGAAACATAGGGCTCATATTTCTCTTCTCCAATTAAATGCTTTTCCAATTTATATAATTCCATTCTTATTAATCTCCTATAAGATACATTTCTTCCTAATTCCCTATGTTTTATAGTGGAAGATAACTTTTTATCAAACTCTTGAACAAAAGTTTTTCTCCCTTTTTCTTTTAATAAAATTCCACCCATATCGGATTCGAAATCATCTTTTGTTATCATTTTTTTTCCTATAAGAGTAAAGATAATTCTATCTACAATGATAGGTTTAAATATCTCTGCTACATCCAAATTAAGTGTAAATCTTCTAAAATTTGTTGTATGCAAATATCCTATTCTTGGATCTATATGAGTTTTATATATCTCACTTAAGACTAGAACATATAATAAGGAATTCCCAAAACTGATTAATGCATTTAGCTCATTCTTAGGTGGTCTTCGAGTTCTTTTTTCAAATATAAAATCGCTATTATCTATTATCTCATCAAAAGCTTTATAGTACATATCCCTTATATTTCCTTCTATGCCCATTAAGTGACTAATATTTTTACAGTATGGGATCTCTTCTTGTAAAGATAGTATAACATTTTCAATGCCTTCTAAATCCCTACCTCTATTCATATAATATCTAATTACATTTAACATGTTTTTACTACTTCCTTCAACAAACTTACTAGCAATAGTCATCCTTTTATTATCATCTAAATAATTTTCTGCCTGCATAAGTATCATATACCCCGAATTTAAATGTTCTCTTGGATAATATGTTCCTGAATAATAACCATAATAATTGAAGAAATGCATAAGTATTTCCTTCTGTGATATATATGTTAAGAGGCTTTTATTTAAACTTACTTCACCAAATACAAATATATCACTAATATCCTCTATTGGAATATATCTTCTATTCATATCAGTTTCAAAATATAAAGTATTGTCTTTCCTTTTTATCTCTCCATCATTAAAGATGTACAAAGTCTTTTTCATAAAATTATCACCTCCTTAAGACCAACAAAATTCGCCATATGCACAATTCCTACACATATTAATTTTGATAGGCTTTGGTGGATAAGGCTTGTAACAGATCTTTAAAATATCCATTTCAGTATTTTCTAACTCCCCTATAAGCTCATCAGTCAATTCTATAATCTCCCTCTTTCTTTCCTGAGGAAACATAAGCATTCCCCTTCCCTCTAAACCATGCCGTTTAAGTTCTAAAAGATAGTAGGCTAATTGCATCTTTGAACTTTTTAGGTACTTTGAGGTTTTCTTTATCTCACCTATCATCAAATATCCATCTTTTTTATCAAGCACATCAACCTTTATATTACCAATAGAAATTTCCTTTTTCTTTCTTTTATAAGAATTTTCGTGTATAAATCTTCCTATATCAATGTTTGTATCATCTTGATCCGAAACTATATTATGAGCTATCAGCCAAACTTCCCTTTTACAAATATAGTAATACCATATTAAAGTTCCGTTTACATTTAAATCTTCCAATAAATCACCCCTAAAATATCATGCATTCATCCTCTTCGTCTCTCTTAAAACCTGTTTCATCATCATAAAACTGTTCTATACCTTCTTTAGGTAAAAAAATCATTCCCCTATCTGTAGTAAAACTTCTAAAATATTTAATTGGGATAGATATTATATAATCCTTCATATCCCTTTGAATATCTAAATATAATCCTCTCTTTTTATTTATATTTTTTATACTAGATAATTTCAAATAGTTTTCATATGCTTTTCTAGCTCTATCATCATATATAAAAAATACATCAATATAGCCAGGGTTGTTTTGAATTAGAGAAAAACTATCTATAGAATATTCTCTTTCAGTAAAATCTAACTTTTCAATAGATTCTATGAATTTTCTAGACATTTCTTGAGATTTATTTTGTTTTATTTTATTAAAATAATCATTTATTAATTTGAAATATTCTTCTTCGCTAATTACTTTCTTATCTTGAAGAATATCTTTTGAAATATTTATTAAAGTATTCCCATAGACATAATTGCCAAAGTTTTTACCTATTTCATCAACTATAGAATATATGTATACATCCCCTACTTCATTTTTATTATTTCTATTACACCTTCCTGCACATTGGATTATTGAATCTATAGGTCCTATATCCCTTATTACCACATCAAAATCTAGGTCTACCCCAGCCTCAACTACTTGAGTTGAAACAAGAATTATATTATCATTACATCGTAAACATTCCTCTATTTCCTGTATTCTTTCTCTTCTGTGTATTGGAAGAATATTAGTAGATAAATAATAAACATCTCTGTCTATATCCCTTAATCCCTTATAAACTTCTAGAGATTGCTTAATAGTATTACAAACTATCATATAAGACTTGTCTTCTAAATTTTCTATGAATTCATTTACAAATTCATCCGCAGTAATATTTTTTAATCTAGGTACTAATCTAGTTCTTTGAAAGGATCTGAAATACTTTTCATTATCATCTAGAAGTTCAAAAGCATCAGCCAATATCAATGGCTTTGTAGCTGTCATAATGATTATGTTTACGTCTAAATACTCACACGCTTTTCTTAAAATATAATCTACTAATTCAAAGTATTTTATATCTATCGCTTGAATCTCATCTAATATAATAATTGAACCTTTTATAGAGTTAAACTTTTTAAGCATTCTGTTTCTTACTCCTACTAAAGTTTCTAAAAGCTGAACAAATGTAGTCACTATTACCCCACTAAACCAATTCTCTATTAACAATTCTGCTTCTGTCTTGGTATAATCTCTATATTCACTTTCATATTCCACTGTTGATAAATTATGGTGTTTAATAATATAACTACTATAGTTTCTTTGAAAATTTTCTATTCCTTTGAACATATCAAATAATACATCATAATTTTGCTCTATTATAGATGTAAAAGGCAATGAATATATAATCTTTCTATTACCTCCGAGCATTTCATTCAACTTT
The DNA here is from genome assembly GCA_964587565.1 of uncultured Muribaculaceae bacterium. Taxonomy (GTDB): domain Bacteria; phylum Bacillota_I; class Bacilli_A; order RF39; family UBA660; genus DUPI01. The sequence goes on from CAZPLK010000020.1 coordinate 3,551, forward strand.
AAAGCTGCAAAAAAACCTGTAATAGTTTTCCCCGTACCCGTTGGAGCCGTTATAGAAAAGATATTTGATTTATCATAATTTCGTTCTATATTATTTAATACCTTTTCAAAGATTTCTGTCCTTATTTTATTTATATCATTGGTAGGTTTCCCAAACTTGTTATTTCTAATAATATTTAATGTTTCGTAATCAACGTACATTTCTTTAGGAATAAAAGTATTTGAAGCACTTATTTTATCTGCAGAAATTAAAGCCGAATATAGTATTTGATGGATAAAATAATTTTTGTCCGATTTTAAATCTCTTACAGATAACAAATCTAGTCTTCTAAGCTTTGATAATGTGTTTTCTATAACATTGTCCTCTAAAACAAATTCTTCAAACTCTTCTAAAAAATTTAATCTTTCCATATCTACTCTTATATATTTGATATTTTTATTCATATCTTCAATTTGCTTATATCCTATATCTATTTTTTCTATAACTTTTACAGGAAAATGAATTCTTGAAACATCTTTAAATTTACTTGGAAGATTTGTCGAAAAGCTTTCTAAGTTCCCATGATGATGTAATATTGTATTATATATAATCAAGGGAAGGATATTTCCTTCCCCATAGTATTTCAATCCAATATATCCACTAAATACGGCAGATATAAATCCATGATTTGATAAACTAGTCTTTTTTTGATTTCTTAAATATTCTTGAAAATAAGTGGTGTATTTACCAAAATCATGACATAAGGATACTATTTCATAAGCCTCTTTATACTCATAAGGCACCTGTTGTATAGAAATATCCCTAACTTCCGTTAGATGTTCTATCATTAATTTTCCTGGATGAGAATAATATTTCACAAACATCACCTTCATTCTATAAAAATACTATACTTTCTCCATTAGAAAGTCTTGCATATTTACCATCAATCCTAGCTCTTAAAGGTCTCCCTTCATCTTCATAAACATAAGTTGTTACTTCCTTAATTACTCTACCTTTACCAAAATCCCTCGGCATCCGTTCTCTCATCAGATGTCCCTCAATATTTATTATATCTATTTCTTGAATTTTATCGTTATTTATAACTGTAGAAATAAGCTCATATTCAGCATTTTCATTCCAGGTCCATTCTAATTTATCAATATAATCTATATAACAACTAAAAGGAGCACTTCCAAAATAGAGAGGAAATACAGGCCTATTTTTTGATATCCTTTCAGATATTTCTTTTAGCACTTGTTCATCTTCATGGGTTACATAAAATCTATAGCGTATATTGTTATTTCCAACTAATAATTCGAAAGGAATCTGTGTATGTTCTTTTGGTGAGTTTAATTCCCCAGAGCTAGTAGCTTTCATATAATTTATTGATTGCATTACTTTTCTAGATCTTCCTAATTTTTTAACTGCTACATGTAGATTATCTGCATTTAATAGCTCATAATAACTGTCTCTATCATATCCAAGTAAAGCAGCTATAATTCCCTCAATAGTTGTTCTAGGAGGTACTGAATAAGATAATGAAGAAGAATTAGTATAAAATTTCCTAAAATGAGCAAATTTTCCCCACAGTTCAAATATAATCATTTTCATAATCATCACCTTACTCTATCTGTTTTAGTGGCAAATCCTTAAAAGCCTCCTCAAAGCTAACTTTCTCATCTTTTAACATCAATTCTAATCTTTCGTCTATAAAATAGTATATTTTTTTTATTTTATCTTTATTCCCTTCAAGTAGTTCAACTAACCTGTCTATTATTAGAGAATATTCATTTATATCTCTTACATTAGAAACATCTTCCCTTAATTCAATATAGTCCCTATAATCTCCCAATATAGTCTCATTATCTATATATTCAGCTCTAATATAAAGTCTTGGATACTGTCCAATTTTACTCCTCGTTGCAAGATTTGGTATAGCATATCTCATAGCCTCATCTAATAAAAGTAAATCCTCATCTTTAAGCATGGTTTTTTTTGCTCTATTTCCACTTACTACCCCAGAAAAAGCAATCAATGAATATTTAACCCTAAAATCTTTACCAATTGTTCCTTGAGTAGCAGTTTCACTAGCAGAGAAATGTGAAGTAATGCTTGATTCAAGAAGCTCCACTTTATTTAAGGAATAACCCCAATTAAACTGGATAGGCCCTATAAAAGTCTTAGTATCTTTTTTAACTGTCATAGTAGCACCAAACATCCTAACATCAGTTAAGTTGTTTAATATCCAATCATTTGAAGAATCCTTCAAATCTTTTATTCTTTTGTCTGCAGTTACTGGTTTATCATCTACCCTTCGAACAAATATATCATGGCCTTTTGCATATATATAATCTCTTATATATCGTTTAAGCCTTAAATCTGATACTAAATTCATCTCTCGTTCATAATCCATACGGGGTCTATTTTCCTCATCTGGATCCCCGTTAGGATTAGTAAGCTTTGCATCATAAAGATATAATATTTCATTATTAGTTATAGTCATTTGAAACATCCTCCTTCTCTCTTAGCATTGGAATCGTAGTTGCAAAAGAATATCCTGAAAGAACATAAAACAAACTTTCATCTTTAGTTAATTTCCAATTATCTATATTTGAATCTAAAAGTCTTTTCATTTCAAAGAAAGTTACTTCATTATATTGTCGTATCTTTTCTTGATTTAGTTTATTAAATACATCTTTTGTAAGCCTTATGATTTTTTGTTTATCTAAACCATTAAAGTTAAGTTTATTCAATATAGGCTTATTGCCTTCTTCTGTCTTTTTATATTGAACATTCCCTATTTCTCCTATTAAATACCCTAATAAAAACATCGCTGTTTCTTGTTCATCATATCCTATTTGTTCAATATAATTTTTAATATTATCTTTAACCTTTAATTCTGATACATCCAAACCTTCTCCCTCCTTTAGGCAATCCATATATTCAAGAAACTTAATATACATATTAGCTCTCATTACATAGAATTCTAATATTTCTTTTTCAGGATCTATATTATAAGATCCTTTAGAAAGCCTTATTATTTTTATACATTCTATTAAATTTTTTATAAGATGCTTTTTATTCAATTTTTTACCTGTAAGTACAGCATCATAGGTTTCAAGAACATCTCTATATTCAACTGCTTCTCCACGACTTAATCTTATAGGTGTCATATAATATATTGTAGTTAAATTAATAGGCCCTCTATATTTCTGTCCTAAAATCTTTTGAAAATCTATAAACGCTTTCTCCGATGAAATCCTAATCTTCTCAAAAATAGATGGATCTACATCTTTTATAAGTCTTTGTATTTTTGTTGCCTTTTGATTCCTTTTGAAAAACATGAAATTTAAAAGAAAATAACTGCTTTGATCTCTTAAATCTAATGACCCCATTATTTCATCTCTTAAGGCTTCTATTGCTTTATAGGATTTTACAGTATTAAAAGAATTAATTATTCTATCAGTGGCAATGTTTAAATCATTTTCGTTCAAAGGTTGTCCATAAATAAATTGGGGGATTATATACACATCAAATGCTGCAAGTTTACTATTTAATCTATTTATCACATAGTTTTCTCCAGCTAGGTATTTAAACATACAATCTAAGCACATTTGCATATTTTTATAATAGTTATTCTTTGATATATCACTAGCAAATATTAACTGATTTGTAGTATAATACTTAATCTTCATCTTAGTCATATCTTGTGAGAGATCTTCAGCAGTCCCACAAATACTGCATACCCCATTATTCCCTTTTTTTCCCTTAGATTTAGGTTTCTTAGATTCTATTACGGCATATTGATACTCTCTATGATTTGATAAAGGCTCTCCATCAACAAATATGGTATATAGACCTATGTCTCCAGAGTCTACTTCCTTTTCTTCTTTTAGATATTTTTCAAACTCTGTTTTTATTATTTCTAAAAGTTTCTTTCCTAAATTTTTCTCATCATCCACTTCTTTCTTCGTTTCTTTGTAGATATCTTCCATAGTTCTATTTATAATTGAACATTTATTTAAATCTAAGGCATATCGATATTTTGACTTCATTTCTTCTCCAAAATCCACATAAAAGTTTTCAAGTATTTGTTCAATTTTTTTATTTAATTCTAATCCTAAACCTAAATTAGAAAGATTATAAAAAGTTTCTGTTAAGTGATAATTACTAGATGTACTAGATACATACCATTGTGGAGAACTAGGCCCGTCTGCCGAACCTACAAAAGTATATTTCTTTGCCGTATTATTATCCATTTCTTCATTTACATCTATTTCTAACTTATCTTCTTCTAATAAAAAATTAAATTTTAGCACATTCAATTGTTTATTTTTTTTTGTCGGTTGAAGTTCTTCAATAAAGTTTAGTATAGGATCATCAGATTTTAATACTTCTCCAATTTGTATTATTCCTTCAATAATTTTTCTCACCTCCTAAATCATTTTCACACACCCACATCCTTGACTATTCTTACCACCAAGTCCACTTTCCACCCCCATTTGTAATAGTGGTACAGGTCCTTTCATATGAAATTTTCCCATATAGCCTTTGATTATAAAGCCTTTGTAATTAAGTATAGACATTTTACATCTACTAATAGGTTCTATTGTCACATCTTCTTCAGGTGGATCCTTCATATAAAAGGCCTTATATTTATTTTTTAAATTATTGCTTACTATTTCAGAGAATTCCTCTTCTTGTGGATTAAAATAATAGGTAAACCTTTTCCCATCTTTTCTGAATAAAGTACTATATGTAGTTATAGGAGACATTGTTTCAATCTTTATTTCATTACTATTTACAGTTTCTCTTGCCACAGCTATTTCCTTTGCTTCTAGTTTATTGTTTCCAAGCCTAATAACCTTAGAAGATAAAATACTATTTCCTATAGAATTTGAAAATTCATTGTAAGGAGAAGAAATAATTAATTTTACAGGACCATTAAACTTTATTTGTCCATTTTTTCTATTTAAATCAAAATTTCCTAGTAATCTTGAAAAAGTAAATAATTTATAAGTTCTTTTTTCTTTCTGAAAACCTTCTTCATGTAAAAATTCTGCTAATTCATCGTCTAATTGATTATATATAATCGCCTGAATCATATGATTATAGTGAATAGGTAATATTATTTCATCTTTTTCACCTATAGATCGAAAAGTTATGGTTTCTTTCATTAGTACACCTCCTCTTAATGTATTTTCTTATGTAACTTTACCATGTTACAATAATAGTCTTAAATTATTTTAAGACTATTATTTTTTACATAAGCAGTAAATCTTACCTATACTATTCTATTCTACACTCATCCCCTAAATCCTTCTTTATTTTTCAAATAATTCTAATTTTCTTTTCTTCCTCATTTCTATAGTTCCTTAACCACTTCCTCATCTAAGATTTTCTTCCGTTTCTCCCAGTCTGGCATTAGTGATGTTAGAAATGTGTAGAATTTATCATTATGATTTTTATATTTAAAATGAATAAGTTCATGGAGAACCACATAATCTATGCAATGTTTTGGTGCTTTGATTAATTCTGAATTTAAAATTATAATATTATCCTCTCTATGGCAAGACCCCCATCTTGCTTTCATTTCTCTAATTTTTATACTTGGTTTTTCAATATTATAATTCTTAACTAATTTATACATTCTATTTAAGGATTCATTGAAATGTATATTTGCTTTTTCATGCATCCAATCATTAAATAGTTTTTCTTTCTTATTAAAGTCATTTTTATCTTTAACATAAAGGTAGATAAATCCTCGAAAATATTTGACTGTTTCTGCTTCTGATTTTCTTACCCTTAGGCGATACTGCCTACCAAGATATTTAAATGATTCTCCACTTACATATTCTCTTTCACTTTTTTCATCCGGTTGAAATTCCTTGAAATAATCTATATTTTTACATATCCAAGGGCCTTTTTCTTTAACAAAATTTTCTATAATATTTAGTGGTACATCTTCATTTGCTGATACTGCAATACTCATATCTGGTCTAATGTTTAGATTGATGTTTTTTACATTCTTTCTTTTTAATTCAAAATTTATTTCTTTTTCTCCATAGTTTACTGTATGTTTTGTCATCATATCACCTTTTAATACCTTTTCAATGCTACAGTTCTTACTTCTTTTAGTATCTTATCAATTTGGTCAAAATCTAAATCTATATTATTAGTTTCAGCAAAATCAAATAGTAAATCCTCAACCTCTTGTTCTATCCTATTGTGAACATCTGTATTATCATACCAATCTACTTTAGTATATTTGGCTACAATATTTTCAATAAGCATAGATATTTTAGCTATTTGTTCTTCACTAATATCACCTTTAATATTTCCCACATCATATACTTCATTTGTTTCTCTAATTACATCAACAGTTACTCCATAAAAGGCCTGAGCATTAGGCTTATCTTTAATATTGTCAGGATATTCTATACCTGAATAGCCCTTTTGATAATTTTTCTTTAAATCATTCATTCTTTCAAAATATTCTCTTTCACTAATTCGTTTATCTTTATAAGCCTGTAATGTTTCCTCAATTCTTTCAGAAAACTTTTTGTAATAAAGAGGATTTTCGTCCCATTTCATATTTATGCTTCTTGTCATTCTAGTCCTTATAGCATCAGCCTTTGCCCTAGGTGAGCCTAATCTATTAAGTTCTTCTTCAAATCCCTTTTTATCAAGAATATCTACAGGATTGGTAATCCTTATTATATCTTCAGCAGCAATGTAATTATCCATAAGCTTTTGCATTTGAGCTTCATATTCCTTATGATCTATGGTATCTGAATATCTTATCTTTACACTTTTTCTTAGTTCTTGATAAAATTTAAAGTCTTTTTTATATTTATTTATTTCATCTTGGCTTAAAGAATTATAAACTCTTTCAGATTCTAAAGCTAATTTTAAATGTCTACCAAATTTACTAAGGGTATCATAGAATTCTTTTCTTAATTCTTCATTTGCTAATAGTACTTCAT
>CAZPLK010000021.1:0-10008 GCA_964587565.1 uncultured Muribaculaceae bacterium
AGATGATTTTACAATAAGCAAAGAAGAATATGACAAGCTAAAAGGTGATGTAGATGAATATGGAAATAGACTTGTAAAAAACAGTGCTGATTCTGGAAGATACCATTCAAATTGGTTAAACATGATGTACCCTAGGCTCCAAGTAGCAAAGGATTTACTAACTGATGATGGAGTGATATTTATATCTATTGATAATAATGAAGTTTATAATTTAAAGAAGATATGTGATGAAATATTTGGAGAGCATAATTTTATAGAATGTTTTTTATGGACAAATACAGAAACACCACCTTCTTTAGCAGATAAATCTAGAAAAACAACAGAATTTGTTTTATGTTATGAAAAACAAAGAAATAATTATCAATATTTTGGAGATGAAATAGATAATTGTGATGCACCTTTATTAAATACTGGGAATCCAAGAAGAACTTTAACATTTCCTAAAAACTCTATTTATTTTCCTAATATAAAAGAAGGAGTGGAACAAAAAGGAGATAGGGGTAAAGTAGAATTATTAAATAATTTTGAAATAGATAATTATTATAATAAAGAAAAGGTGATTTTAAATGGTGAGTTTAAATGGACACAAGAAACAGTAAATAATGAGATAAAATTAGGTACATTTTTTTTGATTAAGTCAAATCAATTCTCCATAAGATATCAAAGAAAAGATGATAACTTAAAATACAAAGCCCCAAAAAATTATATGGATATCAAGCTTGATAAGGAAAATGATGTTAAAACTAATGAACAGGCGATAAAAGAATTAGAGATTTTGGGTATGGGAGGATGTATTGATTATCCAAAACCAATATCGTTGCTAATTAAATTATTAAAAATGATACTAAAAGATGATAAAGAGGCAATAATCCTAGATTTTTTCTCAGGTTCAGCTACTACTGCCCATGCAGTAATGGATTTTAATGCAGAAGATGATGGGAATAGAAAATATATTATGGTACAATTACCAGAAAATTTAGATGAAAATTTAGAAAGAACTACAGGAAAAGCAAAAAAAACAACAGAAAATGGTATTAAATTTTTAGATTCTATAAAGAAACCTCACTACCTAACAGAAATCGGTAAAGAACGAATAAGGCGTTCAGCAAAACAAGTAAAAGAAAAATATAAAGATAAAGAAGGAATAGAAAGCTTAGACACAGGATTTAAAGTATTTAGAGTAGAAGATACAAACTTTAAAAGAATAGTAGATACAAGCATTGGTGCAGATATAGCAGAAATGAAATATAAAAACATGAAGGATTCAGAAGATTTCAACCCGCATTTTACAGATTTGGATGTAGTATATGAGCTTATGCTTAGAAGACAAGATATTGAGCTTACTGAAGAGATTAAAAAATTAGATAATATAGGAGATAGAACTTATATAGTAGGGGATACCATGCTTGTGTGTTTAGAAGAAAAGGTAACTGAAGAAATGGTGGAAAAGATAGGAAATATAGATACGGACCTTTCTTGGATAGTTTTAAGAGATAGTGCTTTTGATGATGATTGTGATTTAAAGGTAAATACTACTAGAAAACTAAGAACTATTATAAAAGAAAGTAGAAAAAAAGACCAGAAGATATATTGGATTTAGGGGGGATAATGTGAGTAAGATAAAATTTAATATAGAAGATTTAGACTATCAAACTTGTGCTGTAGAATCTGTATCAAACTTATTTAATGATATAGAAAAAGCAGTTTTAAATCCAATATATAGGGATAAATTAAATGATTTTCGTAAGCAATATGTTGGAACTGGTGACTTTGTTACTAATGCTAAGATTTCCACAGGAAATGATTTTTTAAAGGAATTAAGATATATTCAATATGGAAATAACTTACCACTTAATGATTCATTAGATGAAGAAGGTGGGGCACTAAATCTGACTATAGATATGGAGACAGGAACTGGTAAAACTTATGTATATTTAAAGACCATACTAGATCTGCATTTTAAATATAATAAAGCTTTTAATAAATTTATTATAGTAGTACCATCCGTACCTATAAGACTTGGGGTAGAGAAAAGTATAGAGGTATTTAAGGAAAAGTTTGCAGAAGACTATGATGGAATAGATATAACTAAGCATACTATAGTTTATGATGCAAATATGAAGGACCCTGTAGGGAAGATTAGAGATGATTTTATAAATAAAAACGGTCTTTCTATTCTTGTAATAAATACTCAGGCTTTTAATAGTAAAAATAATAAACTTAGGGATAAAGAGGCTGAGGGAAATTTACTTGGAATATCTGCTTGGGAAGAGATGAAATATATTAATCCTATTATAATAATAGATGAACCACAAAAATTTGATGGTAGTAGTGACAAGGATTTTACAGAAACTATGAAGGCTATATACCTCACAAAACCAAGATTCATTTTAAGATATTCGGCTACCCACAGGAAAAATTTAAATGTAGTATATAGACTTGACTCTTATGATGCATATGAAAATGAACTTGTAAAGAGAATTAGGGTGAGAACTGTTAAAAGAAGAATTCCCAAGGATTACCCCTATATTAAATTTAGAGGTATTACAAAAGATTTAAATGCTAAGATAGAAATACTTCATAAAGATCTAGGCAAAGAGCCAAAGATTAGAACCATTGATGCAAATAAATCTAATGGAGATTTATTTGAGCTTTCTGGGGATTTAAAACAGTATGAAGGAATGAGAATAGCTGAAAATCCTAGAGTAGATGATAAGGTTTTAAAGTTAGATAACAATGGAAGAATGATTGAACTTAAAGAAGGGGAAGAGGATATTCCCTTTACTGAAGCTGATATTGTAAGATATCAGATGGAAATAGCTATAGAATCCCATTTAGACCAACAATTTAAGCTCTTGGATGCTGGTAAAGAAATTAAGGCACTTTCACTTTTCTTTATAGATGAAGTTGCTAAAGTTCGTGGAAAAGATGGGGAAGACGGTGAATACTTCAAACTTTTTGATGAAGTTTATGAAAAGGTTATAAATAGACCAGAATATAAAAAGCAATTTGAAAAGTATAGTGATTATTTTAAAAACTATGAAGATGTAAAAGCTGTTAGACAAGGATATTTTGCCATTGATAAAAATCAAAAGGTAGCGAAACTTGATGAATCTAGACTTGAGAAAGAAAACTGGAGAAAGGCAGAAAGAGAAGCCATAGCCAATGGGATTGAACTTATACTTGAGAGAAAAGAAGAGTTACTTTCCTTTGAGACTCCACTGGCATTTATATTTTCTCACTCAGCCTTAAGGGAAGGTTGGGATAATCCCAATGTATTTACTCTTTGCACTTTAAAAAAATCAGATAATGAAATAGCAAAGAAGCAAGAAATAGGTAGGGGACTTAGACTTCCAGTAGATATATATGGTGAAAGGCATAAAGATATAGACTACAATGTACTAACAGTTGTTGCTAATAGTAGTTATGATGAATTCAGCAAATCACTTCAAAAATCATACAATGAAGACACTGGTTTTGATAAAGAAAAAGTAGATATAAATGTTGCATATGAAATATTTAAAAAGGCAGGTCTAAGGGAAGAAGTTATAGATTCTGACTTGGCAACTGAATTTATAACAGAGTTAAGAAATAATGGGATTATAGATAAAAACAATAAACTTAAAAAAGATATATCCACGAAGCTAGAAAATCTAGAATTTGAAAATGAAGAATTAAATTCCCATGTTATTAAATTAAGGGAAAAGATTGTAGAAGTAATGAGTGAAAAAGGTTCCAAGAGAATTTCAATAGAAAATGGAGACGAGGATGAAGTCAAAAATACTTGGAATTCTTTTATAAATGAAGAAGGGTTTAGGGAAATAGTATTTAATTTAAAGGACAGGCTTGAACTTAGAAGTTATTATAAGGTAAAAATAGAAGATGATGTATTTATAGATGAAGCTATAGATAATATAAACAAAGAATTTAAATATAGGGAATTAGATGAACAATATTTGACCATTGAGGAAGCAAAAGAGATTAGGGATAGGGTAAAGGGCTTTGAGATGGAAAAAGTACATGAAACAGATAGGAAAATTCAAGACGGTGAAATAAAAATAGAGAGAACAAAATTTGAAGTGGTAGATTATATTATGGAAGCTACAGATTTGCCAAGGAAGGCTCTGGGAAGAATCTATGATGGAGTAGAGAAAAAACATCTTTTTAATAGTCAAGAAAATTTAGATTTAGGTTTACAGATAGTTAAATCTACTTTAATCAACCATGTAAGTAAAAACCCCATAGAGTATGATTTAATAAAAGGATATAAATTAGGTGATAAAGAAATATTTGAAATGGATACTATTATTAATACTGAGATAGGAGATGCCAAGAAATACATGTATCCACTAGATCCTATAAATAATTCTACTAAAAAAGGAATGAATAAGTATTATAAATTTGACAGTGAAGGTGAATTTAAATTTGCCCAAGAATTAGATGCGGATAAAAACGTAAAACTATTTACTAAACTTCATAAAGGTGGGTTTGTAATAGATACTCCCTATGGTAATTATACTCCAGATTGGGCCATTGTCTATGAAAATGAAGATGGTAAACAAGAGCTTTATTTTATAGTTGAAACTAAATTTCAAAAAGATAAGGAAAATTTAACTGGTGTAGAAGAATTAAAGATAAAATGTGGAATGGCCCATTTTGAGGCAGTAAGTGAACAAGCAAAACTATTAACTAAATTTAATTGGGTAAATTCCTATAGTGATTTTAGGAGAAAAGAAAATTTAAAGTTTAATTAAAGGATCCAGAACTTTTAAATATTAAATTTTTTTATAAAAAATAATCTAAGGGGGAATTAAAATGGCAGATTTCAAATATGAAATTACTGAAAGAATAGCAGTTCTTTCGGAAAATGGAAAATGGACAAAGGAATTAAATAAAGTAAGTTGGAATGGAAGACCTGAGAAATATGATCTTAGAGACTGGAATCACGAAGATGGTAAAATGGGAAAAGGCATAACATTTACAGAAGATGAACTAAACAACTTAAAGCAAGTTCTAGATTCTATATTATAAAATTATATTATACTTTGGAGGAGAGGGCTATGGCTGAAGTAAAGAGTATATTCAATTTTCTAAAAGACTATAATGGACTATTAAATCCAATTGTAACAGAAATAGATAGACAAATTTGGAATTATGAAATTATAAATGCACCACAAATTGAAGAACTGTGGTCCATTTACAATACTCAAAATCTGGACGAGTTAAAAATATTAGAAATAAAAAGGCCAGATTTAAAGCCTTGTCCGCCTCCAGATAAAATAATTCAGGAATGGATTGAGGGAGAATGGGGGAGTTTAGACACAATAAGTATAAGCCATAAAGAGAAAATCATAAGAAGAACCATAGATAAAAATGGAGAAATTATTGAAATAGAAGAGTACTTTATAGAAGATAAAAATAGAATAATTAGTTTTAAAAATTGGCTTGAAAAACGTGAAGATTGGAGAATAGAGGAATTGCCAAAAAGAGAGGGATTGAATTTATATAATAATTTATTTGAACTATATTCACGTATTAAAAGGGAATCTGAAAGTGTGGAATTGATATTGGGGGATGGACATATTAAATGGCTAACTGATGAAAGATTCATTAATCATCCAGTACTACTTCAAAAAGTTAATCTTGAATTTAATCCAGACAAACCTTCTTTTATAATAAAATGTAGTGAGTTAAAAACTGAATTATATACTCCCCTGTTAAGGACTATTCCATCTATTAATCAATCTATGCTTCCGGATATTATTCAAGAAGCTGAAAATATACACCATATTGCTGATAAGGAAAATAATATTGAGTTTTTTAAAAGACTTATTAATGTGGTTGATCAGAATGGAAGATATGTAGAAGATTTGAACAATACTCATAAAGGGCCTATTATTACCCATAATCCAATACTTTTTTTAAGGAAAAGAACCTTAGGATATTCTATATTTATAGAGAATATAATTGAAGATGTTGATTTTAACGAGAATAAGGATTTTCCTCAAATTTTTGAAACTATGGTTGGAAATTATAGTGAACATAAAAACAATAATAACAATATCGAAGAAGATTGGAATTATAGTGGTATAGATCAAGATATTTTACTAACATTACCTGCAAATAATGAGCAGTTGAAGATAATGAAATATCTTAATAATTATGGTGCTGTATTAGTTCAAGGACCACCAGGTACAGGTAAAACTCATACAATAGCAAATCTTATAGGCCACTTACTTAGTGAAGGAAAAAGTGTGTTAGTTACCAGTTATACAGAGAAGGCCTTAACAGTTTTAAAGGATAAGGTACATAAGGATTTACAAGGACTTTGTATTAGTCTTCTAAGTACAAGTTCCCAACAAAAAGAGATGGATGCTGCACTTTTTGAAATTGATGAAAAGAGTACATCTGTCGACCTAAATGATTCTTTGAAAAAAATACATAGACTTGAAGAGAAAAGAAAGAATTTAATAGAAAGATATAAAAATAAAAATCAAGAATTATTATATATTCGAGGATTAGACTATAAAGATATTGTTTTTGCAAATGAAACAATAACACCAATTGAGGCAGCAAAATTTATTAATCAAGGCAAAGAAAAATATGACTATATTCCAGGGAAAAGTAATGACGATACAGCTTCAATGGCACTTTCCTATGAAGAACTAGATGATTTATATAAATCTAATGAATTAATAACAACTAGCGAAGAAGAATTTTTAGCTTATGATTTACCAGATTTAAGTGACATATGGTCAATTGATGAATTCAATAAAAAAATAGAGGAATATTTAAAATATGAGGAATTAATAAAGGATTGGATTTCTAAATTAAAAATTAATTCTAATGTAGACAAGGAAATAATTTTAGGTTTAATAGAAGATGCAAAGAATATCAAAGGAAATCTAAATAAATTAGAAGATTTTCAACATTATATTCTAACTAAAAGTATAAGAGATAGTGTATATAATGAATTTTGGGAAGAAATATTTGATGATTATGATATATTAAAAAATGAGTATGACAATTATAGGTGGACATTGTTTGAAAATGATTATTACATTCCTGAAGAACTAATTGTTAAAGATATTTTATTTATATTAGAAGAAATAATAGACACTAATAAAGAAATACCTGTAAATTGGATTAATAGTATAATTAAACCGAAATGGAAAAAGTTAAGTAATTGTATTACAAATAACAACAAACCAATTGAAAGGTTAGAAAATTATCAGCATGTAAAAACTCTTATATCTTATGAAATAAAAAGAAACAAACTAATTGCTAAAATAAACAAATTATTGGGTGAATATTCGAAGGAAGTAGGATTGGAAGATGGAGATATTGAAATAAATTTAGATAATTTTATTAAAAAGGTAAAAGTATCATTGAATTGGTATGAAAATGATTGGGTTCATTATACTTCTAAAGTCCAAAAATGTCTTATTGAATTGGATGCATATAATGAATTATGTGTTATAGATTTAGAAAAGCCAATTGAATCTATGAACTATATATTAAATGATTTATTTATAAAAGAATTTCAACAAAAGTATTATTCTATGCTATTAGAGGAAGTAATAGATGAATTTAATGTATATAAGAAATTTTTAAATGAATATGGAATAGGCGAGAGCCTTTTTGATGGATTTATTAAATCTGTAGAAGAAAAAGATATTAGTAAATATGAAATTAGCTATAAAGAGATAAAAAGTCTTTATAATAAAAGAGAAATATATTTGAGACGAGTAGAATTATTAGAGAAATTACAAAAACACGCTCCTGATTGGGCAAATGCTATAAAAAGACGTGAAGGTATTCATGGCAATATGGTTGTGCCAAATGATATTGAATTAGCTTGGAAATGGAGTCAGTTAAATAACCAAATAAATCGAATTAATAGTTATGATCCGAATATTATTCAAAGGGAAATAGATGAAATAAATGAATTATTAATGGAAAATGCTAGGGAATTAGCTTATGAAAAGGCTTGGTATCACCAAATTAAAAATACTACAGATGAACAAACTCAAGCTATTAGGGGGTGGAGGCAGACAATGAAACAGGTAGGAAAAGGTACTGGTAAAAATGCTCCTAGACTATTGAAAAAGGCAAGGGAATTAATGCCACGTTGTCAAACAGCAATTCCAGTATGGATTATGCCTCTTAATAGAGTTGCAGAAAACTTTGATCCTCAAAGAAATAAATTCGATGTTGTAATTATAGATGAGGCTAGTCAAGCAGACTTGTTAGCACTATCAGCTTTGTATTTAGGGGAAAAGATCATTATTGTTGGAGATGATGAACAAGTAAGTCCAAATCCAGTTGGAATTAAAGCTCATGAGATAAATGCTCTTATAGAACAGCATTTACAAGATGTGCCTTTGAATCATCTATATAATGGGCAAACGTCAATATATGATATGGCTCAAAATTCTGGATTTAAACCATTGATGTTAACGGAACATTTTAGATGTTTACCTGAAATTATTGAATTTAGTAATGAATTATCCTATAATGGCAAGATAAAACCATTAAGGGATGCTTCACAGGTAAGTGTAAAGCCAGCGGTAGTGCCATATAGAGTACCTGGAGGATATAAATTATCCAATAAAACAAATCCTGTTGAAGCAGAGCATATAGCTTCACTAATTTGTGCTTGTATTCAAAATGAAGAATATGATGGGAAAACTATAGGAGTTATATCTTTACTAGGTCAAGAACAGGCTTATGAAATTGATAAATTGTTGCAATTAAAATTAGATCCAAGGGAATATGAAAATAGAAAAATTCAATGTGGAACGTCAGCTCAGTTTCAAGGGGATGAACGAGATATAATATTTCTAAGTATAGTAGAAGGACCTAATGAAGATGGTGGTCCAGTACGATTAGTTAGTGAAAGTGGCAGAAATGATATGTATCGTAAACGATATAATGTTGCTGCAAGTAGGGCAAAGGATCAGATGTGGGTTGTTTATTCACTAAATCCAGAAATAGATCTTAAACCAGAAGATATACGTCTAAGGTTGATCAAACACGCATTAAATCCATCTAATACAGAAAAGGATATACAATTAAATTATACCGAATCAGATTTTGAAAGGAAAGTTATGAAAGTATTACAAAATCGAGGGTATAAAGTTTATCCTCAATGGAAAGTAGGCTCATATAGAATAGATATGATAGTAGAAGATGGTGATAAACGAATTGCAATAGAATGTGATGGGGAGAAATGGCATACCTTAGATAATTTAGCTGAAGATATGAAAAGACAAGCTATATTAGAAAGATTAGGATGGAGATTTATTCGTATTAGGGGTAGTGAATTTTATAAGGAACCAGAAAAGACAATGGAGTGGGTTTTTGACGAATTGGATAGTTATGACATTAAGCCTAATTATTTAGAGCAAGATGGAAATATTGATGAAAATGAGGCAGAAGAAAATGAATTACTAAAAAGGGTTAAAAGACAAGCGGATGAAATTCGTTTAGAATGGAATGCTGGTTTAGAAGAGGATGAATTTAATGTTGAAAATGAAGAGTTTGCTGAGGAATATGTTGTTTTAGAAGAAGAAATAGATAAAGATGCAAGAAATTATTCTAAATCTACTAAAGAAGAAGAGAGTAATAATAATGCTAAGCTTGAGCCATTGTTTGATTTTAGGAAGAAGTAGGGACAGGGTTTGCTATTTAAATTAAGTGGATAAATGGGGGAATTTTATGTTTAAAAATTGGGTTAGAGGTTTTAGAAAAGATGATGAAAATTTAGATGTAGGTGAAAAAGAAGTTGTAGAGCAGCCAGCATATCAGGATGAGTCAAAAGAAATAATTACTCAAAAGGACGATACACAAAAACATTTGGTGTCTGATTTTACACAACAGGACCAAACAGGCCATGAAAAAGTAGAAATTGCAGAAAACTTGAAAGCACCCGGTACAACCCGAATTTTGTCGAAGTTATTTCTGTGGGAACATCTTTTTTGAGATTTTTAGAAATTGCTAAATATC
>CAZPLK010000022.1:0-9280 GCA_964587565.1 uncultured Muribaculaceae bacterium
ATGAAATAGATAGAAATACTTATAGAGTATTTGAATTAGAAGATAATAATCCTACATTTGCCTATGAGTTAGAAGAAGCTATAGAAGATGGATATTTAGTAGATTATGGACAACCTAAAGTTTATGATTTGAAACTTATGAAAGACGGAATTAAATATAGTGAATTATCAGAAAAAGAAAAAGAACAATTTGAAATGACATTTGATGATTTTGAGGATATATCTGGCGAAGAGTTAAATAGGAGTTTATTCAATAAAGATACTGTAGACATTGTTATACAAGAACTTATGAAAAAGGGCATTAAGGTTGAAGGCGGGGACAAATTAGGTAAGACTATTATATTTGCAGCTAATCAAAGACATGCAGATTTTATAGTAGAAAGATTTGATGTATTATACCCAGAATATAAAGGACATTTTGCACAGGCTATATATTACAATATAAATTATGTAGATAATGTAATAGATAATTTTAAAGATAAAGACTCTTATCCACAAATAGCAGTTTCAGTAGATATGTTAGATACAGGTATAGATGTACCAGAGTTAGTAAATTTAGTATTCTTTAAAAAGGTAAGATCTAAAGCAAAGTTTTGGCAAATGATAGGTAGAGGAACTAGACTTTGTGAAGATCTATTTGGACCAGGGCTTCATAAGGATGGATTTTTAATATTTGACTATTATAAGAATTTTGAGTTCTTTGAGGTTAATAAAAAAGGAATAGAAGGCAATATTCAAAGATCCTTAACAGAAAATATATTCAATATAAAAATAGATATAATAAAGGCTTTACAACATCTAGATTATCAAGTAGATACTCTAATAGAGTATAGAAATGAACTAATAGATAATATATTAAAAGAGATATCTAATATAAATAGAGATAGATTTAATGCAAATATGAGAATTCATTTAATAGATAAATATTCTGCCAAAGAAGCTTTCAATACTTTAAGTGAAAAAGATGTAATGACTTTAAAAGAAGAAATATCACCATTAATAATTTCTACTGATGAAGACGAGTTAGCTAAAAGTTTTGATTATTTAATGTATACTATTGAATTTGCATATTTAGAAAAAAGACCAATGAATAGACCTAAGGGAAGGGTAATTAAAACAGCTGAAAACTTAGAAACTAAAGGTAGTATATCTCAGGTAAGGGATAATAAAGAAATAATAGATAATATCCAAACAGAAGAGTTTTGGGAAGAAGCAGATATATTTGATTATGAATTAGTTAGAAAGGCTTTAAGAGATTTAATTAAGTTGATAGATAGAAACGAAAGAAAAATATATTATACAGATTTTAAAGATGAAATAGTTGAGGTAAAAGATGGAGAAGCCATTTATAATGTCAATGATTTAGGAAATTATAAAAAAAGAGTAGAACATTATTTAAAAGAATATGAAGATAATTTACCAATATATAAACTAAAAAATAATGAAGAATTAACTGAAAGTGATATCAAATATTTTGAAAAAATACTTTGGGAAGAAATAGGTAGCAAAGAAGAATATAAACAAACCTATGGAGATCAACCTTTATTAAAACTAGTTGCAAGTATAACAGGTATGGAAAGGACAGCAGCAGAAAAAGAGTTTTCTAAATT
This sequence comes from uncultured Muribaculaceae bacterium, assembly GCA_964587565.1. Lineage (GTDB taxonomy): Bacteria > Bacillota_I > Bacilli_A > RF39 > UBA660 > DUPI01. Next base: position 1,610 of record CAZPLK010000022.1, read on the forward strand.
TCTAAATGATGAAAATTTAAATTCAGACCAAATAGATTTTGTGGATAGCATAGTAGATTATATAGTTAAAAATGGTAGCATAGAAAAACAAGTATTACAAGAATATCCATTCAATAAAAATGGCGGAGTAGTAAGCTTATTTAAAGATAGGATAGATGTAGCTAAAGATATAGTATCTGTTATTGATAAGGTTAATGAGAGATTGATTGTGTAGAAGATAAATATGTCATATTATACTTATGTTATTTTTTAATTAGGAGTGATTAAATCAAACCTAATTTATTTAAATTTGCAACTAGTGAACTTTCAAATGATGCAATGATTTCCTGGATGTTAGATTGGGGTAATTATGTAGATTCAGAACTATATAATTTATCTAATCATTTCATTGAATTAATTTTAGGCAAAGATTTAAGGTTTTAAGAAATACAAATTTATAAATAATATAAAAATATAGATATACTAGCATCAAGGATAAGAAATTATGTATGGGGAAAGTTAAAGGCTGTTATTTCAGACAATGAAAAGTATATAGATAAAATTTCCAAAACAAGATTTCAGCGAGGAAAGTAGATGGCCATAGCTGAAAGTAACAATTTTAAAACAAATGCGATATTTTTGATGCAATGAATTTATGTGAGGAGGTAATTGCAATTTTAGCAAAGGAATTATTCTAATAAAAATTATAGGGTTAATCTTAAGAAATTAGTTTCCTTTTAGGATAGTTGCCGTATAGAAGCTTTTAATAACACTAGATAGGTTATACAAAATAGGAAAATTAAGTTTTTACCAATTGTATAATATAAATATAAAACTTTGGGGGGACTTTATGTCTAGGAATGATTTAAAAAAACTAGAAACTACTATTAGAAATATAAAAGAAGCCTCTTTTAAAACAGATAATAGATTAGAAGAAAAAATCAATAAAATAAAAGATGCTTTCATAACAAATTGGAAAGTGGAGAATATTTCTTTTATTAATAATATTATAAACAGTATCGATATAAATAAGGGGATTCCGTTGCCTGTTCTGTCAATATGTGGCAAAGGTACACAAGAAATAAGGTTTACCAAATATTTAGCCTATTTTCTTAGCCCGAATGGAAAGCATGGACTTCAAGATAAGTTTCTGAAGGCATTATTAAATCCAGAATGTAGGCAATTAGGATTGGCTTCAAATTGGAGTGAAAATTGTGAAGTGATACCTGAAATTAAATTAGGAGATATTCAGGGGAAAGGCAAAACAATTAGTTGTTTTGGGGATATAGGAATTGTTGGAGAAGATTATATAATTGTTATAGAACAAAAGATTTTAAGTGATGAAAGTAGGCACCCAGATACTGAACTAAATCAACTACAAAGATATAATATTGCCTTAGATAATAATCCCAAATATAGTCATAGGAAACAAATTAAAATTTATTTAACCCCTGAAAAGGTTCATGAAAAAGATATTCATGGTTGGTTAGCTTTTACTCATAGTGATATAATTGACAGAGGTCTTAAGTTATTAAAATCAGGTAATATTTCTAAAGTGGGAAAAGAAAATCTGTTAAGGTTGCTCATTGATTTAGCCGCAGGGCCCTATGAAAGCCTGGAAAATTCTTTAGATGAGATTATTTATCTAGGGAATAAATTAGTAAGTGAAGAATTTAATTTGGAGAGGGTTTTTCGATTTAATAGGTTGGTTGGTGAGAATAGACAAATAATAAAAATATTATTGGAGGGATAATATATGGAAAGATTATCGGAAGCTGGTGTGCTGTATTTAAAAGATTACCAAATACTAACTGGAGCACGAAATGAAGTAGAAAGATTTCTAAACTCAATAGTAGAGGAAGTTTACAGTATGGTATCCAATGAGATAGATAATCTTAGATTAAATAATTTCAAAACACGCATTTGGGAAAATCAATCATCTAAGGGGCATATGCAGATACAGTTTATATCTTTAGAGGGCAATGGCTTATTTAGAAAAAACAAGGTAGATTTATATATTATCTATAAAGATATTCGCAATACAGACAGAATTTCTCCAGTTTCTTGTGATATTTTTGTGTGGTCTCCTGCTGTAGCTTCTAAACTAGAAGAAACTTTGATGAATTTATCTATTGAGAAATTTGGGAAGAATATTTATCAACCTACAACAGTAGAATTTGATTTAAATAATTCTATACATACAGCTGAAAACATTGTAAAGGAAATATTTAACAAATATAATTTAATAGAGGAGCTAGTAAAAGAAATTGTGGACGATTAATAATTAGGGAAGGATCAAGACATATTATAAAATGAACTACTCGAAAATTTCGATAAGTTTATTTTATAAAGAATTATATTAACTAGCACTAGTACCCAAAAGTACTAAAATAGTTCTAAAGATCCCAAAACACACAACAAATCCTAATAAATCAAATAACCCCAAAACTATAAACCTTGCAAAATACACATTCAAAAACAGAATAAATCTATAAAATCTGAGTGGGAACATAATACAAGGGAGTATTCTATATGGAGAAAATTATTATAAACAAACTTAAGGAAAAGGAAAATAAGATTTAAACATTATATATTATATATTTTTTTATATATAGTTAAGATTGACATTTAGTATATACGAGTATATACTAAATACAAGAAGTAATTTTAAAAAAAGAGGTGATTTAGATGAAACTTAATTTAGCTAAGTGGGGTAATAGTGCAGCCATTCGTATACCAAAGATAATATTAGATGAATTAAATATAGATAGTAATAATTTTGAAAATATAAGTTTTAATGTGGATATAGAAGGAGAAAAGATAATATTAAAAAAGAAACAAGAAAAAACAAAATTTGAACTCTTAGCTGAACAATCTAAGGGAGAGAAATTAAATCCAAAACTAGATATAGATTGGGGAAAGCCTATTGGGAAAGAAGTGTGGTAAGAATAATGATTAAACTAGATAAAAATGACTTCAATAATTTAGAGTTTGGAGATATAATAAAAATTAATTTTTCACCATCCAAGGGACATGAACAGGAAAGCTTTAGACCTGGTCTTGTAATATCAGATCCCATTACACAAAAAGAACTAAATGGCATAGTAACAGTAGTTCCAATAACAAATTCAACTAGCACCTTCTTCACTAGGGTAAATCTTGATGATTACAATATTCAAACCAAGGGCGATATTTTAATGGATCAAATTAAAGCATTGGATTTAAGCGAAAGACAATATGAATTCATAGAAAAAGCACCTAAAGAAGTATTGAGTAAATGTAATATAATATTCAATGCCATTTATGAAAAAATGTTAAACTCTTGATTTTCTAGTACTGAACATAAATAAATTTATGTTCAGTTAATTACATGTTATAAATACAATTGTGGTGACCCCGACATATTTAGGAAGGCCGCACCTCCGATTCAAGATTCGTGAATTATCACGACACGATGGAAAAATGGCTGTGTAGATCGCTATGGCTAAAAGAACATGGCCAAACGATTTTTCCCTCTTAGTCGGATAATTCTACGAATTTTTCATAGTCGGTGCTTATCTTCCCAAATATGTCTCGAATTGGAGATGCCGTTCTTTATAAATATGCCAGGGGCTACCACTAAAGCAATTTAGAATTAGTGTAAAATAATTGTAGGACAAAAAACAAACAATTACTTAATATAATAAAGATTATTTATATTTGGCGAGGTGATAAAAATGTTAAAACGAGCATTAAAAATTACTATATGACCAGGCAATTATCATACTTCTTGCATACTTATTATTCTAATAGCTATTGGCATTAGTATTGCTGCACTGTTTACAAGCTGTAATAGCACTCCTAGTACAGACTTGGAACCTTATCAACCATCATCAGGCACATCATCAGGGACATCGGAAATACCATCACTTGAAGGTGAGACAAAAATGTATAAATACCAAAATCTAGAGATTAAGATGACCAACGTCAGATCCGAGAGGATAGAGACTATGACTGACGATGGCGGTAACGAGTGGAAGTACACCGTTATTACTTATTATCCGGGAGCAAAATTCACTGTAGTTAAGGCCGATATGAGCGATGCAACTTATACCGAGGGTGGTAATTCACATCCGCAATGGGGTATCCTCCTTGATTCGGATACGAATGAGCGGATTGAAATTACTGATGATATGCAGCAGCTTGATATTACCTCGGATATGAAAGGAATTTATAACCTCGAGGCGAGCTTGTATGTATTTAGATTTGAGGCTTATACAAAGTAAATATTGGATGTAGATGACAAACTCAAAATTGTACAATTATTATAAGCTAGAGGGTGGTTCCATTGTTTTTATTGCTTATATTTAGCATACATTATATAATATTAGCAATAAAAAATTATTTTTCAAAGAATACGATTAAAGTATTGTATTAAATTAATGAATAAGGAAGCTGTTTTGTCTTTTTTAATGTTACATTATAGTTTCAATTTTATTAAAGGAGATTAATATGGAAAATATTATTGAGGTAAAGGATCTTAAACGTGAATTTATTGTAACAAAAGGGTGGGTTAATAGGAAAAGAGAAGTAGTTAAAGCTGTAGACGGAATTTCATTTGAAGTAAAGAAAGGTGAAATTTTTGGACTTTTAGGGCAGAATGGTGCTGGAAAAACTACTATAATCAAAATGTTGATTACGTTACTTGCTCCAACTTCTGGGACTTGCAAAGTATTAGGATATAATGCCTATGGAGAAGAAAAGAAGTTTAGAGATAAAATCAACTTCATATTTGGTGGGGAAATGGGAGTTTATAGGAGATTGTCTGCAAGAGATAATTTAAGGTATTTTGCTAATCTATATTACATGGATAAGGACAAGGCGGATAAGCAAATTGAAAAATTATTGGAATTAGTAGATTTAAAAGATAAAGCTGATGTATTGGTAGAAACTTTCTCTAAAGGTATGGTTCAAAGGCTTCAAATTGCAAGAGGGCTTATAAATGATCCAGAAATTATTTTTATGGACGAGCCTACTATTGGTTTAGACCCTTTTGGAGCGAAGATGTTAAGAGATATTATAAGAAAATTAAAAGCTGATGGTAAGACTATAATGTTGACAACTCATTATCTTTATGAGACAGATGAACTATGTGATAGAATTGCTATTATAAATAATGGACATCTTGTAGCACTTGGGACACCACGAGAATTAAGAAATATTATAAGTGGGATGAATTCTATTGAATTAGTTTTAGAAGAAGCATCTGATGAAACAATAAGGATGATAGAGAACATTGAAAATGTCCATTCTGTTGAAAAAACAGATATGGATAAAGGTGTTAAACTTATTATAAGACATTTAGAGAACAAAGATATTAGTGGAATTATACTAACAACACTTAATGGTTCAAAGATACTTTCTTTCAATCAAAATGAATTAACTTTAGAAGATGTATACATTAAACTTGTGGAGGGTTCACGATGAAAAAATTACAAGTTTTATGGATGACTATGATATTACAGATGAAGAATTCATTTGTCCGTCCAATGTTTAGATTTTGCTTATTAGCAAATCCAGTTGTTAATACTATTCTTCTATATGAGATGTTTATTAATTCAGGTCAAAGCAATTTTATTAATTATGTAATACTTGGGTCTGGTCTTATGGGTATATGGAGTTGTATTTGCTTTTCATCAGTAGGAGATATTAATAGAGAAAGATGGAGTGGAACCCTTTCAATAATATACACAACTCCAGCAGATTTTAGATGAATTATTCTAGGAAAAATACTTGGTAATACAATTCTCTCACTATTAACTTTTGCTATTTCCTATATTACTGCAAGAATACTATTTAGAGCAAGTTTTATCATTGAGAAAGGTCAGCAATTTGTTATTGCTTTTATTGGAATGATAATATGCTTTGGTGTTGTATCAGTATTCTTAGCATATTTACTAACATTATCTAGGAAAACAACGCTATATATGAATTTAATTGAATTTCCAATTGCTTTAGTTTGTGGTTTTGTTTTTCCAGTTGATATTTTACCAAATTGGGTTCAGAAGATTAGCTATTTATTACCACCTACATGGGCAATAAAACTACTAAGGATGAGTGTGATAGGGGAAGAAAAAGCATCTGTGTTTTCAGATACACTTTTTAAACTTATTTGTATTACGGGAATTTATATAATTATCACAATTTTACTTTATAGAATAATTGACAAACAAGTTAGAATAAAAGGAACATTGGAGATGAGTTAAAATGAGAAGGTTTATAAGTCAAGCATGGTTAAGTTTTAAGGAAAGATATGCAGTGATTTCATTTGAAGAATTTATACTATTTGAAGCCTTATATCCAATAATAACATTGTCATTTTATTGTATTTTAGCAGCTTATAGTTTCAATACCAGTAATCTTACGAAATGGGTTGTAGGAAACTCTTTTTTACTTTGCACAAATACATGTATATTTACTCTTGGAATAGCATTTGATGCAGAAAAATATTATGGTAGAATTAGGTCGATAATCATATCTCCAGTAAATAAATTAATAATTGTTCTCGAGAAGGGGTTTTTCCCTGCAATGGTTTCAGTTATTACTGTCTTTTTTGGATTTATTATAGGAAGTTTAATATTTGGAGTTGATTTTACATCAATTAATATGGGGTTATTTTTATTGGTAGTTATGATTGGAATGTTTACTATGACAGGATTTTCATTATTTTTGTCTTCTTTTGGATTAATAACGGATTCTATGCACTTTATATTAAATTTAATATCATATGTATTAATGATATTTTGTGGTGCAAATTTTCCTATATCACAACTTCCAAAAGGACTTCAAATCATATCAAAATTGATACCACTTACAAGAAGTATTGCTGCAGCAAATATGTTATTTACCGATTATGATAAAAGTAAATTTATATATTTTTTACTAACTGAAATTATTGTAGGAATTATATTTTATTTTATTGCCTATTTTGTTATTCAATATGCAGAAAAGGTTGCTAAGAATAAAGCAACTTTAGAATTATTTTAAGTTTTTTAATAGAATGTAGTAATTATCAATGAGGTCTATGTTAAGTCTCATACTTAAGTTTCACGGAACGATTCCCATTTGAACACAATGCACATCTGATGAACATGCTGCAATAGCAATCAGTTTAACAATAGCATTATTTTTCTCGCAAGTAGGTATTGGTTTCTCGGTAAAGCCAACTTTTCCCTTTTCTAAAAAAAGTATACTCCCTTTATTTTAAAACACCTTATTTATTAATAGTAAATTTAATGGAGATTCATTAAATAAATCAACAAATAAAGTAGTTAATTATTATTTTGGTTCTACATTATACAAGGGGTCCTAGTTCACATTGAGAAATACAAAATAGGTAGTTCGGATTAAATTGAAATTAGGTACTACTTTTCTTTTATTAATCCTACTTTTAGTATATAATTAACTAAAGGGTAATGGAGAATAAATATTGGGAGGTGGTAAGATTGGCTGACATAGAAAAAATATTACAGCAAATTTTAGAAAGTCAATTGTTTATGCAAAATCAAATGAATGAGATGCAAGAACAGATGGGTATTATGCAAGGGCAGATAGGCACTATAGAAGGGCAAGTAGGTACTATACAAGGGCAGATAAATACCATGGATGAAAAAATCGGCACCATGGATGAAAAAATTGGCATAATGGATGAAA
>CAZPLK010000023.1:0-8231 GCA_964587565.1 uncultured Muribaculaceae bacterium
GTCAATTGGTTAGCTTGCTTTTCCATCCACTCTGTAGATTTTTTTGATACTGTTGAAATTGCCCCACCTTTTACTTCACAGCTTATATGAGAGGCTGTTTCATTATATAGTTTTTCTAGTTCAAATACTTTTCTGTGTTTTACCCAGTGGACACACTCATGTATTATTGTATTATTAACAGAACCTAGGTTTCTAAGCAAGTACATATAGGGATCGACTACAATAGTTTTTCCTTCAATCTGCATAGTTACATTGCTTTGAATATTTGAATCATACATTTCAGCTTCAGTATCTACAAAGTAAATCTGACCAAATACTGATGAATCTTCTCTTATTCGCTGGTTTTTTATTGTTAACCCTAACCTCTCAGTAAGAATATTAGGGTCAACCCAAATAGGGTCTTGTCCATATTGAGTTATCTTAAGAGCCTCGGGATAATATTCTTCAAGAAACGCTGTAGCCACTTCATCTAGCTTTTCATAAGGGATATAAGGGACAAGGGAATCATCTAAAGGATTTTTGACACGGTTTTTTCCTGTATATGAAGATACTTCAAAAATATTAAAGTCTTCTAGATTACATCCAATATCACCAGAACAACGTACCATTAGCCATATTGTCTTCTCTTCCGAATCATCATAGTGATAATCTGCTTCAGGGATTTCAAATGTAACTGACAAAGCCACATCAAACTGGATTTTCATTTCTGGCAAATCATCAACCCATACATGTTCAACCTTAACATCAGCAATTTCTGGTTCTCCAGCTTTACGGATTCTATACAATTCTATATCTAATGATTCTATGTTTTCATCAAGATACGTCTCGGCTGCTGCCCAGAATTGATTGTCAAAAGTCTTCGTAACATAATCCTTAAAAGAACGATTACCTGCCAAGGTTCTCACCCCTCATCCCTAAACTTCAAACTATCTTATTTAATATATTTATCTAAAGACTCCCTAATACTTGTAGCTATAGAATAGCTTAATAGTGGTGGGACAGCATTTCCAACTTGCACATATTGCTCTCTCATATTTCCAGAAAAAACAAAATCGTCTGTAAAAGATTGTAACCTTGCAGCCTCCCTAACAGAAATAGTTCGACATTCAGTTGGATGTATATATTCATACCCATCCATGCCTATGTGGGCTATTATCGTCCAGGACACATCATTTATTGGTAATCTTCTACACCTACCCTCTATTACTGAAGAATTAAATGTTTCAAATAGCTTTACTTTCGCTTTCTTCTCGTCAGGTAGGTCAATATAACGCTGTCCAGGAGATAATAAAGAAAACATTACTTTTGCCTCATCATTTGATATACGACAAATGTTGTTTGTAATCAAATCCGACCCAGTTCTCATGAACTTTTGATAAGGTGATAATCTATTATTTCTCGAATATGGCAATCTGTCTAATCTCCAGTTGTCTTGTATAAAAGGTAAATCTCCAATTGCTTCACCAACGGATACTTTATGATGCCCTTCATTCATAAAATGCAAGTTTTTTGTCGGAAAAGTAAAATTAATGCCTTTCAAATAACCACAAATAAATAATCGTTTTCTACTTTGAGGCACACTATAATCACTTGCATCTAAAATATCATACTTTAGATTATATTCAGGATGGTTTTTTTCAATATAATTCAGCAAGTCCTCGAACAATAAACCACCATACCTCGTCATAAACCCAGGAACATTCTCCATTAAAAACATTTTAGGCTTGAAAAACGAAATGTAATCTAGAAAATTTTTGTAATAGTAATTTCTAATATCCTTTTTTATGTCTTGACCCAAAGATCTAATTTTTCCTTGACTTAATGAAGAAAATGTTTGGCAAGGTGGACTTCCTATAATGACATCTACATCTACACCATCTAAAATTTCCGAAAATTCAGCTGGTGATATTTCAGCTATATCGCCTAAAACTGTTTTACACGTGCGAAAGTTCAGCTCATGAGTATTTACAGCAGCTTTATTAATATCCATTGCTCCAACGATATTAAATCCTGCTAAACGAAAACCAGAACTACTTCCTCCTGCACCACAGAATAGGTCTATTACATTATAGCCATTACTAATAATATTTCTATCTTCACAAAACTCCCTAGTGTTTTGCTCTGTGTTTATTTTTGAAAATTTATATTTTATACCCCGATTAACAATCAAAGAATTAATGTCTCTTACATCTATAAAAAGTTCTCCTTCAATCTCATATTTGATCAACTTATCCTCTAAATTAAATTGAGAAATGTTTATGATATCTTCTATTTTATTATACGGATATAGATAATTCTGTCTCATTTATAACCTCACTGTAAAAAATCGTATTTTTAATAATTGTTTTTATCACTTCAATTAACTCCAAATCCGAAATATTAATATCAATACTGCAAGCAGTTATTTTTATTGGTTTACCATTTACTGCTTGTATAATATTCCAATCATGTTTCAATGCTTGTCCGTATTCAGGATATATTAAAATAGCTTCCCAAGTGTTGTAGGCCAAGCAACTAGAAATCATTTGATATATATCATCCCTATGCGGTTTTTTTTGATTTCCTTTGCTGTTTGATATTAACTTATACTTTGCATCTAGTATTAATTTCTGCCCTTTATATAAAATTAAATCATCGGGTATAACATGGTAATTAAGCCCAGTGTTATACTCATGTTCTGCTAATAATGTTCTTGCCTGTCCTTTGTGCATAAGTCCTAACTCTAACGAAGTTCTATTTATGTAATACCTAACTATATTTTCAAAAGCTTTTTCCATGTTAACAACATAACCGTTAATTTTATTACCTTTTGTTGATAGCTTTTCTCTTAGATTTGCATTACCTAAATATAAGCTTTTTGCTAGTTGGATACTATCATTATAAACAGCAAAATTTCTTGGAAGTTTTATATCTCTTACTGATTTTCTAGTAAGTAATTCCTCAGATACTGGAAATTCCTTGCTTATATTTCTTAGTCTCTTTTTTATGGTGACACTTGAGGTAGCACTATATAAATATCGACATGCCCAACCTAATAATTGATTAAAGATATTATTTTTACTCATCTTTTTATACTTACACCACATCTTCGAATCTGCTACAGGGTGTGATATTTGTTTTTGTACTAAAATTTTCCCTTTAATTGCAGTAATCTTTTCAACTTGTTCTTCATAAGTAGTAATGTGTGCCTTCATTAGAGCACTACTAAGAATTCTAATGTAATACTCTGCAATTACATCAGTAAATATAGCTTCATCATCTATTACCTGGGTTCTACTAAAATAAATAGTAGAAAACAGGTTCTCCTGAGAACACTTCAAGATGCGAATAAATAATTTTTGAATCCATTCTTTATGACGAAGATTACTGTCTAATTCTACTTCTTTGTACTTGGGAAGTATTATAAGATTAACATCATCTAATGAGATATTTCCAATTATTCCAACTGCCTTGATTTTTGATGCTCCAATTAATTGAATTGGGTGAGTACGTAATCCAAGAGCAGTTTTAATTTGGTTGTTCATTTCTAGCAAAGTTGATATATAATTGTTTTCTGTAGGATTTAACGTATAATCCATATTCTCTATAATTATAATTCTATTCATTTGCTATAATCTCCTTAAAAGCAATGACCAAATCCTCATTTGATAAATCACTAAAACGCAATATTTCGATGCCGTGATTATATGTTTTAATTAAAGGAGAATTTAGGCCAAGAATTCTTTTAGCTACTTCCTCATCATCGCACAACCCTTCAAGTATAGATATTATGTTTTCATCAAAACATGAAATCACTTCAGATAAACTAATATTATCCTTTAATTCCCATAGGGCAGCATGCCCGATCTGAGCATCTGTACCAATGCTAATTTTTATATTCTCATTAATACATTTCAAGATATGAATTGATAGTGTTTTCAGTTGTCTTTCAGTTAATGATAATATCTTATCAATGTCTATACCTTCTTCCATATAGTTATCTGCATCTAACCATAATTGTAACAATAGATAGTCAGGTTGTAAGTTAATAATTACGAATCTTCTCTTAAGTGCACTATCGATATGATTAGAAGAAAAAGATATTGGGTTCATAGTGCAAAGAAAAAACATATTTAAAGGCAATGTTAAATAATCATTATACCCCCTTACATATGAACCTTTTCTTTTATCAGGCTCCAACAATGTAATAAGCTCACCAAAGTTTTCTGCTGCATTACCTTTATCAATATTTTCTATAATCATTAGTTTGTTGCCTTCAATGTCTAATTCAGCTAAAGACTTAACCGCACCATCTTTCAAGGAGTACTCAATACTCTCACCCACTGGGGTTGCCGATATCCCTTCTATTACTTCATCGTAAGTTGTTGAGGAGTGCCAGTGCATTTTTTCAACTGCAGAAAAATCATAATTATTCGCGATTTTATTAGCAATTGTAGTTTTACCTACTCCCGAGCACCCAGATAATATTACATTTGTGTACTTAATTAATTTGTTGAAAATACTATCAACCTTTTTATTCTCATAATATTCAAAATTGTCAAAAATTACTTCTTCTTCTTCTTGCCTACATCTGTATTCACTTCCACAAGCTACTGCAAAATAATTTATAAGTTGGGCTTTTCCAATAGAATCTAAGTTTTTAATTTCAAAACCATATTCAGTTGGTTCAAATAGTTTATTCAAGTTTGAAACCCCAAAAAGCTCAACATAATGATCTTGGGGGAAAATATCACGAATATGAGGTATTAACTTATTCGAGATTATATCCGCAAGTATATCTATAAAATCCTCGCCTGCTTCTGTCAAACTCCAAAAGTACCCCTGACCAACTTCATATTCTTTTCCGCAATAGTCTCTTATTCTCCCATTTATATACACCATTAATTCGCAGCAAAAGTTAGTAACCTCTTCGGGTATATATGTATTTTGGTTTAAAAATTTACGCAAGATATCTACTCTTGGTGAAAGCTCAAAAATAGTAAATCTTCGCTTTATTTCATATGATAAAGGGCTAACACTCTTATCTAAAGAATTCATTGTTCCTATAACAAATAATTGATTAGACCAAGAGATTGTATCTATTTCTTCACCGTCAATTTCAACACTATAATTCAACTTTACTTTTTCTATATAGTTCTGAGAGTTTTCTAAAATCGCAAGAGTATTTCCAAACACATCGTCAGTTTTTGCCCTATTAATCTCATCAACTATTATTAAAGAATTATTCCCTTTTGAGGCTGTGTAAGCGGCTCTTAAAAAAGGACCAACATAAGGCTTGAATCCAAGTTTTCCGTCAAGCACGATAGGTTCCAAACCTAAAACGAAACTCTCATAGGAATAATTCGGATGAAAAGTACACCATTCTACGGAATTCTGGTTTGTACCAGCAATAGAGAATGGAGCCTCTGTATTAAAGTCATCAAATATAGAGTTATTATTAAAAGATTTAGCTATTTCACCCAGTAAATATGTTTTCCCCGTCCCGGGAGGTCCATAAAGAATCACATTTTTCTTCTGATTTAAAATTTCTTGAAGTCTAATAAGGTCGATATCATATGATGCACGGGATATGTCGATATCAACATACTTTCCACCCTTTTCCTTTGAAGAGAGTAAATGTTTAATCATTGGGTGTAAATTATCTGAATTCACATTAGCCATAACTGCAACATTAAACTCTTCCCCATCATCTTCACATTTTGCAACTATATAAAAATTGTTCTCAATAAATGACTTAATATCTAGAAGGTTTGAATTTGCTAAAAAACTAGTATCCAATGTCATTTCATTAAATCCATCTTGTGTTTCATAAATCCAAGATAATAAATTATCTCTTGTAAGAGTAGGGGACTCCAACCTATCGTTAACATAATCAAGTAAAGTTGCCACATTCGTCTCTTCACCATCACGCTCTATTATCTTTATAAGTAAATTCCTAAGAATTCTCATATATCCAAGATACCAAATATCAATTATACTTTGTGCATGCTCTTCTGACCTATCCCATATTTCATGATTTATCTTAATCGGATATTTTCTTGCTTCATTGTCATCCTCCCATAGTCGTAATGGGTTACTTGAATTTATTAATGGGATATCAAATGTAGTAGGTAGATTTGTTCCATTAGCTCTGTTATTTCTTTCTACTACCTTTTTTCTAGGAATCATTTGTCCGTCAGTAAACCCTTCCCATAAACCAGGATTCTTGTGTATTATATTAAAATTTTGAATTGCGTGATCCTTTTTATTGGATACTCCTGGGCCTTTAATTCCATATGTTAAGCGATTGACCTCGCTTAAAATAACTTTTTTCCAAGCGATATACTTTAATTTCAAAGTCATCAACTCCTTTTATAATCCTCATATATGCTGATGAGAACTTTACCAATAAGTTCTGAGAATTTAGGCGGTACAGCATTTCCGATAATAGTATATTGGTCTACCATACTACCATACACCCTGTAATCATCTGGAAACGATTGTAATCTTGCAGCTTCACGAACAGTTAATAATCTGTCGTTTTCAGGGTGGAAAAACCTTCCACTCGTTATCTTCTTAATCCCAGCTACAATAGTTCCAGAAGGTTTATCCCACTCTAATCTACCATATAAGTTTTTAACAAATCCTCCACTACCATAACCACCACTCTTCATCTTTACTAGATGATTTGACAACAATGAATCGGGAATGTCTTGCAACCCCCCGCCATAAGGCACTGCCTTAATTCTCGCTAATGTTGCTTTCTGATATTTGAATACTTTATGATTATATATTGTTTTACCATCCACAATCATAACGTCTTCTCCCTCGTTATCCTCTAATCTTGGGAGATCATAAATAACCTCTCGTATGGTTGCATAATTATTAGATGGGGCTAATTTGCTAATGGATGCATTTAATATTTCAGCAAAATTATCCATGCATTTTACATAATCTTTATTAATTCCTATAAGAAATAATCTCTTCCTCGTTTGAGCAAGACCGACCTGTGATCCGTCTAAAAATATCGTTTCAGCATAATAACCATTTTCACCCAAGAATTCCTTTGCATAATCTGGATACTTAATTCCACTTTTGTGCTTCATGCTTTGTATTGCTGGAACATTTTCCATTATTATCATCTTTGGTTTAATAGTTGTAGCCAATCTAAGATAAGTTTCTACTAATTGATTCCTAGTATCTTTTTCCCCTCGTTTCCCCAATGTGCTAAATCCTTGACATGGTGGACCTCCTGCTAATAAGTCTATTTTCATAGATAATAATTCTTCAACTAATCTCTTTTTGTCGTCCTCTTGATATAAATCCAGTTGTAAAAACTGAGCATTATTAAATTTATAATATGATGTATAGTTGAGCTTGGCAACATCCCAAAAGTCTGCAGCTAATGTATCTACAAACCCAGCATTTATTAATCCAAGTGACATTCCGCCACCACCACTAAAAATATCTGCAAATTTATATTTCATTTAAGTCTCCTCTTCCAATGTAGTCTTTAAACGCCTAATATTTAAGAGTTATTTCAAGGCGTACTTGTTTTCAATAAAGTTATTTTCCTAATCTCTTTTATGAAAAGCCAAGAATAGTTTTTAGTCATCTAATTTATTCTTCAACCTTCATCTTTTCTTCTACTTTTCCTTTTGTGAACTCTACTATATCACCTATGTCACAATTTAGGGCAGAACATATCTTCCCAAGAGTTTGAGTATTAACATTCTCATTTTTCCCCAATTTTGTAATTGTCCCTTTACTTAAACCGGCCTTTTTGCGTAAGTCCTGCTTTTTCATGTCTTTATCAATTAATAGCTTCCATAATTTATTATAATTAACTGACATTGTGCACCTCGCGAAATCAAATATATCTAAAGAAAGTCTACTATATATTATAATACTACATTCCTAATATTTCAAGCTTGAATCCTATTTTTATAGGAATAAGTCCTTAATAATTAGACTTTACATCTGTCCAGCCTACACAACCCTATTTTTTATCTAACTAACATACTCAACCCTAAAATTTCTATAATCCTTGACCTGTTCCCTCAAACAACAAAAATAAGGGTTTTCAAGATTAGTTCGGAGTTTAAAAGAACTCTGCATTAGTGATAATACTTGAAAACCCTTATATATCAATACTTTAGCTGCATTTTATTTTTCTTCCCTTGACATCAATACTACCGTCTCCACGTGCTCACTCCACGGGAACATGTCCACCGGTTGCACTTCTTCTACAT
>CAZPLK010000024.1:0-7355 GCA_964587565.1 uncultured Muribaculaceae bacterium
TCAATAGATTGAAAATACTTATCAAATCTTATTTTTAATTTCATCTTTCATCCTTTCCGTCCGAAACTTGACGGAAGGATGCAAAAAGAATCTATTATGAAGATGGCCACAGGCTACTAGTTCCTAAAAATAGGTACACGAAGTAACGGTGGGTGCATTTCCTTCTAAATACAACCTTTATCGCTATATTTAAAATTCTTTATGCATCCTCCGTCCTGATGGCCATCTCGGACTTTGAATTTTTATTTAGAATAAATAATAGTATTTATCTTAAATTCATCTTACTATTTTCTGCTTTGTATGAAAATTCCCATAAAAATAGCTATTACTAATCAGCATATAGTAATAGCTTTTATATTGAATACCTCTTATAATGATGATATAATATTGTTGATGTACATTATGGCAACTCTAATATCTGATTTAAGTAATAGATTTTGTCATTTTTTTATTATTTTTTTAAATAAAATTGCACAACGAGGTGTATTATGTCTGAAAAAAAAATAGATTTTTTTATTAATAGTTTCTTCGAATACAACAGCTACTCATCAAAATCTGAAAAAGAGACTATATTTATCGCTCCAGAAGCCCCTCCACAACATAATTTAAAAATTTACAGTAAAGCTGATTCTCCATTATATTTCTCATTCATCCCGCAAAAAGGCTTAAGTTTATCAGGAAATGCTGGAGCTATCATAGATGAAAATGTTCTAGGTCAATTATTAGCTATTCCTGATAATAATTTAGATGCCCTTATAGAATTTATTGAGAAATTTGGTTTTATTTTTCCTATAAGTACCGAAGAGTATGAGTCTGTTGAAGTCACAATAATCAACGAGTTCCTTAATCGTATTAAAGCTCTTATAAGGTTAATGGGAGCAATTTCTGGAAAGCACAATTATATAGAAATGCTACATACAGTAACTTATCTTTTATTTACTAGACCAGTAACGCTTGAGTTATCTAAAGAAACATACACAAGCTGTAAACACGAATTTAACAATTTTTTATGGAGTTTCACCAGTTTCCCAAATATGAGTAGAGATAAAGAAGTTTTTAACACAAAAAAATTCACTATAAAAGATACTATTTATGGTGAATATAAAGTGGATATTGAATTTTTCAACTCTATTCGAAGTGGTAACAATGCAACTTTAATTGGTGTTAAAAATCAACTGTTCAAAAATATTGTTGCTCTATACACAAGCAATTTTCATAATAATAAAAATATAAAGCCAATAATTGATTTTTATTTTCATTATCAACGTGAAGTAGCTGTTATAAAAGAAGTTAATATAGATATAATAAATTTTTATTCACCACCAAATAATGAAAATTTTACTGATGAATTAAAAAAATCTTTGTTGTATATCGCAAAAAACACTATAGCTAATGAGATTAACTTTAATATATCAGGAATTACCCCAAAGTATAACCTAGAAACTTTACAACCTTCTTGGCAGCTAAACAGCTTACTAGAAGCTCTTTATTTATCAATATTTTATATGAAACCGGGTGTTGAATTATATAAAGCTTGTGAAAATCCAAACTGTAACTATCAAAAATATTTTCCCATTTATGCTACAGTAACAAATAAAAAATATTGCTGCCCAGCCTGTAGAAACGCAGCTGCTCAAAGAAGAAGTAGACAGAAAAAACTACAAAATAAAAAAAGCTCTACTCAGTAAACTGCTACTGAATAGAGCTTTTGATTGATATTTTAAGTGCTACGTGGTGGGGATAGCAATCCCCGTGACAATACTTTCTCAATACAACTAGCTAACTCTTTTTTTTGTTGTTCTGGTGTTCCTATATAGTTATACATTAAATATCTTGTATCCATTACAATACCCTGGATTCTTTCATAGTTTTTCATCTTAGGATTACTAGGATCATAACGCCAATCTCCAACTGCTTCACCTATATTAGCTATATTGTCAGATAAGCTAAACAAATTATCCTCTCGATTAAATGGCATAATGAAACAGTTAAACAGTCTCTCATCAGGAATATTCTTTACCCTCTCTATATACTCTCCATAGGTTATCTGTTTATTTATGTCAGCTCCATTTGGAAGATGATCCGGATTAGCTGTCCATCCATACCTATAACATTTTGCATCCAATACATAATACTTGCCCTTATAAATCATGATTGAGTCAGGCTGCAGGGGTCTTTTTTCTTTTTCTGCACCACAATCAAGAAACCATCTTGTACGAGGGAAAAAATTTTCTTTATCATCTATTCCGAAAGCTTTATCTATCATTCTCTCCCATACGTTATCAAAGTGGTCTGTGCCAAAATAATACTGCGTCTCAGAACTTTTTTCATCTAAATATTCAAGCATAGATTTCATTGCATTAAACAATTCTTGCTCTGAATCATTATTGGTATTGGCTAATTTTTTTGTCAGAATATAAATTGCTTCTCTTTCGCTAGGATGTGGACCAGGTTCTTCTGGCATAAATGGCACATATAGCCAACCTAATTTTTCAAAAGCCTCATATACACAATACCTATGTATCTGTGTAATCCTTTTATTTTCATTTGGCGTTGAGGAGCGCACAGTCATATTAGTAAAAATTAAGGAACCATTTTTTTGTACTAAAGCCTTTTGTTCTTTTACTGTACGAGCCCAAGAAACACGACCTTTTGTATCTGTTCTATATTGTGGCTCTGTTTCAACATAATATCTTCCAGCCCTTAAAAAATCTCTAACAACAGTTAAATATGCATGTATAGGGAAGTCTACCGTTCTCGGTGCCTCAAATTTAGTGGCATCAATCACACGATCTTCTTTCATAAACTCTGCTAATACTCCAAAAAGATTATTTATATCAACTCGAAGATCATCATCGCTTTCTGGTAGCTGATAGCCTATAGGAAAATATATCATTGCATCATTAGAATCTGCTTTCACCCCAACAAAACTGTCACCATCTTCATTTGTATTTACATGGCAACGTTCTCTTAAGTTTTTTGTTAAATTCAAACATCTCGCCCCCCTTTTTCATCCAATCTATATCTATGCCATTAACTTGGAATTAAAGCTGAGCGAACATTTTGCTTAAATATTTTAAAGCGTTCCTCTCCAGTATTGTAAACAAAAGTGCGAATAACTTTTTCTAAATTATCCATATCTGTAGTGTCAAAAAGAGCTTCGGGATTAAACTTAAATGCATCATCCCACAAATATTTAATTACCTTTTCAGGAAACACTCTGTTTTGAATTAAGGCTTCTCGTATCTCATCTAATCTCTCTTTTTCTCCGTCTGAAAAAGTTTCCAACCTTTCTTTTTTCATTAACTCATTATACTCAATTAATAATGTAGCATAGCCATTTTTGGGCAAAGCTCTTTCATCAAATTTCAAGTCATTTTCATGTATAAAGTAAACTCCTAACCGCTTATCTTCAGCTGACGCAAGCTTTGCCTTATTTCCAATAATAATTGTATTGATAGTTTCACAAAAAGTTTTCCAAGTTACTTTTGTGTCTAAAATCTCTGCATCTGCTAGGGAGGAACGAACATTATCAAAGTTATTTTCAATTAATCTCATACGCCATCTTCGCTGAAAAGCAGTATCTAAAGTAAATACATTTTGATCAGAAGTATTCATAGTTCCTAGAATTGAAAGGTTTGATGGTATACGAACCTTTCTTTTGCTATTACCATAAACAACTTTTGCAATATTCTCATTGGTGATACCATACTCACTAGTACCGACAGGAAATGTTATCTTACCTTCAGTTTTTTCCGTAACTAATCTATCCAATAACTGAAATACATCACCAAAAATTGCGGGTGCGTTTCCTCTGTTAATTTCTTCAATGATTAACGCATACGATTGTTGTGGATTCCTATAAGCTTCATGCAGTATATTAGTAAAAGGTCCCGGTGTAAATTCGTATGTAACTTGCTTGTCCACAGGATCAACAACTGGCAATATTTGACCTATAAAATCTGTATTTGTATAGTCTGGATGGAAAACTAATCTTTCAATTTTAGAATCTTCCCGACAATACTCATTTTCTATCGTCCAACTTTTCCCTGAACCAGGAACTCCATATAATAATATATTTGCTCCTCCCACAATTCGATTCGCCTCTAAATCGGAATCTAAATATTCATCATCGTTTGTAAAGTCTGTAGTATCTTCTAAATAAGGAATGTTATAGAACTTGCAAAATTCTTCATATGAAAATCTATTAAAAAACTCTTCTTCATCTAAATTATTCTCCATAGGAAAAGTACTATTTATTTTAGACATAATAGTTTTAAGTTCTTCTATGTTTTCTTTTAATAAATAAATACTATCATTTGATACAACCATTGGATTCCCATATGCATGAATAGCATTTCTTAAAATATCACTACTTTTTCCATCTCCAAAGTATTTTGAACAGAAATCAGCAAAACTAATTCTATAATCTTCGGAAGATAGTATTTCTTCAGCAAGCTTGATATATATAGAAATAGGCTCTTCATTAGAATTAACATATGGATTGGGTGTAACATACATTTTAAACCAAAAATTTAGATACCTTTTTAAATTTTCATCATCAAAGGTATATAAATAATTTTGAACTTTAAAATTAGCACCTCTACATTCTAAGCCAAGTTGACAAGCAAACTGATATGCTGTTCTTTTATATCCAGATAACTTTTCTTCAACCATATCAATAGCTGCAGAACGTGGTAAGACTTTTGTCATATCTGGATAAACCTCTAAAATAGTCTTTAAATTATCCAGTGTAAAATTTCTCCATCTAACTAAAGGTGTATACCCCATATACTATTCCTCCTTAGCTAATTCTGAACAGCTCTCAAGGATACTGTCCATTATTGATATTAAAACATCTACTACGA
This sequence comes from uncultured Muribaculaceae bacterium, assembly GCA_964587565.1. Taxonomy (GTDB): domain Bacteria; phylum Bacillota_I; class Bacilli_A; order RF39; family UBA660; genus DUPI01. Next base: position 4,869 of record CAZPLK010000024.1, read on the forward strand.
TCGAATTTCCTGCCTGTTGATATGCTGGTGTGTCAGCAACAACTATTTTGAAACTATCACAAAAGCCCATCAATCTCAAACACTCTCTTGGGGTCAGTTTTCTTAGGCGTCCCTCGGTTGTTACATAATTATCTACTCCTGCACGGTGCATTTTATGCATTGATGTTAATAACGGACGAGCAACATCTAGATCAGTTTCTGGTCGTGAGTAAAATCCTTTTGTACCTGTTGATAATACATATTTTTTTACTTTATCTGAAAGAAAATACTTTTCCAAATCCTGAATAGTCTTTTCTTTATCTTTATTTTCTTCAACAAATATAAAATCACCATGCCAATTAAATTGCTGATTTTTCTTTTGGCACAGTTGAATGTCCCCATCAATTTGAGTATACCGCTTTTCTATATTTTTCTGATCAGTAACAAAATTTACACCTTTAAGTGGTAGATAATACTTTCCCGACACATTATCAACTAAGAAGTCTTTCATTACTTTCTCTAGTTTTATAGGTTTCGGAAATCTAAACTTCTTTACTTTTAAATCTTTTCTAAAACCCACTACAAATAATCTTTCTCTATTTTGGGGAATACCATAGTCTTTTGCATTTAATACAGCATCATGCCATTCATAATTTAATTCATCAAATACTTCCTTCATGGTCTCCCATGTTTTTCCATTGTCATTACTTAATACAGCTTTTACATTTTCATAAATAAATACTTTAGGTTGCACCTCCCTTACTAATCGTGCAAATTCATAAAACAGTGTGCCTCTTGTATCTTCCAACCCTCTTTGTTTTCCTACCAAACTAAACGATTGACAAGGACTCCCACCAACAAACAAATCTACTTTATTTTTATATTGGGTTCCATCTAAGAATGATGCATTCCAGTGATAATCTTTCAAGTCTATATCATAATTTGCTAAATACGTCTCCCTAACTTTGTTTTGGCTTTCACGTCCCTCATAAATCTTATCAACATAATCCTTTTTTTCTTCATAAGATTCTATCGTATTTAGCTCTTTAATGATATAAAAGCTATTAATCTTTTCATGGAGCATTGATAACCCCTCAGCTATTCCTCTAATTGCTTTTATTCGATTTTTGTAGTCTCCAATATTTACAAGCCCCAAGTAAGTATCTTTTTCTTTTAATTGATCAAAGAAATTACTTTCTCTAAAATCAGTTTCATAAATTCTTTTGTAATCTGATTCTATTTTTATAATTGCTTTTTCTGCTTCTATATATTTATGATTTAATGGATAACTATTATCATTCAAAATCTCAAGCCAAGAATTATAAACTTTTAGGACATTCTTATTAAAATAGTCGCCATCTATAAATTTAAGCAAAAGTGACTTAACTAATTCTATTAATTCTATATTGGCTTCCAAGTTGGTTATAAATTCTTTATATTTGTTTTCTATTTTTTTGAAATTACTCAATAGCTCCATTGAGTATTCTTTGTCGTTCCCTTTAGTTGTTAGAATTTTTTCAACCATTTTATTTAATAATTCTATTTCTTCTTCTATATCTTTTATCTCTGGAAGAATTTTTTTGGATAAAACATCCACATCGCCATTATCACATGCAAAAATAATTTTATGTGGCAAAACCATTCTTTTTAAAGCGTGCTCTATTGCACCGATACCACTAAATACTGTCGCTAACCTTATCATGCCTATTATCCACCTTGCCTTTGTTTTATAGTTAACTACTCTTTCTTATATAAATAATTACTTGTAGGAAATTAAAATAAATATCTTTTCAAAGTTATGTTTACATGTCTCTATTAAGTATTTTTCATTCATATTTATAACTCTTACTATTCTTCTCTATTTTTCCTTTACCGTCTGTTCAATAGCACTTTTCCCGCTTTTTACCCATTTATCTAGTTCAGAGCATTTAAACTTCCACTGCCTGCCTATCTTATGCGCAGGAATACCCAAATCTTTTTTTATCCAGGTTCTTAAAGTTACTGGTTTCACATCTAAATATATAGCCGCTTCTTCTAAGCTAATCCAATTTTCATTGATTGAGTTATCCATGTTATTCACTCCAATACGATAAGATCATAGTTTAAGTATACTACAATAATCATTATTCTTCAATGAGTTTAATAATATTTAGTCATATTAAGTAATATTGTTTTATATTTATTTTCATTATTAATTAATTTTGATTCCTATATACCTACAATTCACATCTATCCCACCTACACAACCCCACTAATTCATCTAACCTACATACTCGACCCTAAAATATCCTTAATTTCAGACTTGTTCCCTAAAACAATAAAAATAAGGGTTTCCAAGATTAGTTTCTTATGCAATATAACACTGCATTTCTACCAACACTTGAAAACCCTTATATATCAAGCCTTCAACCCTATTTTAATTTTCTACCCTAGACATCAATACTACCGTCTCCACGTGTGATAGTTAGGCTATTAAGGAAACATGTCCAAAATCAACTAAAACGCTTG
>CAZPLK010000025.1:0-7231 GCA_964587565.1 uncultured Muribaculaceae bacterium
TTTTGAATTTAACAGATTTGTAGACGGAGAAGCTTATAGATTTAATCAAGCTTTTGATATAGGAATAGATATAATAACTCCTAATTCAGAGAAAAGTGGGATAGAAAGTACCCTAAAGATGATTAGTCAAAGGGAAAATCTAGTTTATGTAGATTTACCAAATGATAGAACCTTTATAGATGAAATAAAAACAGAAATGAAGATTGAAAAATATTTAAATAAAGCTAGCATTAGTAATATCCCAAAGTTGGAAGAAATAAAAGCCTTAAAACGTGTAGAAATGAGAGAACATCAAGATAGAGGAAAACTTTACTTAGAAGAAGCTTTAAAAGAAGCTGAATTTTACTTAAATGGAGATAAATTAGAGCTCAAGAGTAAGGATTTTAAATATAATGTACAGGAAAGTTTAGAAAAATTAATAGAAATTGTATATCACAAATTAGATTATATAGACACTCCTATGGATCAAATTGATATTAAAAAATTATTTAAAAACAGAGATAATAAAGATATACAACTAGATGTACTTGATACTCCTAATGAAAATGCAATAAGAGAAGTATTAAACTATATAAAATTAAGAACTAAAAACCATAGTAAAATATCACTAAAAGAAGTAAAAGAAAGATTTTTAAAAGCACCTTATGGATTTTTAAATGTAGATATAGAATGGATTATAGCTAAACTATTTGTAGATGGAAAGATAAGCTTTACATTATATGGAGAAACTATTTCTTTGTTTAACGAAACAGAAGAAGAAATAATAGATTATATAACTAAAAAACAATATGTAGAGAAATTATTAATAGAAGAAAAGGAAGTAATAGAAGAAAGATATATAAGAAGTTTAAAAAATATATCTTCCACAGTATTTGGCAGAGAAATACTATTTGAAGATACAGATATGATGGTGAAAAAGTTTAATGAATGCGCTGGAGATATGATAGATGATTTAAACACAATAAAATCTAATTATGAGAATGGTGAATATCCTGGAGAAAAAGTTATTAAAGAAGGGATTAATCTAATTAATAAGACAAGGGGCATGTCAAATTCTTTAGATGTATTTAAACATTTGAAGAAAAATGAAGATGATTACTTAGATTTTGAAGAAGACTATCGACCTATAAAATCCTTTTTTAAGGGTAATCAAAAAAACATATGGGATAAAACGCAATACTATATATCAATATATGATGAAAGTAAGTCCTATATACTAAATGAAGAAATAGAAAAAATTATAAAAGATATGAAAAATATAATATCTATGCCTAGTCCTTATAATAATATAAAGGATTTACCCGAATTAAATAATAGATTTTTAGATCTATATAATGATATTTTAGACAAAGAATTAAAACCTGTAAAAGAAGAGATCCAGCAAGCAAAGAATAGGGTCATGGAAGAATTAGAAAAAACAGGTTTAGAAGATAAATTTAGGCTAAAATATAGAAATAGTTTTGACAATCTTATTAAGAGAGCTTCATCTTGCAATAATGTTGCAAAGGTAAATGGATTTAAAATTGAAGCAGATACCTTAAAAAAGAGATACTTAAATGAAATAGCTAAAGAAATAAAGAAAAGAGAAACGGAAAAACCTATTGGCGGTGGTACAGGAACTGAAACAGTAGTACCACCAGTTAAAAAACGTAAATATATTAGTATAAAAGACATTAATCCATCAGGTTCTTGGGAAATAAAAAATAAGAAAGATTTGGACCAGTATTTAAAGAATCTAAGAGAAAGTTTGGAAAAAGAATTAGAAGAAAACACTATTTTAAACATTGAGTTTTAGGAGGGCAACAATGGATAAAACAGCACTTAAAAACTTTGCCATGTATTCAAGACAAAAACTCATAAAGGATATAGAAACGAAAGCTAGTTTTATAGGAATAACAAAAGAGGGTATTAAAGACCCTCTTCCTGAATCTACTGAGGATATGTTTATTTTTAATATAGGGGAGATTGAACCTTATAGAATACATGGAGAAGATGTAAAAAAGTATAAAAAATTAGTAAAAGAACTTAAAAAAAGAGAAGATGAATCAGGCTACAAAACAGCATATAAAACCTTAATAGAAGAAGTAGCCTACACTTGGTTTAATAGAATAATTGCTATAAGATTTATGGAAGTAAACAATTATATGCCAGATAAGATGAGAATATTATCTTCAGGTAAAGAAGGAGTACGAGAACCAGAGTTTGTAACTTACTATAGAGATACAGATATAGACATAACAGAAGAGGAATTTGAAAAATTAGATGAACTAAAACTGGACGGTAGTGCAGAAGCTATGGATGAGCTATTCCAATTTATGTTTATTAAACAATGCAATGCATTAAATAAAAATCTACCAGAACTATTTGAAAAAACTGATGACTATGCAGAACTCCTTTTAAATATATCTTATAACGATCCAGAAGGAGTAGTGTACAAACTAATAGAAGATATAGGAGAAGAGCCTTTTGATATAGAAGAAACAGGGCAGATAGAGATAATAGGATGGTTGTATCAGTATTATAATACTGAACTTAAAGCAGAGATAGATGCAGCTGTTAAGAAAAACAAGAAAGTGGATAAAAACACTCTACCAGCTAAAACCCAGTTATTTACTCCAGAATGGATTGTACAATACATGGTACAAAACTCTTTAGGTAGACTTTGGATAGAGAGAAAAATAGCGATGGGAACAGATAAAACAGAAGAAGAATTAGCTAAAGAATATGGATGGGAATATTATCTACCGGAAGCAGAACAAATAGAAGAAGTAAAAGTAGAGCTTAAAAACATCAGAGAAGATAGAAAATATTTAAAAGTTGAAGATATAACATTTATAGATCCTTCTATGGGAAGTGGACATATACTTGTATATGCTTTTGAAATGTTTATGCAATTTTATTTAGAAGAAGGATATACAGAACGAGAAGCAGCAGAAAGTATAATAGAGAACAATCTATATGGATTGGACATAGATAAAAGAGCATATCAACTAGCATATTTTTCTCTTATGATGAAAGGTAGACAATATAGTAGAAGAATACTTAATAAAGAGATAGAAAACAATTTATATTATTTTATAGATAGTAAAGATATTAGCATAAAACAAATAGATTTTTTAGGTGGAAATATAAAAGATAAAAAATCTAGGGAAGCTATTAAAAAGGACATACTAGAAATAGTAGAATTATTTAAAGATGGTAGAGAATTGGGTTCTATAATAAAAATTGATAAAGATTATGATTATGATGAACTTATAGAATTTGCAAAGAATTTACAAATTGAAGAAAATGAGCAGCTATCTATAGGGACAGAGAACATAGATAAAACTCAAGAAGAATTAATGCACATATTAAAATTATCAAAAATATTATCAAGTAAATACGAAATAGTAGTTACTAATCCTCCATATTTAGCTAATACAGATACTAAAGGTAGTTTAAAGAAATATATAGACAGTAAATATAAAAATACAAAAAGAGATTTATTTGCTGTATTCATGGAAGTATCAGAAAACTTATTAAGTAAAAATGGATATTATGGAATGATAAATCAACATTCTTGGATGTTTTTGTATAGTTATAGTAATTATAGAAATGAATTTTTACTAAATAATACAATAATGAATTTACTTCATTTGGGACCTCGTCTATTTGATACTCAGGACGTTGGAACACTAGTTCAATCGGTTGCGTTTATTGTAAAAAATATAAGTTTAGATAAATATAAAGCTAAATATTTTAGGTTGGTAGATTTTAACAATTCAGATCAAAAGAAAAATGCTTTAATATCTAATAAAAATATATATGTTACAGATAAGCATAATTATAGTTTAATAGATAATACACCAATTGCATATTGGATATCGAAGAATATTTCGAAAATATTTTTAAAATATAAAAGTATAGGAGATACCTATGAGGTTAAACAAGGTATGACAACATCAGATAATAAAAGGTTTTTAAGGGATTGGCATGAAGTATTAAACTTATATATAGGTTTTAATTGTAATGAGTTAAAAGATGCTAAAGATAGTCAAAAAAAATGGTTTCCCTATAACAAGGGAGGATTATCTAGGAAATGGTATGGAAACAATGATACTGTAGTTAATTATGAAAATGATGGCGAGGAGTTAAAAAAATTCCATAAAAAATTAAATAAAACAAGTTCAGGAGGAAGGTTAAAAAATAGATTATATTATTTTAAAGAAGCTATTTCATGGGTTTACATAACAAATATGAATAGTTTTGGTGCAAGGTATATCCCTGCAGGTTTCATATTTGATGTGTCAGGTTCATCATTATTTGCTAATGATGGGGAAAAATATTATATTTTAGGTCTATTATGTTCTAAAATTAGTATAGAATTTATGAATATATTAAACCCAACTATGAATTTTCAAGTTAGAGATATTAAAAATATTCCAATAATATTCTCAGAACCCCACAAAACAGAAATAGATTCCCTAGTCCAACAAAACATCACGATCTCCAAAACCGACTGGGATTCCTTCGAAACCTCATGGGATTTTGAAGTCCATCCACTACTAGACAAAGACAAACAAGGACAAGTTCCAAACACCATAGAATCAGCCTACGAAAACTGGAAAGAGTATGCCAATAATAACTTTGCTAAACTTAAAGCCAATGAAGAAAGATTAAATGAACTATTCATAGAAATCTATGGCCTAGAAGACGAATTAACACCAGAAGTATCAGACAAAGATATTACTATAGCTAAAATTTTTGATGACAAAAATGATATCTATGATGATATTAAAGGAAATCAATATATTCTAACTAAAGAAGATGTAGTTAAATCCTTTATATTCTATGGAGTGGGTTGTATATTTGGAAGATATAGTTTAGATGAAAAAGGTTTAGTCTATGCAGGTGGGGAATTTGATATAAGTAGATATAAAAAATTTAAACCAGTAGAAGACAATATAGTAGTAATAACAGATAAAGAATACTTTGAAGACGATTTAGCAAATAGGTTTATAGAATTTGTCAGGATAAGTTTTGGAGAAGAAAATCTAGAAGAAAACCTTAAATTCATAGCAGATTCTTTAAAGGGTAAAGGAACTCCTAGGGAAAAAATAAGAAATTATTTTATAAATGATTTTTATAAAGACCATGTCAAAACATATAAAAAGACACCTATATATTGGTTATATGATAGTGGAAAGCAAAATGGATTTAAAGCATTAATCTATATGCATAGATATGATGAAGACACTACAGGTAGAGTAAGAATAGATTATTTGCACAAACTACAAAGAATTTATGAAAATAGGATAGACTTTTTAAGGGATGATATAGTAAATAATAGCGATGCAAGTAAAGTAGCTAAATCAGAAAAAGAGCTAGAAAAAATAATGAAACAACTTAAAGAATGTAAAGAATACGATGAGAAAATGGGACATATAGCCTTATCCAGAATAGCTATTGATTTAGACGATGGTGTAAAAGTAAATTATGAAAAGGTGCAAACAGATAATAATGGGGAAAAATATCAAATACTTGCTAAGATTTAGGAAGTGGAGTGTGATTTATGGCTGAGTTAAATTTAAAACAAATTGAAGACAAATTAAATGATGAGTTTAATGAAGAAGATAGGGTTATTATATTTTGGTATGATGAAAAACAAGAATTTGTAGATGATATAGAAAGTTTGAATCTTGAAAATGTCAAGATTCATTACTTAACTCCAACAAATCTATTTAAAACCAAAGTATTATTAGAGAGGGAAGATAAGGAGAGTAATTACCTTATATATGCACCATTTGAAAAGCCAGATAATAGGAACAATCATTTAGCTGATACCATTCTTTATTCTAAGGAGTTTTTTGCCGATAGGGTCTCTCTTTTAGTTGCAGATTTGGGCATTGATATAGCATACAAACCAGTATTAGAAAAATATATTAAATTTTTTAATTCCAAAGAGAGGACTAAAAGGTTCTATGATTTAGAAGTAGATAGCTATAATAAAGAGAGTATAGAAGTAGGTTTATTAGCTGCATTAGCAAAATCAAAGGTGGCAAATTTTGAGGAAGTTGTGAGGATTGTGTTATCTGAAGATTTGTCCAACAATAAATATATGAAGGAGTTTTCTAAATATGAATTAGAGGAAGCTTTTTGGGAATATTGTAAGATTAATTTTTCCTATATAGACGAAGAACCAAGCCTTATAAAGTTTTGCATAAGCTTATTGTTAACCTATGCAAAAAACCAAACCAATGGGAAATTACCTTCAAATTTAAACAAGTATATATTAGATAAACCAGGTACAGTTATGGCTTTTGTTGATCAGATGATGAATAGTAATTTATATCAAAATAGTTTTAGAAAAATTTCTGAAGAAGTATATAGGAGCATAGATGGAGATAGAATTTTTAAAGATTGTGAAATAGAAGATTTAATAAATGTAGATGTGTTTAAAGGTATTGATGAAAGAATAATTAATTGGATTTTAGACAGATTATTAGACGAAAATTTAAATGTAGAAGTCGAAGGTTTAACTATACCCGAAATATGTAAAAGTAGAAAGTTCAAACATTTCAAGGACAAATATAGCAATCATTATGATGTTTTAATAAATGCTTATTATTTAATACTAAATAAAGATTTTAAGCCCAAAGATAATATATTTGATCTAGTAGCGGAATATGATAAAGAATATTATAAGATGGACACTTATTATAGAAGATTCTATTATCATCTAGATAAAGTTAAAAATAATGTTATATTTGAAGAATTACAAACTTTAGTTGAAAACATATATGTAAATAGATATTTAGATGTAGTTTCTAAAGAATTCAGTAATATGCTGGATTATAGTAAGCTAAAAGGCAAGTATAAGTTCCAAAAGGATTTTTACAATAATTTTATAGTAGGTAAAACTGAAAGAATAATTGTAATAATATCTGACGCTTTTAGATATGAAGTAGGAAAAGAGTTAATGGAAAGATTTAAGTATGATGAAAAAATTGAGGCTAAAATAGAGCCTCAAATTGGTGTATTACCAAGCTATACTACTTTAGGTATGGCAGCTCTTTTACCTAATAAAAATATTGAAATTACTGATGATTATGGAGTCTATGTGGATGGGAATCCTACTAGCAATATTGTGGAGAGGAATACCATATTACAATCTAAAAATCCTAAAAGTGATAGCATACAATATGATAAATTAATCAAAATGAAAAAGCAGGAAATGAGGGAGTTTTTTGCT
>CAZPLK010000026.1:0-7221 GCA_964587565.1 uncultured Muribaculaceae bacterium
AGAATACTTTCACAGCCTGGCTTTAAGTTCTTTTAGCAGCAAATTGCTTTATTAGGAACTTTCAGATAGGGATTAAAGAAAAACAGGTGAATAACTTTAAAGGTTAGCAAGAGAATACCACACTGGATAGAAATCTAGTGTGGTATTTTGTTATATCGTTAAATTTTTACTTCTCTTAATTTTAATTCGCCATTAACTCTAACGGCTTCAATTGGAACATCAACAATTTTGAACTTTTCATCCTTTATTAATTTTGATGGATTTATGAGTAAGTTGAAAAATATAATGGATAGTGGTTTTTCATTTTTTGCTGCAGTATGTGTTGTGTGTAAAGATAAAGCATTTTCACTTCTTGCCATTCCAAGTTCACCAGAAAATTTTCCGTCTTCACTTTTATATTCTGTAAATTGAGAGATTGAAAGAATACACATTGTCACTTCAATTATTATTTCTGTGGTAAAAGTAATATTAAATTCATCACCCAACTTAAACCATTCTTTTTCCCAGTCCTTATATTCAATCCCTGGATAATCTGCAACTTTATAATTAAAATTTTCTCTTGCACCTTTTGCTATTTTTTCTCTGTTTTTTATTGAAAATGCAATAGCTTCCATAATTTTTCCTCTATCTCTTTTTCGGTGAGCAACTAGGTGCGAAAAATCTTTTATAATTTCAATACCATTTATGTGGTTAAAGTAATTTCTTATAAATATTAAAAAACTCATAATATCATATTCATCAAAACTTCTACTTTCAAATTTATCTTTATAGTGTTTTAATATCGCTTGAGCTTTTTTATCCATTAAATTACCTCCTTGTGCTTATCATAAAAATGATTGTAACAGACTTTAAAAGTTTTCAAAGAAACCCAATACCTTATCTTTTAGAGATTTATACATACAATATAAAATTCTTGAGTAAATATCTTGTATTATTAACGTTGTCGCATTCAACTATGATTTCCAAATTTTATTATACTCTTTATCAAAACCTCGTCTATCACTCTTATTATATAGCGGTAATCCTATCAAACTATAATTTTCATTATCAAATTCTAGCATTTCTCCATCACCATATTTTTCGCTTATTTCTATTAAAAATTCTTCCTTCCATTCGTCTTCTTTTAATAAGTGGTCTCCTTTAGGCTCAATAAATACTTGATAAAACTTACTACTTTCATTTTTATCTTTTAATAAAAGAAGAAAATCTGGCTGAAACCCTCTACCTTTTTCAAAATCATAAATTTTATAAACTTCCTCATTTCTTAATAGAAAAACTTCTTCATACTTATCCTCTAAGTTTTTCATGGTATTCCTTAACTCTTCTATTAATTCTCTTTCTTGATCTGTACCAAAGAAATTATCTAAAACATACCAGTCTTCTTTTACCAATTCTTCTTTTAATCTTATGTGTTCATTATAACGAGCCTCTTCTACAATTTTGGGCTTAGATTCGCCAAACACTTCTTCAAATGATACAGGCTCGAACTCAGTACCTTCATAAGGATTTATATCTTTTAAAAGCTCTTTTTCAAAAGCTAACAAAAATTCTTTTACTATATTTAGTTGTTCCTCTCTATTTATATTTTCGAGTTCTTCTGCCTTACTACCAAAAGCAATCTTTATATTGAATTGACCCAGAAATTCATCCTTCAGTATATCCTGTACTGAAGACACATTTAATACTTCTTTTAGATTTTCGAATCTATATATAGAATTCTTTTTTATTGAGGCAATCACCATAGCTTTATCGACAAGATTTTTTTCAAAACAATTTATATTATATTCTCTTGTAAATCGTTCCTCATTACTTATATCTAATCTATCCTTTTCCTTCTCCTTGTCAACTTCAAACTTCATTTCAGATAGTTCCAATGATTCCAATCTATAAGTTGGGAAAAAGTTTTCATCTATATTTTCTAATGAGTTTTTTCTTTTATTACTATTAGGTTTTCTGTAATTTAACCATAACTTTTTTTCGTTATAGTAATCCTTATCCTTAAAAGAATCTTTGATAGAGAAAGTTTGAACTACCTTACCATCTGTAATATATCCATCTTTTCTCAGTTCCTCTTTTAAATGGGAGATATATCTAGATTCTTCATCATAAGTATAATAATTAAGTTCTTCTAGAATTCGTAACTCATTTGACATATCTGTATCGAACTTTCTTTTGTTAGGCTTTTCATCATTATATTTGAAAGGATAATATCTAACTCCTCTTCCAATTAATTGCTTCTCTTGTGTCGTTGCAGCAGGTGTTTTTCTAGTACTACCTCCTGAATTTTGGCCTTGATAAAGTCGTACAATATCAAATAAGTTTAATACATCCCAACCTTCTGTTAATCTTTTTACGGTAAATATTGCTCTTATATTATTGTTATGGTTTTCCAAATTGTTTAATAGTTCTTCTTGTTCTTCTGTAGTTTCTTCTGATTTTTTTGTGTTGGTTTCTGAGTTTGTTATAATACAATTTTCTTTAGCAAACCTGATTTTTAAATCATGAATAATTTCATTATATGTTATTTTATTTGTATCTATATACTTTATTAAATCTATTGTTTTAGAAAAGCCTTGCTCATTTAAATCTGATGAATCATCCATATGTTGGCTTATTTTATTAAGAAAATTGAAATCTTCTTCTTTAAGGTTTTCTATAATATCTAAAAATTGATTAAAGTCCGTTTTTGACTCTTCAATATCTTTGCTTCTAAATAATATAACAGGCTTAAAATTAACTAAATCCTTATAGCCTTCTTGATAGTATTTAAAAGCAATTTCTTCTCTATACCAATTAAATAATAAAGCTTGAATAATTCTACTTTTCTTGTCCAGATTACTAGAAATTAAATTTATTTCTTTCGTATAACCTTTTTGTAAAAATTCTTTTAAATCAAATTTATAAATAATTTTATCTTTATATTTGCCTAAGACTTTTTGGTTCATGTCAATAGTAGCAGTAAACTCTAACATCACATTTTTATTTATTGGGAAATTATTATTTTTATTTAAAATTAAATGTACTGCGGTATATTCCCAACCTCTTCTTTCAATCTCATTTTTTCCTGCTCTTCCATCTAATTCCTGTTGAAGAATCTCTAATTGTTCCATATCATCTCTTTTGGTATCAGCATTTAAATGATGTGCCTCATCTGCTAATAAAACTATATCCAACTTATTAAGTTGATCTAGGGTAATATTATTTTCTCTTTCAGTGTGAATATCATTGTGTAGTTTAGAGGTTGTAACAAATTTAATTTCTATATCTTCTGTCTCAGGATTAAATACTTCAACTTCTTTTATATTAACCTCTGTTTCATCAATAAAAATTCTATCCTTAAATAGATATTTTGGATGAGTTTTATCTATAAAATTAGATTGAGTTTTACCAACTATATTGGTTTGGTCTACAAAGAATATAAAATGCCTATATCCTTGATGATAATAATATAAAATAGAGGCAGCCATTACTAAAGTCTTTCCAGAACCAGTTGCCATATTAAACATTAAATGTGTTGGAATGTTTGGGTTATTTCTTTCTTTAAAGTATTCATATTCAATTAGGCTTCGTATTGCATATTCTTGCCACTCAAACAAGGTGTGCTTAATATTTGATGTTATATAGTCTGGAATTCTTCTTTCTTTAGCATATTCCAAAAATTCATCTTCTGATAACTTTAATGGCATTTCTTTTAGAGTTTGATATAAAAATTTTTCAGACAAATTACTCACCACCTTTATAGAATTCTTCTGTTAAGCTAATATCTTCTTCCGACAAACCAAATTTTTTATCTTTCATTTCTGTTTGGTTTATATAAAGTTGATTCAAATCTAACATATTTAAAAATATTTCTTTTTGTTCCTCTAAGGTTAAATCAATAAATTCTTTTTCATTTATTGTTTTGTTAATAAAGTTATTTACATTTAAATTATAATCTAAGAAATATTTGTCAGTTAGCACTTCAAACAATTCTTTTAGCTCCTCAATGCTCTTGGTTTCAAGAATTAGTTCTTTTGCTTTTTCATTCCATTCTGCTAATTCACAGTATATAAATGAACCTCCTCCTTGCCAATCAATATCTTTATCTTTAGAAATGCCTGTTGTGTCTCCATTTATCACATTTTTCAATCTTTCTACTGCTGATTCCTCTCCATAATTTAATTGTTCAATTCCAATATAATTTCTATTCATTTTATGGGCAACCGCAGCAGTTGTTCCTGATCCCAAGAAAAAATCCATTACATAATCTCCCTCATCAGTAGACATTTCTATTAAATGCTTTAATAAAATTTCTGGTTTTTTAGCATTTTTCATTGTTATATTGCCTTCTTTAGATATGCCTTGCCACCAATTCTCATTAAACATATTTGTTATATGTTCTTGTTTATATGCAACTTTTTCACTTTCATTTTTTTCTGCATAATCACTTAAATATAAGAAACCTTCTTTTTTATATATTAGATTTCTAGTTAATTTTCCTTTATTTCTTCCTCTTGTAGGAATATATTCATATACATACATTTTATTTAATGAGCCTTCAACAGTATCTAAATATTTTTTTATCTTTTTTTCTTGACCTCCACTTAATGAGGCTGTCCTAAAGATTTTCTCGAAATTATCATAATAACTTCTCTCACTCCTATCTTCCATTGTTACAACTTCAAAATCTTGTGCAGGTACTTCATATATTTTTATTCCATCTATTTCTTTTTTCAACTTTAAATTTTCATCATTATATTTATTTAATAAATATTTATAACTCTCAGAAGTTTTTGATTTTTCATCTATTACTTCTACATTTACTTTTATATTATTATATTTAACCCTTGTATTATCTTTAGCATATACTAAAATATATTCATTACTATCAAATATCATTTGTGCTCCTGCTGCTACTCCACTTGGTGCTTTCACAGATACTGTAATACAACTCATAAAGTTATCTACTCCTATTAACTCATCTAACATTACTTTAAGATAATGATGTCCATCTGAGTTGGTTTGCACAAAAATAATTCCTTCATCATTTAGCAACTCCAAAGCCTCTTGTATTCTGTTTTTCATAAATACTAGCCAAGTTGATAATTTAAAGTTAGTATTGTATCCAAATGAATCCAAGTTTTGTTGTGTCTTAAAATAATATGGTGGATCTATATAAATAGATTTTATAGAATTTTTAAATCTATTCTTAAGAGAAGATAAAGCTAATAAATTATTGCCTTTAATAATCAAATTATCTTTTTTGCAAATTTCTTCTACTTTATTTTCTCCTGCTTGGGTGTATTCCTTCCAATTAACAAATGCTTTCTCATCCAACAATCTATCAATTTCTTTTTTTGCTAAAATCTCATTGTAAAACACTTCACTTCTATTTGTGTTTTTCTTATTATACATTTTTTCTTCATAACCTAAGTTTTTTTGTGTTTGAGTTAAGCTTTCATCATATTCATAATAATAATCTTCTGTATCTTCTTTTCTTTGTCCACCTTCTAATATGCAATCTTTAAAAGGAAAATTTATTACAACCTTATCCATATCTATTAGGTGATTCTCTCCTGTTGATAATCCTATTCTATTTGAATAAGAAGTGTAGGAATTAAATATTTTATTGTTTTCAATAAACAATTTAAAATCTTTGACCTTAAAAATATAAGAATCTTCTAGTTTTAAGAAAAACATATTCTTTGTATCTTCTCTTTCAAATAATAATTGGACTATTTCTTTGTCAGTATCTTCTATTAGTTTTAATAAAAAATTCCTGTTTAATACTTGCGATTCCTCATCCCATATCCTTTTATCTTTTTTTAAAATGCTAAAAACTTTATCTATCATTGATATCCTCCTTAGTTAATCTTCATCTGGAATAAATTCTAAAATATCACATATATCACATTTTAGAGCATTACAAATTTTATCTATGATCTCCATATTTACATTTTCATTTCTACCGAGTTTAGTGATAGTGGCTGAACTAACTCCAGACAAAGCTTGTAAGTCTTTTTTCTTCATATTTTTATCTATTAATAGCTTCCACAACTTATTGTAGCTAAAAGCCATAACCTCACCTCCTATTTAACATATTAATTATAACATCTTTTTCTTTTGATAACCATATAATTCTTTAAGTTCTCATTGATTTGTTTTCTATCTATAAATAAAATAAATTTCTTTTCAAAATACCTCAACTTTTAGCCTCTCTGGTGGCTAAAGAGTAGGAGGTATTTTTATTTTCCTTTTTTACTACGGATTTTTCCTTCTGCTGTCCTTTAGATAGTGGGAGGAAGAAAAACCTCCTAACCTCCAAATGAAAACTGTACCTTGACAACTGAATACCCCAGAGCATGAAGAATACTTTTATATGAATGTGCCATGACGGATATCCGAGCATATCTTTGAAAGTTATACAAGTCTATGTCAAACAAGGCAAGACCTTAGGAAGGCTAATGTTTTGGGTCAAATTAAATCAAAGGAGGTGAAAGACTATAAAGAAATATGAAAATATACCAGACTATTTAAAAGATAATGCTAGGTTTTGTTTGTGGAAGAACGAAGCTGGCAAGGGAAAAGTCCCATATCAAGTAGATGGGAAAAGAGCAAGAGCTAATAATGTTTCTACCTTTACAGACTTTAAGAAGTCTCTTTCAGCCTTAGATAAGTTTGATGGTTTAGGCATAGGCATCTTCAATAAGATGTCTGCCATTGATATAGATGATTGCATTGATGAAAAAGGAAACTACTCTGACTTAGCAAAAGATATAATGGAGATTTTTAAGGACTCCTATGCAGAAATAAGCCCTTCTGGGAAAGGAATAAGAATTATATTCCTTGCAGACAAATTTTCCTATGACAAAAAACTCTACTATATCAATAATCAAAAACTAGGCTTAGAAGTCTATGTAGCAGGTGCTACTAACAAGTATGTGACTATTACAGGCCAAGCTATTAATAAGGGCCAGATCTTACTAGCTAATAACCAGCTTAAAACTCTACTAGATAGATATATGCAAAGGCCAGAGGTAAACCAGTCTGTAAATGATAGGGAAAGTAAATCTTTCCTATCTGACGCTTCAGTTATAGAGAAGGCTGGTCTATCAGCAACAGGGCAAAAGTTTAAAGCCTTATGGGATGGAGATGTTTCTGCTTATCCTTCTCAATCTGAAGCTGACCTTGCTTTAGCATCAATACTAGCTTTTTGGTGTGGTAGAGATATTAAGCAAATGG
>CAZPLK010000027.1:0-7131 GCA_964587565.1 uncultured Muribaculaceae bacterium
AACAAAGTTGATAAAATCAAGGCATTGTGGATAAAACTACGGAAACTCAAGTAACGTAATACTTGACTAGAAATTATAATGGTATTATAATACTATTATTGACAATTCGTATTAACTAGATGTTGGTATGGGAGCGGTATAACCAATGGGTGGAAGGTATATGGTTGTTGAAATAATTAGTACATAAGAAGGTATGAAGGATGGAGATAGGTATTTATGATGATAATGAACAGTTTATTGAAAAAGTAGAAAATCAGTGCAAATGTTCATTAAATAATAAAATGTATATATTTACTAATGATAATGCAAATGAAATCCATGAAAAAGTATTAGATGTATTATTAATAGGTATGAATTATGTAAGGAAGAATAAAATGGAATATATGAAAATAATAGAACATATAGATCCTGATACGTATATAATTTTTTTACATGATACAGATGAAGAAAGAGATAAAATAGCACAAAAATCAAGAGTAATTAGTTTGAATTATAAAAAGGAGAGAAATAAATTAAAGTGCATTTTAACGGATATAAGTTGTTATAGAAAAGTGAGAAATTATATTGAACTTGATGATGGAAGAGTTATAATGGCCAAAAATGTTGCTTTTATAAATGCAGCTGATATATATTCAAGAATACATATAATTAATGGAGAAGAAATTACAATAAGAAAAGCTCTTAGCCATATGGAGTATGAACTCAGAAATTACAAATTTTATCGAATACATAGGTCATATCTAGTTAATATGAACTATGTTAGAGAAATAGATAGGGATTCAATTGTTCTTAAGGACAATAAAAGAATTCCTATATCAAGAAGAAAATATATGAATGTAAAAAAAGCATTTGTAGAATATTGGAACCACATAATATTGGACAACAACCGTTAGCTTCAAAAAAAGACCATTTGCAACTTAAAATAACCTTTTACATCATTAATATTGATATTTGTGATAATAAGTAACACAATATAGGAGTAGCAAGTAATACTATATTGTACAAAAAGTACAACAATTAGCGTATATAATGCGCAAGGATTAAAATGAACAAATATTTAAAAAGAGTAGTTGTAGTAATGAGCGTTTTGACAATAGGTATATATGGTTCCTTGATATGTATGGCAGGGACAAATAACAGATATCTATTTACAAACAAGACATTTAATCTAAGTACATATACTGGTATTATGTCTGGTGTTAAAAACGGAAGCGTATCATTACAGATTTCAACATATAGAGTTTCATCGCCAGGATATATGCAATTGCGCGGCTCTAGAAAAGAAGGAGCAGTGTATAAAGATGAATCTGTTGAATTTGTATATATTAAGGGTTATGAATATAGGACAACTACGTGGAAAGATGATTTAGGTGGAACATATAAATTTATGATTTCAAATGCATCGGAATATACTGACAAGTGTGGACGTAATCATTCAGGAGCCGCAACATTAGAATACGGAAAAGTACAAAATCTATATTAGGTATATATAAAGTATAGAGAATACAAAATTGTATTCTCTATACTTATTTGTAATCTACATACACAGGAGGTATGAAGGATGGAGATTAAGGAATGCTATCAATTTGCTAAAGTAAATATGAAGGCAAGGAAAAAGAAAACGCGTATTAATGTTGCACTTTTGTCTGTTTCATTATTGATTGTATTATTAGTTAATATAGGAATTGGAGGATTAACAGATTATATAAATAGTTCAGCAGTTCAAGGTCCTGCTTTCAGAACGATTACAGTATCTCCATATTCTGATAAGAGATATGATTTGGTAAAAAAAACTTTTAGCGATGATGAAAGGGTTGAGGCGATAGATGTAAGAATACAGATAGGTATTATGGAGACTAGATTTAGTGGGTTTGAAGATATTATGGGCAGTTTAAATAATGCAGTATTTGGAGTTGAATATAATAATATTGTTATGAAACAATATTTTAGTACTGATAAAGAATTGAAAGATGATGAAATAGTGATTCCTAAATACATATTTGATGCAGATTATTCTATAGATGGGCCATTAAATGTTTCTTATATAGAATCAGACAAGTTTATAGGTCAGAATATTGATTTTACATATAAGAATCAGACATATTCATTTAAAATAGTAGGTGTATATGATAATGTACTCTCGGATAATGGAGAAAGTAAAATGTATGTGTCAAAAAGTTTTGCTCAAAAGTTAATTGAAGGTGAGTCAAAAGATATATTAAGTACTAGAATACAGATTCTTACACATAGTTATTTTGAAACTAAAAATATAATTAGTGAGTTTTATGAATTAACAGATAGTAAAAAGTATACGGATTCTTCAGAAATTGAAAATTTACCAGCAGCATATACATCTGCAGGCATTGAGGATGAGTTTATAACATATATGGAATTCATTAAATTTATTGGAAATATTACAGGAATAATTCTAATGATATGGTCATCTATTAGTATTGTAGCTACTTATCTTAAAGATATTAAAAATAGAACAGTAGAGTTTGGAGTTCTTAAATCAGTAGGATATAGCAATAGTCATCTAAGTAAAATATTACTAATTGAAACACTGATTTTGTCAGCAAGTTCAATAATAATAACACTATTGATTGGAGAGACAGTGATTGTATTTAGTAATATCTTTATAAAATATAATTTTAACTTAGTGTGGCAGCCAATGCATTTTGAATTAAACATAGGAATTCTATTAATTGTAGTGATTATGGGATTATTAGCACCTATAGTGGCATATATAGTAGGGATTAATAAGATAAAGCATATTAAACCTATTGAAGCATTAAAAACTATAGAATAAATAGATTGCTTGATACTAAATAAATTATTTTGCATTATACTTTAATTATAATATTACTAAAAAAGCCATAGTATGGAGGCATATATGAAGAAAAGAAAGAAAATAGTAATAGCAATATCAGTGATATTGGTAACAATTATAATGGTTCTAGTAACAATTATAATCGTTATATTTAAGGATAGATTTTCTACTTCTATGGACAAAATATTGGATGAAAATATCATTAATAATGTTACACGTATTGAAGTTGATTATTCTACTGAAGGCAATTTAAGTGCCTTTACTATTGATGACAAAAATCAAATATCAGAAATAATTAATTTTTTAATGGATATGGAGATATCAGGAGTAAAATTAGATGAAAATCATACTAGCATATTAGAATTGGGAAAAGAAAGTGCAGATTCATCTTATAATATAAACATTATAAGTGATAATGGTGATATTATGATACAAAGTTATGTGACTGATGATACAGGCAAAAAGTTTATTGTAAATTATGATAGAAATGCCTATTATATTTCAAATAAAAATATATACGAAATATTATCACGGTATAATAATATAGAAACACTGTCATTGAATAAACTTATTGAATTATCTAAGAAAGATAAGGTTACATGGGAAGATTTATTACCATATAAAAATGATGCCCCTTATAGTGCAATTTGGAGGATACCAGTAGAATCAGAAGATAATGAAATATATTTAATAATTCAAAATAAAGATATGAAAGCGGAAACAGATTTTTCTAAGGAGCCAGACTACATATGGTTATTTAGAGAGGGAGATATTGAACATATTGATATAAGAGACAAAGGGTTAGATTCTTTTTTGAATAAGTAGATGGATAATTCCTTACTAGATGTAAGAGGGATTAACCATAAATATATTGTAGTAGAATGGAGAAAATATGGAGAATATTATTGTAATTAAAGATTTAGTAAAGAATTTTGGTAACAGTTCAATTGCACTAGACGGAGTGTCACTGAATATTGAAAAAGGAAAATTTGTAGCGATTATGGGACCATCTGGTTCAGGTAAATCAACTTTACTCAATATTATAGGTTTATTGGATACACAAACTTCAGGTAAAATATATATAGATGATAAAGAAGTAAGTGGAAATACAGAAGAAGAACTTTCGTATATGAGAATGAAATCAGTAGGCTTTGTATTTCAAGGATTCTATCTAAATCCAAGACTTACAGCAATTGAGAACGTTATGGTTCCAATGCATATTAATGACTATTACAGGTCAGTTAACAAGAAGGAAACAGCACTAAGGCTATTAGCAGAATTTAATATGAATGATTATGCTACAAGGTATCCTAATGAGTTATCAGGTGGAGAACAACAGAGAGTGTGCATAGCCAGATCATTGGCTAATGATCCTGATATTATACTTGCAGATGAACCTACAGGTAATCTTGATGAGGAAAATGAAAAAATAATATTTACATATCTAAAAAAATTATCTAAACAGGGAAAAACAGTTATAGTAGTTTCGCATAATGATGCAGTAAAAGATTATGCAGATGAAGTTATAAATATTGTTAAAGGAAAGATAAAAGAGTAACATCGGAGGAATGCAAATGTATTCTATAATACTAAGTGAATTAAAAAAAGGAAATATAGGAGATTTAATTGATATATTTTTACTTATTCTTAATATGTCAATGCTGATAATAAGTTGTAATTTGATTATTTGTGTTAAGTCAATATCTAGTGGAGAGTGGTACAAAGGTGTTGAAGAAGGAATGATTGAGCAGGGCCAAGCATTTGTATATGAGCAAAGTGATATGATAGTAGCAGTAATTACTATTGTATGTATAATAATATGGATTGCCGTAGGAATAGTGATTAATATAACGGTAAAAAATACAATGAAAAAGCATACATCTATGAATGCAATGCTACAGGCAATGGGATATAGAAAATTACAAATTTACAAAATGTCATTTTTTAATGAAGTAATTTTTGTAATCATAAGCATTATTCCCTCATATATTATCGCAGCATTAGCTTGGAAAGGAATCTGTATTAATGGAGCATTTAAAGCTATTGTTAGTTGCTCTGGAGTTGGTACAGGAATACCCTTAGAGGTATTAATCACAATTCCTATTATTATGATTTTAATAATAGCATTATTATCATTTGCAGTTCAAAGGAATGAGTATAAAGAAAAGATAGTGGTAAGAATTAAAAATTCGTAAGTTACATATATTTAACCTAGATGCTACATTACATTTTACATTGATACCATATACTATTAGTACTTTCTAAAAATATGGAGGTCTAATGTATGAAAGAACAATTTGATGCAGTGATATTAAGTCATGGAAAGATATTTGTATTAATTAGTGTGCTTATTTGCTTCATTGTAGGAATGCCAATAAAGATGGGAGAGATTTTTGCTCTTACCATTGGAGTGTGTGGAAGTGTTTCGTACCTCATTAGATTAGACGTTCATAAGTCAAAATACAGAGATTCTAATCTAAAGATGGAGGAAACAGGTATGAAAGAATATGTTAATAGAGAATTATCGTGGTTAAAATTTAATAAAAGAGTATTAGAGGAAGCAGAGGATAAGACAGTTCCATTGTGTGAGAGACTGTCTTTTATTTCTATATTCCAAAGTAATCTTCAAGAATTTTTTATGGTTAGAGTAGGAACACTACAAGTTCAGATGCTGCTTAAAGAAAAAGTAAGAGATAATAAGACGAATATGACAAGTGAAGAGCAGATTAAAAAAATATTAGGGGCAACATCAATACTGTGTAATAAAAGAGATGCTGTATATGATGATATTATGCAGGAGATAGAGAAAAAAGGATTTAAACTTGCTAAGTTTAATGAGCTTTCAAAACAGGCAAATGAATATCTGGAGAGATACTTTGAAACGGAGATAGAGCCATTGTTATCGCCTATGATAGTAGGCAAAAAACAGTCATTTCCTTTTATGAGCAATGATATGGTATATGCAGTTGTAGTTATGGATACTATCAGAGGAAAAGAAAAAATAGGAATAGTACCATGTGGCAGCAATTTATTCGATAGAATGATTAAAGTACCAGATTCTAAGAATACCTATGTTCTTGTTGAAGAGCTTATCTTACATTTTGTAAGTAAGATATTTGAACAATACAATATAAGAGGTAAATCATTAGTAAAGATTACGAGAAATGCAGATATTAACATAGATTCAATAAATGATGAAGACCTTGATTACAGAGATGTTATGGTAGAGGCAGTTAAGCTGCGTAAGAAGTTAGCACCTGTCAGACTTGAACTTACAAGGGAACTTGATATGAGGGTAGTTCAAGTGCTATGCGTTAATTTGAGAATTACGAAAAGTCAGGTGTTCATATCAAATGTACCACTTAATACAGGTTTTATTTCTGATATAAGAGATATTTTAAGAGAGAATACAGGATTATTTAATAGCAAGTATACACCAGAATGGCCAGCAAATATTAGTAAAGAAGAAAGTATTATATCACAGATAGAGAAAAAGGATGTATTGCTTAGTTATCCATATGATTCAATTAAACCATTTCTAAAAATGTTACACGAAGCTGCTCAGGACGAAGAAGTGTTTTCTATTAAGATGACACTTTATCGTCTGGCTAAAAATAGTAAAGTTATAGAATCTCTGATTGAAGCAGCCGAAAATGGCAAAGAAGTAGTAGTGCTTGTTGAATTAATGGCAAGATTTGATGAAGAAAATAATATTCATTGGTCAAGAAGATTGGAAGAAGCAGGATGCCATGTAATATACGGAATTGATGGAGTAAAGGTACATTCCAAAATCTGTCTTATTAGCAAGAAAAAGGAGAACCAGCTAGAATACATAGTTCAAATTGGTACAGGTAATTATAATGAAAAAACGGCTGAATTATATACAGATCTTACCTTGATGACGGCTAATCAGACAATTGGAAATGAAGTGGCAGCAATATTTACACAGCTAGGAATGGGTGAAATAGCAAAACCACAAGAAAATCTTCTTGTGGCACCCAATGGGCTTCAGAATCGATTAGTAGCGATGATTGATGAACAGATAGAAATTGCTAAGTCTGGAAAGAGTGCTTATATTGGTATAAAAGCTAATTCTCTTACGGATATTAAACTTATGGAGAAATTAATTGAAGCTTCAAACTCAGGCGTTAAAATTGATATGATTATTAGGGGTATTTGCTGTCTAGTACCAGGAATAAAAGGCAAAACTGAGAATATTACAATTAAAAGTATAGTAGGAAGATATCTGGAACATTCAAGAATATATATATTTGGCTCAGATTATGGTAAAATGTATATTG
>CAZPLK010000028.1:0-5771 GCA_964587565.1 uncultured Muribaculaceae bacterium
CAAATATACTTAACATAGAATCACCTTCTAAGTTAAGTATATCAAATGTTTATATATATATAAATAAAAAACTGGAAAAACCAGTTTTTATTTATAATTTAAAATTTCATTAACAGATTTCTTTATACCTCTTAATTTTTTCTTGTTTTTATTTTCTACATCGTTGAAAGATTATTTTTTGTATTGTTATTATATTCAAATAAGCAAGTAGAATCAAAAGGGGAAAGAGCATTGATATTAATTATTTATTTAAATATAAAATTTCCAGTATAACTATCTTCTATTTAATAATGGTTTTCCTATAGATTTGTAGTGTACTTTTTAAAACGTATTTTATCTATTCTACACTTTGTTCCAGAACGGCTAAGTTTGTCTATTTAAACACTTCTATTTTTTTGCATTATTATCTATATAAAATCTTATAGAAAACACATTTTATACGTGGAATTCTAATATAACTAAGATTGTAATTTAAAATGATTGCATATGTTTATTAAATTAGCTGGTGCTTTTTAGGTTTTTAATATTCAATCTGTTGCATTAAAAGATATAGTTTGGTAAACTTAAAATGATTAGTAAAAACAAAAAAGGTGAATTTATGCAGAACTCTAGAAAATTAAAAATTAAAGGTATTAATTTATTAAAAAGTTATTTTACAACTCCAACTGAAAAAAAATTAATTGGAGAAAAATTTAATAACATATCGGGAAAAACCGGTAGATATTTTGTCCCGGAGACACTTTATCAAAAACGAACAGCTAGAAAAAACAGGTCCTTAATACCATTTGAACATGTGTTAAATTCCAATTTGACATATGAACAACTTAATACATTCGAAGGTGGGGTTGTAGTAGAATTTGTTAATAATGAGTTTTTTAATCAAGAAGAATTACAAGAAGAACTACAAAATAGTGTTTTCAAAAAATTAAAAAACAAATTAGGAACAGATGATAATGTTTCTGCTATTATAAATATACGAAGCACCGGAGACTCATCTTCACAAATTCAAAGAGTAGCTTTAGAAAAATTAAATATTTATTTAAAATCTAACAACCTTTTTTTAAAAGATGTGTTAATACAAAGAAAACAAGATGTGAGTTATTCAGGCCAGGGGAATGATGTATGGAAAGGTTTTGTATATTATTCTATAAGAGGTGGACAGCAAGAAGTTCTCGATTCGCATGTTTTACATAATATTAATTCTAATAAAGTGCAATTGTTTAATCCATCTGTAGAATATGCTGGAGAACAAGTTTCAAATGATATTACACTGGTTTTAATTTATTTTGCTTTATTTTCTGTTCCTTTAGATAATCGTGGAGATGAGTGGATTAATTTAAAAAAAGAGTATTTAAACTATTTTGAAACAAGATATTATATAAATAAAAGTCTAAAAAATTATGTTGAGACTCATATATCTTTAAATCTTGTAAAAGATACATTGATTGACCCTATTCAAGCCAAGCCAATAGATATTAAAGATTTTGTTATTAAAAAAAGAAAACCAAACTCTGTAGATATATCCCATCAAACTTCAGTGAATAAATATAGTTATGTTTGGGATGATAACATGAAAATTTTATTAACAGCTGCTAGACCCACAAACTTATTTTGGTCTAAGCATTTATCTAACATGATGCAACAAAATTTTTCTTTAAAAGAATATTTTTTACACCAGAGAGAAATTGTCGAACAATGGAATAAATACGGAATTGATAAATTAGAAGACTTTTGAAAATAACACATGAATAAAATCATGTGTTATTTTTATTAGATAAAGATTTTTCAATTCTTTGACAAGCCAAAAGAAAATACTCTTGACAAATTTCAAAACCAAGATTATGTATATTTTCTTCTTGCATTACAATACTAGTAGTTCCACTCCCTAGATAAGGATCAAGAACAAGAGAATCAGAACTTAAATATGGTAACAATAATCTGGGGATATCTGCTGGGTAAGGCGCAGTATGCCCTAATATGTTTTTTCCTTTAGAATTTATTTTTTTTACCGCATTTATTTTTTTAACTTCTGATGGAATTATTTCAATTTGTTTATTTTTGGAAAAAACCAAACAATGTTCATAGGAATTTATCGGATTTATGTAACCGGCAAAAAGGTTTGATGTTGAGTTTCTCTTGCTTTGAACCTCACCTTTATCCCAAATACAATTAGAAAAGATTTTAAATCCCACTAATTCAAATACGAAAACGGAATAAAACCCCAACATTTGTCTTCTTTTCGACATACTAGAATTTATGTACACATTATCTTGGCCTACCACATCGCCAACATTGTATATATATACACCGTTTTCATCCATTGAATCGTACACTGCTTTTGCATTAATCATCATATCAACTAAATAACAAAAAAAATTTACCCATTGTGAATATTCTCTAGCGTTATAGTATGGAGGTGAAGTTATAGCACCATTTACTTTAGGTAAAGAAGTGAGTTTAGACAAATATGGTAATATTGTGGTAGAGTCATAATTAATAACCGTGCTTTTATCTATAGTTTTAATTTTTATACAAGAAGTATCGTCTTGCACAAAAGATATATTTTGAGCAAATTGTTTAAAAATTTTTAAAATTGGTAGTTTAGAAATACGTAATTTATTGTCAAAAGTAGGATAAGATTTAAATTTGATTTTTCTTTTTTTGTATTCACTATTGTCATACTGTGAATTTATAAGAATAACAGAATCACTAGTCCATGTATATATAGAAATAAATTTTTCTATAAGAGAATTACTATCTTCAATTATATCTCTCCGCATAGATATGTATGTATCTTCATTGACTTTATTACAATCTGCATTCATATCTAAATAAACTTGTCGCTTTGCTGCCAACAAATCAAATCTTTTACCACGACCTATTTTACTTCTTGCAGAGCATGATGGATTAGTACATTCAAAACTTTTAAATAATATTTTGGAATAAGAATTACCTCGCACTTCTTCTACTAGACAAACAGGGCATTTTACAGGTTCTTCATCTAACTCTACTTTTTGCATAACTAATATTTGAGTTGAAGCGTCAGATGTTATAAACAAATCTTTAAATTGAAAACCATATGATACATAATTATAAAATTTTTTTATATCAGTTTTTAATGTTTGGGATTTTTTTATATGCTTATGTTTTTCTACAAAACCTATTAGTTCATCGATTCTTTTTTGTTTATTATTTTTGTTATATAAATTAAAATTTTTTTCTTGCCTAAAATTTTCCATAAAAATTGCTATATCTGAAAGTTTTTTCCAATTTACTTTTGATTCTTCAAACTTGAATATTAATATCATGTGATGATAATTAGAAAGTTTTTTATAATTTTCCTCAATAATTTGTGCTATATTATTAGAAGATAACCCATCTTTATCTTCGATATTGATAATTATAAGCTCTACATTGTTTTTTTGTTTCTCTTGAATATAATGAAAATATTTTTCAGTACTCTTTTCGTTATTATTTAATACCAGAGACTCTAATCTTGCGATTAGAGATTTTCGCATAACTTGTTCATTTCTTTTAAATCCTTCCTCTACCAGACTAAATGCTTGACTTAATTTTTGAGTAGATACTTTAATTTTATTTAATTTGTATTTTTCTTTTATTTTTATATTATGATAACCTAAAATATATTTTCTTAAATCGTTTCTTTCCGCAGATGATATTTTAATGCTTTCAGTTTTTTTTAAATCATTTATCATGGCCGTCACTTGATTATCTACTATTCTTGTTACATCTAAAATTAATGTATTTAATTGTTTTTCGGTTAAATCATATTCAATCTTTTGAGACTTTAACTCTTTATTTAACACTTTAAGTAATTTATTTTTAAATTCCACTTCTATCATATCCTTCTTGCTACTTTTATATCACATTAAACTTAAATCTATTCTATCATATATTACTATTCTAGTCAGCATTTTGAGGTTATTACTCAGATCTAAAATTAAAATATTTTCTAATATTATAAGTCTTTTAAACAAAATATTGCGTATAAAGGTACAGATTTTATATTATTAACAAAACCAAAATTTTTCGTTGATAGTTTAATAGAATAAAGTGGTTTATATTTCTTTATATAACTATTTAAACTTTTAGATTTAGTATGACTACTAGATTTTACTTCGATAGGAATTATTCCATCATTTTTAGTATATAGTAGAAAGTCTACTTCATGTTCTTCTTTACTATCTTTATAGTAATTTAAGTTTCTTTTAAAAGCAAGTAAATTAGTAGCTACAAAATTCTCTGTTATTATACCTTTATAGCTACTGATATTATCAATTAATATATCGCCATAATTTATATTAAGCAGATTAACTAAGATTCCCACGTCGCTTAAAAACAATTTAAAATTGTCTAAAACTTCGTAACCTTTTAGGGGTATTTCAGGAGTAGAGACGGCAATAGATTCAAATAACAAATTACTTGCAAGAAGCCAGTCTACAGGCATTTCATAGTCTCTTTTTCTACTTCCTTTAGCGATTCTTGAATATACAAATCTTGATCCAGTACCTGATAACTGAGCAGGAATAGATTTATAAACTCTTTCTATTTTTATGCTTTCACTTTTATTACTTACATATTTACTCATATCAGCAATGTAAGCCTCAATTATAATTTGTAATATATTTCTATTGTATTTAGTTATATCCATATCATTTTCTAAGAGATTTTTAACTGATTCAGGCATTCCGCCAACACATAAGTAATAACGGTAATAGTTTAAGGCTTTAGTGTGAAGAGCTATATTGAGCTCTCTATTTAAATCAAATGATTTCTTAATTTCTAAGGCTAAAGCTTCTTCGCCAATAGCAAGCAAAAATTCTTCAAAATCAAGGGGATACATATTTATCATTTCTACTTGACCTACTGGAAAAGAAAAATGCGATCTTCTTATTTTTACTCCAAGTAAACTTCCAGCACAAATTATATTCATATTTGGATGAACTTCATTAAAATATTTTAATTCAGAAATTAATTCTTCTGATTCCTGAATTTCATCAATAAATAATAAAGTATTTGAATCATCAAAGTCAGCATTTAACAAAAGAGACAATGCTTTAAATTTATTATCAGAAGTATCTATTGATTTATATAGTTTTACAATATCATCTCTTTGAAATAGATTCACTTCAATAAAATTATCAAAATTCTCTAAACCAAACTTTCTGATACTAAAGGTTTTTCCGAATCTATTAGCACCAAAAACCATTAAAGGTTTATTGTCTCTATTCTTCCAATCTGAAAAATAATCATAAACTTTTCTTTTTAAATTAACTTCTTCTTTCATCTTATTATCCCTCAATATTATAGACTGTATATTAAAAAATGGTCGTGTTTCGTCACTTTCCGACATATAAAATGGTCGTGTTTTGGCAGTTTGGGATGTGTTCTCGGTCGTGTTTTCTTGTTTTCACACAAAGAAAATGATTGTATTTTCTTTAAATTCCAACTTTTCCGACCCAATCACCCTCAAAAGATGCAATTTTTCGCATTTTTCTACTTAACCACAATCCTTTATTAAAAACTTTTTGTTCTTTTGAATCAAGCTTATTTTAGTTTGCATTAATCTTTTAAACAACCTATTGGAACTACATATATTCCATCTTCAGTTGTATAAGCTAAATCATAACCATGAATAACCATCATGAAGTCTGGCTCTTTAACAGTTTTTTTATCCTTATTAGCTTCTTTAATTAGTTTCTTTATCTCTCTAAGTTTTTTTATACCTTGTTCAATTTCTGTAGTTCCAA
>CAZPLK010000029.1:0-4838 GCA_964587565.1 uncultured Muribaculaceae bacterium
ATGAACCTCTCGCCACCTAATTTTTATTCAAAAATTTGAGGTGGGAGTTTCTATTTCTCATGTATCAAAGCTTATAGGTTGTTACACCTCTAAGCAATGCTTAACACTTGAGGGCTGTTCACTAGCCCAATATCTCTTGTCCCGAAGGCATCAGAGACTACTTTTGTTATTATGTTTAAAGCACCGTTAACATCAGCATTAATCAATTTGCCATCTTTGGTTTTATATAAGCCTCTTTTGATTCTTTTGCCACTAAATTCATGTTTCTCTTTGCTCTTTTCTTTATAAGTTGGAACAATGTCATAATCTAAAAAACTAGCTTTTGATGTATAACTTTCTTCTGTTACTATTACTCTGATTCCTATCTCTTCAGCTTTATATTTAACCTTCTCTACAAATTGATTGTATGGGATACTAACAAATTTTTGAGTGTTAACTTTACCAATATTAGCATTTTGCTTCCATTGCTTGTTTTTGCCAATAATTATTGTATCTATATTATTATTTATACAATAATCAACAACAGTTCTTGAGGCTTTATGCATAAAATCTTTTACCTTTGCATTTCTCTTTTCATCCAACCTCTTAAGCCTCTTTGATGTAAATTGCCCTTCTTTTTGAGTTTTTCCTTGCCTTAATATGCCATAGTAGTATGCTCTTTGCTTGTTATAGTATCGGTTTAAGCTTTTTAATCTTTTGCCCTTAATAATGACAGGTTGTAACCCTACATTATTTGCTATGGTTGCAAAATTGTCAATGCCTAAATCAATACCAATAATTCTTTTTGGTTCATCTGTTTTAGCCTTAATATTATCTGCTATTTCAAAAACAATTTCTACTTCATAATAGTTAGAATAAGGCACAACTCTAACTTCTTTAAGCTTACCATTAATTGAACCAAGCTTACCAATATTTAGCCTTAGCTTAGTTTTAGGAAATCTTAAATATTTATTGTCTTTAATTTTACATATTTGATTACTAAGCGTAACTGTCTTTCTACCATTTTTCTTTGCATATTTAGGTGGTTTTGGCTTACCTTTATATTTCTTTGGATTAACTCTATAGTCTTTATTAGCTTTAAAAAAGCTTTTCCAATCATTTATTAATAGCCTTAATACTTGCTGATTAACTTGCCCTGGTAAAGAAATATAATCAGATTGATTATTTAATTTAAATATACCATCTAAAAGGTTATAGCCAAGAAATGAATTATTTTTGCTTAATAACTTATATTGAGCTGGTTTTTCTACTGCTTTTCTTTCTCCTATTGGTTTTTGAGATTCGGTATTTAGCCTTTTATTGTAGTAATCTAGCTTAATTTGATTTAAGTAAGGGATAGTATTATTAATATAATTAATAGCTTCTTTTTCGTTGGTAGTTATGTCTTTATCATCTTTTTTTAACCCTGTTAAACATTGACGGATATAGAAATTCCCAATATTGTATAGATTTTTGGCATTAAAACAGATTTCATCAAAATACTTATACATTTTATTGCCTTTTTTAATTTTAATCTTTTGAGTCCTAAGCACTTGTTTTTCACCTCCTCATACAATATAGTCTATAGTTATATTATATGATATTATAGTCTATATGTCAATTAAATAGTACATGATTTGTGTAAAAATAGCTTAGTTTTAAAGCATTCATCCCCCACTTAAGAAGTGGGGGTATTCTGCTCTTTTAAGCTATATTGATAAAAAAACACCAACTGCTTAAATTTTTCAGTAGTTGGTGTTTTCTAATAAGCTAATTGTTTTCAGGAACATTTACTACTGTTCCTATAAACACAGGTAGTCCTGTATTGTTTTCAATTATTGCATAAATAAATGGTCTATCTAGTACAACCTCATATCCATCTCTTACAACCATAGATGTTTTATTCATCATTACTGCTGTGACTGCTCCAGCTTTTGTTCCTAGTTCATCCACTGATATAAATGTCTTATGAAGTACATCTCCAATGAAGATATTCTCTTTAGTATCTTTTGTCATATTTGAAAAATCAGCTAACTCCTCATTAAAAGCATCTGTTATTCCCACATTTTGCAAAGACTTATTCATCGATTTTGAATACTCATAACTAAACTTAGGGGTAACTGTATAAACTGTTGATTGCTTAGCTTCTGTAATTAGTTTCACAAAATCTTCTCCTGTCATAGATTCTATATACTCATTAATGTTAATGTTTTGATTCGGCAAAATCGCTACAAAGCTATATTTCTCACCTTTATATGGCTTAATGAAGCCTGTAGCGTTTTTGCCTTTTAAATACAGATTTTCATCAGAATTCATCATTTCTACATATTTTTCTTCCCCATTAATAGCAGTAAATTTCTTATGAGAAATGTCTGTCTTTTCGTATGGGTTTTCCCATTCTCCATTAAAGGCCAATGCATTAATTAGATACATAATTTCATCATTAGAAATATCGTCAACTATTTTTTCAATCATGTTGTCAGTATTTTCCTTCACCCACTTATTAATCTTACTTACAGTTTCTTTATTAAATGGTTCTCTAAAAACAGCTGATTCATAAAAATTCTTGTTTGTTTCTATGAATTTTTCATCAATGATAATGGTACCTAAATCCCTAATCCAAATCGAATTAGCTAATTTCATAACTTCATCATCTTTAATACTTTCCATGTAAGCTTGAATATACTTGTTCATTTTTTTCAGTCCAACATCTCCCGTTAAGGAATTTTCCATCTCCACAAGAGTGTCATTGCTGGCTCCATTAGCTGTCATTAGTAAGGCTGTCATAACTGACATAGGAGAAATTAATGAATTTTCTTCAGTCTCTATACTATTTTTAAATAGTTCAATAGAGAAGTTAGCTGTGTTTTCAACAAACATCTCCTTTTCTTTTTCATCAAAAATTATCTCATTCTTATCTCCCTCATTTTTTTCTGGACTACTCACTTGGGAATGGGTAGACCCCGTACATGCTACTGTCGTAAATACCGTTATGATTAACAGTATAGAAATAACCCATTTTTTTAAATGTCTGTTCTTCATGGTATCCCTCCTTTATTTAATATTATATTTTATGTATTTGAAAGATTAAATATAAAAAGAGGGCGAAAAATCTGCCCTCTTAATCCATTGTTAATTATTTTTGGTATTAAACTCTTCGACAATTTTGAATAATTTAGTTCTTTATTTTTGCTGAAATGGGATAACTGCTTCTAGTAATTCATCCTCAATCCATTTAATAATGCTTTTCTCATATCCTGAATGGGTTATGAACCTATCTAACTTGTCTATAGATATGAAGTCATCATAGCCTTTTTGGTCATGAAAAGTATCTTCGTTTTCATGATAACCTTCAAGCACCTCTTCCATAAACACTGAATCCTTGAATCTTAGTGAGGTTTTTGAAGAAAAATAATAGCGAATTTCTTTTCCTTCACTACTATAACAAGAAACAGAATCATAACTGTCTTGTATGAAGATGATTATTTTTTCATACAAAATCCATTCAATTTTTTCTAAAATATCCGCTTTTTCCAATAAATCGTCTGTGTCTAGTTCATTTATCTGGAATATAGTTTCTTTATTCTTATTGACTAATTCCCTTGCAAGTAAAAGGAAAAAGTCACTATCTTTAGAAATGAAGCCTATCTCATCTATCGTTTTCAAAATCTCCATTTCTGCTATAATCATTAAAAAATCAACAACCCTTTTCTCTTTATAAGAATAATCTTCTATTTTTAGAACCTTCATCCCTTCTATTTCTAAGGTAGAGTCTCCAATAAAAATTCTATTTCCTTCCACATGTACAAAATCATTATGCACTATAAACTCAGAATATAGTCCCCTTCTTACAAAATATATCCTTTTCATATTTTCCCCTCCTTAAAATGGTATTTCATCAAACCTATCCATTTCTTCTTGGTTTTCAAATTCTATAACATTTGAAATAGTCCCTCCTGTTTCAACAAGTACTCCGTTTACAATTAGTAGTCCTTCCTTAGAAGATACAACATTAACATCCCCATTTGTTTCAATTTCTAATTTTGGATATCCCTTATCTACAACTATTCTTTTTATAGATTCCTTCATAATTTTCCCTCCTTATTATCATCAAAGCAAGAATGTTTTTCCTCTCAGGCATAAGATGAGTTGCTTTATTATTTTTCTTCCTTAATTACTTTTAAAAATGTTCCATTTTTACATATATAAGTTTCATTTTCCAATGTATCATCATCATAAAACTCATAATCGTCTATATCTTTATCTATACAGAAATAAAAACTTCCTTTTATGTCCTTATAATATCCACAAAAAGTTCTCTTGTCAAAATCAACACTTGCTACAATTAATTCCTGCTCATTGCCATAGGCATATTTAGGAATATAATATCGAGAATTTCTTGTCGACTCTCTTATTGCAGACTCCTCCATTAATACCCTCCTTTTTAATTTAGTTTTAATTAACTCCTTTTTTTCTTTTATATTTTTATTATATCAAGATTTTTTAATTTCTATAAGCTCATTACATAGTCTCATAGTTTAAAATTTCGGCTATTTGCATTATTTTAAACTTTGTGGTATACTATAAACAGTATATGAAATATCATAGACAATAATCATTGAAGGGCTATATTTCCCAAGCTGAAATTTAAAAAAATAGCTGTATATGTTTAAATATTAAGCTTTTTATATACTAAATTTTGCAAATTTAATTATCAATATTTGGCTGGAGAAAAGATAGAAAGATGAGGTAATCACAATGTTTGGAGATTGTTTAGAGTTTAAGGAATGGCTATTTTGTATTGGTTTAACTGTAACATAAGATGTATTTAAATTGGAAGAAGAGCTAACATTGGATGA
>CAZPLK010000030.1:0-4649 GCA_964587565.1 uncultured Muribaculaceae bacterium
TATTAAGAGATGGTACAAGCTCGATTACAAATAATATTATCAATAGATTATCTTATTAAAGGAGATGGATTAATGAAGGATAGAGAATTAACTACAATATTATTAGAAATTTTAGAAAATGATTGTTTAACTTCACCTGATAAATTAAAAGAAGAAAACTGGGATTTCCCTTTAACTGGGATTCATTTCGGTTTATCTGGATTTGAATTGGGAGCATTGACATTAGATTATAGATAGAGTGTATAAAAAGAGGGAGGTATACCATGAAACTTCACAAAGCTAAAAGATTTAATACTATAGAATCCTATGGAATATGTACTTGTATGCATTTCACTTGTGCATGCACATGTAATTGCAGATGTAGTCCAGGGGGGCTTCCTAGTGGGACAGTTGCTGAAGCAGATAATAACATCTCTAGAGTAAGGACAAGAGATAACATGAATGAGCATTCTCAACAAAATTTATCTTTATAGGGGTTAACAATTACTAAGGCATACATGTAGGTCTAGGTAGTAAAACTATCTAGACCTACATTTTAAAAAATAGTAAATTAATAGATATATTAAGTATTTGGAGTTGCAGGAAGGGGTGTGATACTTATAAAAAATCCAATCCATAAACACAATATCAGACGACCACTAAAAGGAATACTACTTCTTATTATGCTATTAGTGGCATCAAATCTATTTATATCAAGCATTAGTCAATTTTTTATAATCAATAGGGAGGTTGACAACATTGGAGAGTACTATAGAAGTATTGGAACTATAGTTCCAACTGATTATAATTACAATGTTAGGGAGGCCCAAGAGATTATCACTGGTGATCCAATGATAGATTTTGAGGACAATAAAAGACAAACCATAGGGATTATAGATGGGCTATATAGTATTGAAAGACATTCACTTAGTATAAGTTCCCTTGAAGGTTCAAATCTAGAAGATGTTATATTTATTGGGGAAATTGATAGTGTGTATAAATCTCGAAGTGCCGATAATATTTACCAAGGCTCAATATTAGTTACTAAAGTCAGTGAAATATTGGCAGGAATTCCTGATCTTATAGATGGAGTTTCATCAAATTCACAGATTAAAGAGCATCATATCGGTTTTCTATCTCATTCATTAACAACAGGAGAAAAATATGAATATATAAATGATGGTGTAATAGATGAATTGTTTCAGTTAGAACCAGGAAAGAAATATTTATTCAGAGCTTTTATTGAACCAAAGTTAAATGAAGGAAGTATAGTAAAACCACTTTATGAGGGTGGACCTCTTTATATGGAACTAGATGATAATGGATATATAGATTGGGATGATCCTGAATATAAAATTATTAAAGATGAAATTGATTTTATCAACGAAAATATTATCTCCTATAACCTTATAGGAACTAAGGATATGACAGCATTCCCAGAGATACAAGATAGTATGGAGGATTATTATCTTGTAGAAGGACGTTGGCTCAATAAAGAGGACAATGAAAATCAAAATCATGTAGTTATAATACATGAGACTATTGCAAATATGTATGAAATTAATATTGGAGATAAGCTTGAGATAAAGATGCGGGACTCCGAATATGGTGAGTTTCTAGCATCAGAAAAGGATCATAAAGAATGGAGAAATTACTATACTAGTGAACCTACAACATTTGAGGTGGTAGGTATCTTTGAATCAAATGTTATGCCATACGTGTTATATGGGAATATGTATGTTCCAGATAGTACTATACCTACAGCGCTTGGAAGGTATAATAAAAAAACAAATGAGCTGGTACCTATATATCCTCATATGTATAGTTTTGTTTTAAAAAGCCCAGAGAATGAGTCAGCTTTTATTGAAAAATATAAAGATTCACTAGAAGAGCTGGGATATAAATTAAATTTTGTGATAAATAATGGGGAAAGTTTTTTGGAGACATCAAAACCTATTAAACAATCTACGGCAATAAGCTTGGTGCTTTTTAGTATACTTTTGATACTGATACAAGGATTTGTAGTGCATATATATATTGATGGACACAAGCTTAATTATGCAATAGAACGAGCTTTAGGAATTCCAGCTAAAGTTAGTGGGAGACATTTAATAGAACCACTAATTATATCTGGTAGTATAGCATCAGTAATTGGAGGCTATATAGGCTACAAAAATGCCATAGAAAAATCAATGGAATTATTGAAGGATTTAATTGAGACTACAGAGATAACTATTAATTTAGGATTAGATATAAAATACTTTGTATTATTTATAGTTTTGTCTATGGTCCCATTTGTAATAATCCTATTATTTAGAATGAACCAACTTAAAAATTCATCTGTTATAGACTTAATAAACAACAATAGAAATAAGAAAGTGGCAAAAGATGAAACAGAAAATGAAAGTTATGAAATAGTTAAGGCTACAAATATATCAACAAAAATAGACTATGAAGGAGAAGGACTAACAGAAACTATAGGCTATGCAAAGAGAGAAGTCAAAACTGATGAAAAAGAAATAATTAAGAAGAATAGCCAAAAAGCTTTAAAAAGGCTTTCATTAAATCATACATTACGTTCCAAGTTTACCTCAATACTTCTTATAGTGTTAGCTGGAATATTTGTATTTTCACTATTATGGATGAACTATTTGACCATTAAAAATACCGACATTATAGATAGGGCATACAAAGAAAATGTAATTGTAGGAGATATAGTGATAAGAGACGATGGGGGCATTGCAAGAGTAGATGTAGGCTCTATTAATGGAAGACATATAGAGAATTTATTTAAAACAGGATTAATACAAGATTATACAGCTATAGCTGAAATGTATTATGAAGAATTATATATTGATAGAGCTGGGGTAGTAGAAAAATATGAACTAGGCGAAAAGGATAAAATTCATTTTTTAACACGTAAACCCACTTTTGTAGTATACGCAAGCAATAAAAGTTATAATAGCGATGATGCAGCTATTACATTTACTGAACTAGACTTTGTAGAGGGTTATTCCCTAGAGGATTTTAATAAGGAGTACATTGGGGATTACTCGGATCGTTCTAATCCAATAATTATAAATGAAAAGGGGGAAGAAGGCTTTCCCATATTAATATCTAATAAAGCAATGGAGCATTTTGACCTTGAACTAGGAGATAAAATATTTTTAAAACCAAATTTAAAATTAAGAAACTCATCGATAGAGGCTTATGGAACAATCGTAGGTTCATTTAAAGAATTTGATAGAGGCAAAGATTTTTATGGATATTCCTATATTAACCAAGAATTTGATTTATTTATCTATCCAATAAGTGTATTAGAAGCTATTGAAGGAGAACTTTATTATAATAAATTAGAATTTAAATTTAAACCAGAGAAAAACAAAGAATTGATGGAGCGAAAAGATGATCTAAGGAAAATAGTTAGTAACAATCCATTTAATGACTTTCCAACTGAATTAAAATTATGGGACGAAGAACTAACCAATGTAATAGAACCATTAGAAAAGAATATATCCTTACTTGAAGTCTTATATCCCATAACATTTATACTTTCCATTCTAATAGCAGGCATACTTAGTTTTATAATGGTCTTAAGAAGAATCCTAGACGTTGCAATTTTAAGAATCTTAGGAGTAAAAGAGAAAGAAGTAAGAAAATCCTTATTTATGGAAAACATTATCCTAACTTTAATTGGGATAATTATATCAACTATTATTATAATAATCATTACTTCAAAATCATATCCTATTCCTTTAGTTAAATATGTAAACATAATTGGTGGATATTTATTGGGAACTATTGTCGGCTTGATACTTGCTATAGTAAAAGTTACTAATAAAAAGCCACTAGAAATGTTGCAAGTGAAAGAATAAGTAAATTTTAGGTATATAAAGCTAAGTTTTTTTAAAATATATACAAAAGTTATCTTACAATAAATTATATCTTAAATAAAGGTGCTTATAATGCATATTGGAATGACAATAAATTTATTTATTCTATAATTGCAGAAGTATATTTTGAAGAATTCGTTAAAATTATTGAAGGAATTATTAAAAAATAAAAATTAAAAGTTAATTTTAAAATAGTGTCCACAAATGTCTCTTTAAATTCGTTATATATAATAAGTAGGCTTTTAATAACTATTAAAACATGGAATGAAAAATGAATTAGACTTAAAGGCAAGTGTATTTACCAATATGGATACACATTCCACTTGAAGAAGTAGACAAAAACCTACAATATAATCAGAAACAATCCAAGATCCCAATTCTTAATGTATTAAAAGACGGTACAAGCCTGATTACAAATAATATTGTCAATAGATTATCTTATTAAAGGAGATGGATCAATGAAGGATAGAGAACTAGCTACAATATTGTTAGAAATTTTAGAAAATGATTATTTGATTTCACCTGATAAGTTGAAAGAAGAAAACTGGCATTTGCCTTTAACAGGAAGTCATTTCGGTTTATTTGGATTTGAATTGGCAGCATTGATATTAGAATTTGAAAAGAGAACTGGAACAACAATTGATATTAGTGAAAAACCAATGTATGCCTTAGTCAGTATCAATGACATAATTAAATCATCATCAGGGTAGTTTCAAACAAATAATTATACACTTAGGTAATTGACATTAAATATAGATAGAGTGTATAAAAAAGAGA
>CAZPLK010000031.1:0-4516 GCA_964587565.1 uncultured Muribaculaceae bacterium
TTTTTGACACTCCCACAGCTAAAACAGTGGGATTCTTATCCATACTTATTAAGTATGCTTTACATTAGTCTTTAAACTAATGGACTTTCATTAGTTTTAGGCTTTATACCTTTTACCAATGGGCGGTGTCATAGCGCCAACTACAGGGACGTATCCCTGATACTTTTTTATGTACTTTCTATAAATATTAATTGCTCCTACTCCATCACGATGATATTTAAAACCACAACTACAAACATATTCCCTATTGCTTACCTTGTTTTTAGTATTACAGCTTGGACAGGTCTGACTTGTATAGCTTTCATTTATTAAAACTACTTTCATGCCTACTCTTTTTGCTTTATAGGTTATATAGGCTCTGATTTTACCTGTAGGCATTTGATTTACTTGTTGTGTTAAGGATTTCCTGTGTTTTAAACTTGTTTTGGGAGCAGATTTTCTGACATTTCGCAAGTCACCAATAACTACCGTTGCTACACTTAGGTTGTCTAGTGTTTCAACTAAATGAGTAGTTTGTTTATGCTCTATGTCTTTTATTTGGTTTTTTATTTTATTTAGTATTTTTCGTTTCTTTTTATTTAGTTTTTTATACTTTCTGCTGTGCTTTTTTAATTTACTCAATTTAGCACTAAAATCAGTTTTTATTTTATTAGAGTATCTTTGTTTAGAGCGTATTTCTTTACCTGAATATAATAATACTTTATCATCAGTATAAATACTTGCTATATGTATAGCTCCAAGGTCAATAGATGCTATTTCGCCTGAGACTAAGGCTACTTCTTCTAAGCTATAAGTACAACTCATTTTATAACCATTATTATAGCTGATTTCTATGTATTTAGGTTTATCATACTTCCAATTATTAAAGACTAATGGTTTATTTTTTTTACCGTTAGAGAGAATAAGTTTATTGTCTTTTATTTTAATAGCAGATTCTTTATAAATTAAGCAGAAATACTTTTTTCTTCTTTTGGGTGGTTTAGCATTAGGATTAAGTTTTTTAGCTTCTTTATAGGCTTTCCAAGAATCATAAAACTTATCAGTTAGTCCTTGTACTGATTGAGAATGTAGATTAGTATTTTTAATTAATTTTTGCATTGAATATTTACTTAAAAATATATTCTTTTTTCTAAGGATTCTATAAAACTTAGTTAAGATTTGGGAATAAGTATTCCCAGCTTCAAGAGATAATTGTTCCAATTTTTCAGTATAGTTGATATTTAAAGTTTTAGTAGTGTAGATTTAATTCACCTCCTATGTATATTCTATAAAATTTAATCTTGAAAAGCAATAAAAATGGTACTAAAACGAATTCAACCCACACCTAAATGGAGTGGGCTTTCTTCTTAATTTTTGTAAAAAAATATTCCACCTGCTCCAACTTTATGTAGAGCTATTACCATAACCATTTTTGTTTCGTC
Source organism: uncultured Muribaculaceae bacterium (assembly GCA_964587565.1). Classification (GTDB taxonomy): domain Bacteria; phylum Bacillota_I; class Bacilli_A; order RF39; family UBA660; genus DUPI01. Next base: position 1,422 of record CAZPLK010000031.1, read on the forward strand.
AAAATTCTGACTATCTGTTCCAACAAATAATTTATACTTATACTCTGGAGCAGAATCAATAACACTTTTTATGATATCTATAACTTGCTCTAAACTTACTTTACCATATGTAGGACTATTCACATATTTAATATCCAAAAAATCACTTCTTTCTTATATTATATATCTATTATATAATATAAAAACTTTAAAGACAACATAAGACTATTATTTTTTGTTTTTATTATAAAAATTATGTATATTTATATATAATAGAAAGGAAGAATTAATATGGAATATACTTATTTATTATTTATTGTACTTTTTATCTTAATACTTTGTTTGTTGGTAAAAAATATATATGATATAATTTTTTTAAAGAAAGTTTTTATTAATAGATTTTTGTTTATTTTTGTTTTGTCAATCTTTCAATTTTTCTTAGTTGAACGATTGATTGGAAACAATGTTTCAAATATCTTTAGAAAAGCTTTTATATTAAATATTTTTATATATTTTATTGTGAACTTTATATTTATTTACTTTAATAAGTATTATAAGGTTTTTGTAGTTGTTTTAAACTTTTTTTATTTTACATATGGAACATTACAGTATTATATATATAACTTTAGGGGAAAACCAATTGTCCCATCAGATATAAAGTCTGCTAAAACAGCTTTATCTGTTGCTAGTAATTATAACTTTTCTCTATCTTTAAATATTGTAATGGGTTTTGTATTAATGACTATTATTAACTTCATTATTGTAAAATTTGTAAAACTAGAGGAAATAAATTTTGATAAAGCAATTATCCCAACATTAACTTCTATAATTATACTTATATATGTTTTTAGTATATTTTCAAATAAAACAAAAATAAATGAAGAAACCATTGTTTATTTATGGCATCAAAAGACTTTTTCAGATACCTCGGGTAGTTTATTTACCTTTTTAATAAATTTAAGTTATATGTACGTTGAAATTCCAGAGGGTTACTCAGAAGACATTGTTAAAGAAATTGAAGAAAATATAATTATAGAAGAAAAGTATGAAGAATTATCTCCTGAAAACATTATAATAATATTAGAAGAATCTCTTGTAGATTTACAAGATATTGTAGAGTTAGATACAAATATAGACTATATGCCCTTCTTAAGAAGTCTTAACAAAAATACTATTAAAGGGAAAGTCGGTGTATCTGCTTTTGCTGGGAACACTTGTAATACTGAATTTGAACTATTAACTGGGAATACTATGGGACTATTACCTGCTGGAAGTGTGCCTTTTCAACAATACATTAATAAACCAATGGAATCTTTGGTTTCTATTTTAAAATCAAAGGGATATACTACTATAAGTAATCATCCGTACTATAAAGATTCTTGGGATAGAGATAAAATATATAAATTTTTTGGATTTGATGAAATGTATTTTATAGATGATTATAAATATGATGAAATTGAATATATAAGAAATTATACAAGTGATACAACTAATTTTAATAAAATAATAGAAATATATGAAAATAAAAATAAGGAAGAAAAGTTGTTTATTTGGAATATAACTCTTCAAAATCATGCAGGTTATGATACTGAATATAAACTAAACACTATTCAAGAAAAAAACTACAACTCTGATGAAATAAATGAATATTTAAGTTTAGTTTATGAATCTGATAAATCAATTGAAAAGTTAATAAAATACTTTAACAATGTAAATGAAAAAACATTAATATTAATTTTAGGAGACCATTATCCAGGACTAACAAATGAAACTTATGCCGAATTATTAGGGAAAGACTTAAATGACTTAACTTATGAAGAACGATTAAAACTTCATCAGACCCCATTTATTATATGGGCAAATTATGACATTGGAGAAAAATATATAGAAAATATTAGTTTAAATTACATGTCATCACTATTGATGGATATTGCAAACCTAACCAAAACAAAATATCAAACATTCTTATCTGATTTTTATAGTAAATATCCTATAATAATTGAATTTGGGTTCTTGAAAGATAATAAATTTAATAGTTTTGAAAATAATATCTCAGACGACTTAAAAAAATATAAAATATATCAATATTATAATATATTTGAAAAGGAAGCTAATTAGCTTCCTTTTTGTTATTAGAACCTTTTATAAATAAAGAAATACATACAAAGGTGATTAAAATACTAATTATCATTACTGCTATATATATTGTCCTATTTTCTTCTTTTTGATTATCAATATTTAATACCTTGTGATTACTCTTATTTTCCTCTTCTAAGCGATTATTTTGACTAATTAAGGCATCTAAATTGATTAGACTTGTCTTTATACCTTTGTCGTATTTAAACTCCTTAAAATCAGCTTCCATAGATGTTAGCATAAGTGAAAACATTTCATTGGTAACTATACTTTGCGTCTCTCTTCCTGCTAACAAAGCAACATTTCCTTCTTCTTTAGTTATATAATATAATATATAATTATCATTGTTAAATCTCTTTTCTGTAAATAAATTTGCTTCTTCATATGTATTTTTATTACCTATAGAATCTAAGGTGTAGATAAAAATCTCTATATTATGCTTATTTTCAAAATCATTTATAACATTTTCTATTTCTTTAATATTTTTAAATATATTTGAATTATCTTCGATTTTATTGTTTTTAGCTTCTGCAGTTAAATGATTAGTATATAATAATAAAATATAGACAAGAAAATATACTATAAGTTTATTTACTTTCAAAAATAAAACCCCTCTTTCACACTTAGTTGTACTTTTATTATAAGATATAATAAATATAAAAACAATATTAATAAGTTAAATAATATTAATACCGTAATTTTCCACTTTAAAAATTAGTCTATATAGATTATAATGAATCTTGTGTTAAAATAGGATGTGACAAACAAAAGATAAGATACTTAAAATAAAGTTCCTGAGTTGGTATGATATGATAAATATTCTATCAAACAACAGAGGAGGGGATTATAGAGAAGTAGTTTGTATCGTCATCATAGTTATATGAGTGGAGTCAAAAACAGTTTAAAACACTAATTAAAACACAGGAACACCATACATAAACCAAAGAAGACTTTTCAGTGTTTTAAAAAGACATTGGTAA
>CAZPLK010000032.1:0-4486 GCA_964587565.1 uncultured Muribaculaceae bacterium
TCAGTAAAGACTTAATCTTTTCTCCAACTGGCAAAAGTGTTTGACAATTATAAACTTGCGCCATTACTTCACCTCATCTCTAAAATCTGGGTTATAAGTCACAACTTCAATCTCATTTACAAATGCTGTATTTTCAAATTCACTTTTAGCACTAATCACATCAGCCTCGTTCTCAAATTTATTATAGTCTGGAAAAGCAATTACAACATTTGCAGCCCATGAATTAGTTAAATCTTGAGATAGACCAATCAGTCTCATTAAGTGCTCTTTATTAAAGCTATCATTTATTCCCAAAAACAGCCTTTTTGTTCTTCCATTTGTTATTGCTAAGGGAATAACATCTGCATTTATGTACTCAATTGGCATGATTTTTCCTGTATATTCTCGGATAAGACTTGAATTATTTAACCCTGAATTTATATAGAAAAATTCTATATTGTCGTTTGGATATTTATCCTTGATAAAAGATAATAAACTATAGATAAACTGTGCGCGCTTGTTATCGACTAGATAAACAGCATCATAGCTACAATCTTCCTTTAAATAAAAATTACCAATTTTATCAATTACAGAAGCATTCTCACGCCCATCATTTCGACTTCGATCAATCCAAAAAATTAAACCAACAGTTACTTTTTTAGTAGTGTTTTGAATTCGTCTTTTAGCAACTTCACAAGATGGATAACATTCCATTGCCCATGCGATATCAACCAAAAATTCTTTGAATCTCTTTAATATGGTTTCATCTCTTACTGGATATCCGTCTCTGCATTTTACACTTACTAATACCTCTTGTTTCGTTGCATCCCTTAATGGCGATTTATATTGGAAAACATAATCAATACCATGTTTCTCCTTTTCATGCTTTTCTTTAAAGACACACGGAACAGAAACACCTGAATACGGATTATTCCACCCAATAAGATCTAATATTTTTGAAACTATAGCTTCGCCATACTCACCCGATTTTTTTGCTCTTTCCCCACCTGCCATAAAGAATTACCATCCTTTCTTATTCTTCTGTTTTAAAGTAAATTTTATAATAGTTCATTTGTTTATCATTGTCATATCCTCGTTCAACAATCTTTTTTATAGTATCAATCTTAGGGTTTATTCTGATTTCAACATTTGAATCTAGTTTTATAAAATTCTTTATACCCTTCTTTATTGATGTGACGGCCTTAGGAGAAATATCAAAAGCTTTTTCATAAGACTTATCTTGAGTAGTACCTTCCAAGTACTTCTTGAATTCAAAAGATGTGCTTTGATCTCTAAATATTCCTGATGCAAAATCATTTATTTCAAAACTATCGTGTGTTTCAAAATACTTCACAGAATCATTAAGTAACGCAATTTTCTCCGTTGGTTCCTTATCTTTACAAACTTTATTAATAAATTGTTTGCAAGCCTTTAAAACGGTAGCTGTATTACTATAATCATCCGAGATTTCAACAGCATTAAGAAACAATTTTTTCCAGTAATACGCATCGTTTCTATTTGTATCTACGATGAATACTTTCTGAGGAAGATTTGTACCTAAATCACAAATTAAACAACCCTTATCAAGTTTGTTTATATTAATTCCCTTTTTATGTGAAATGTTAAACTTATTATCTTTATCAACAACATCTAAATATATGTCTTTAGTTTCTGATTTGAAGACTCCAAGAATATTAGTAGCTACTCCATCGACAAAACAATTTTTGATTAGCGCAATATATAGCTCACCATTTTTTATGTTAGGATGTGTTGATACATTATAAAGGTGCTTAGCTATATTTACAGATTGATCTATAAACTCGTTTTCGTTAGAAAAAATTATTGAACTATATTTATATACCTCATTTAAGTTAATATCGGCATCATGCATAAATTGATAAGCTAAATCGAATTTAAACGAGGAAAAAAAGAAATTATTTAAATGTTGTTCTGTAACCTGTTCGGAAATATCTGCAAGTCGAGATGAGAAGAGCGTTTCTTCATCTTTCGACTTATTCCCAATCAAATGCACAATTAATTTGGATATATTTGCCATTGAAAAATCATTCATTGTTATATTCCTTTCTTATCTATAATTTTGTCTTTTATTAAAAACACAATTACTCTTTTTAAATACCACTTTTATATATCTTTGTTGTCCTGAAGGGGTTGTCAACACTTTTCCGGACACTCGCTACGCAACACTTACTAAAACAGTTTCGAGTACTGATTTAGCCATTCAATTGGACTAAGATAACCTAAGCGTTTTTGTACGCGGCGCGTGTTATAAAATCCCTCGATATATGCGAATATTGTTTGGCGGACTTCTTCGCGTGTTGAGAAACATATCCAATAAATTGGTTTTTTTCAAAATAGAGAAAAAGTTTTCACTCCAGGCGTCACCACCGGGTTTGCCTGCTCAAGAAAAACTTTGACGAAATTCCAACTGATTTAGTAAATCCTGTGTTTCTTTTGCAGTGAGTCCCTATAAAGTTTTGCAGTCAGAAACATCAAACTAACATCATCAACCTCAGTACACACACTAAAAATTGGGCATGAATCATCGCTAAACGCTTCATGTTTTGATGTTACTTATCTTATTCCCATCCGCTTTTTCCCAATACCACCTACAAAAAAGCGTTCAAAGATCCTTAAATTAAACTTATTCTCTTGATACAAATAGTAAAGTAAATGCCATCAGTCCACCTATCATAAACAACCACTGTTTCCAAATCACATAGCCTATAAGCCCTAGACAAAACAGGAGCGAACCCCCAATCGATGATCCACCTTTTTGTTTTTTTGATTTTTTCATCTAATTTTCTCCTTTTGAAGCGATTGTCTTTGATTCATATTTAACTGTGTTGGTAGTTGGTAAAAGCCGTTTGTTATACTAAAAGACAGAACATTTCCGGATATAGCGGAAGATTTTCCTGTTTAATTCGTAAATCATTTTCCATCCTTTGTATTTTTATAATTATCTAGGTCGATAATGTTCACAATCTTCCCTCTAAGAACTTTCGTTGTTCATCTTTAAATATTTCCATGGGAACATTCATCCAGTTGAACCGTTCGAAAATACCCTGACATATTTTTAATGATACATCTGTAGAATTACCTATCAAGTAGTTCACGTCAAACGATTGTACAATTTCGACATGATCAGTATTGCAAATATAATCTCGAGATAAATCTCTACTCCTATCCCAGAAAAACAATTGTCGGTCGTTTGTCTGATACAACCCAATTTTGACGTTAATTTCATCTCCATATGTGCCACGGGAAATTAACCGAGAAGTAAACTCAATTATTTCCGACACTCTATACACGGTATTCAAGATTTCCAATCCTCTATCTGGAAATTCTGAATTATTTTCGTTTCCAAAAGAGCCTATTTCTTCCTCCCAATCTTCATTCATAGCAAAAAGATGGACCAACTGACCACTTTGATAAATTCTTAAGTATTCTTTATGAACTCCATAGTCGACAGAAGAACAGCGAAAATTTTGACCACTAATCAAACTAGTGTTATCTGCCTTGGGATAACTCCAACCCCTAAGTCTTAGTTTATTGGATTCAATTAAATTATCCAATTCGTTTAATGTACTAAATCGAGAGCTAACATATTTAGTAGGATGAATCGTCACTTTCCAATACCCATTGGAACGAATTATCTCCAAAATGTTGTCATCAATGGATTCGACTTCTCTAGCGAACAGTTCTTTATCGGAAGCACCTACACTAACTTCCAACCCAGAACGGGTAAGTACCTGTTGAAATTTTCGGATGCCCTTCTGTGTAGCAATATCTAGTATTTCGCGCATCTCCGTTTGACTTGGCACAGAAACAGTTTCGGGCATTCTGTTTGAACGTGTATAAATTGCGCCTTCTGTAAGGTTGCCTGCACCATTTCTTTTACAAACAACAGGGAGTTCATCAAATTCATTCACATGAATCACAACAAACCGCTTCTTCTCATGGATAAACTTATATAAATTTATGTTCACGTAAGGATCAGCAAACTTATTAAAGTGCGCCATCATTTGATCAGAATCAAACAAGGCGTAACTAGATTCAGGCAGTCCGATAGCTGTAAAAGTATCAGCTTGTTCTTCTACACCAAGAATAATGTATCCGCCATCACGAATATTTGACATTGCAAGAACTGCTTTGGTAAGTTTCGCCTTGTGCTCAGGATCGTTCCAGTCATAATCCTTTTTGAATTCAATATTCCTGCTTTCAACACCATTTAATATGAGATCAACAAGCTGATTATCAAGCAAAATGATCACTTCTTTCGTTCAATATGATACTGTAAAGTTTTCGCATAAATCCACTTATAAGATCTTTCATACAGCGAATCAAATATTTTCGTCAGACGCCTTCTACTTCACTCCCATCCGATCCCTACCAATACCACCTACAAAAAAGCGTTCAAAGATCCTTAAAGCTAAATTCCTACTGTAAACCCCATTAGCCACCTGTGGCCATTTCTTTACATCTTGCC
>CAZPLK010000033.1:0-4431 GCA_964587565.1 uncultured Muribaculaceae bacterium
CAAGGGAAAAAGAATTAATTGGTACGGAAAGGAAATAATATTACCCCCTAAGCTATTAGCTTAGGGGGTAATATTATTCTAAACTAAATAAACCTTTTACATTAATTGAGTTTCCCTTTATAATAGATTTTATAGTACCTTCATCTTCTTTGTTGTACATAATAGATATACCACAACTTGATGAAAGTTTCCTAGGGGTAGGTGAAATTACATATTTTATATTATTTTCCTTTAATAAAGCTTCTAATTTCAAACCTTGACTATAATTAGGGAACAATATATAGTTCTTTTCCAATTAAATCATCTCCAAGAACGCCTCAATTCTAGTTTTCATTTGTCCTGTATCTTCTTCTGAATAATCTGTTTCTATTAATAATACAGGTATGTCCTCTTCTTTAAGTGCCTTTGCAACTTTTTCATGCTCTATTGCATAAGTATGGCAGAATGATAAATTGCAAGAGATTACACCATCTATATTATATTCTTTAACATATCTTATAATATCATCTACTCTTCCATCATTTGGAGTAAAGCAAGCACAATTTATATCCATATATCTTTGAGCCATGTTTTTTACAAGTTCATCAATAGTATCTCCTTCAGTAGATACTTCATTTTCAAAATATCTAGTTCCTGTACAAGTTTCTTCTACAACTACTTCTGCATTTAAACTTTCAACTATTGAATGAAGTTTCCAGTTTGGAAGAGCCATAGGAGTTCCTGTTACTAGTATTCTTTTCTTACCATTTGGTTTCAATTCTTTTACTCTTTCTTCTAGCTCATCACAAAGTTCTTCTGTTTTTTCGATAAATCTTTCTGGATCATCTGAAAAAGCAATTTGACTTACTAACAATGCATCTAAACCACTAATTGGAGAAGGAGTATTCTTTCTTAAATCATAAAGTCTTTTCAATGCTCTTCTCTTTCTATTACATACATCTATACCCTTCTTTAAATTTTCTACTGTTACCTTGTTTCCAGTAAGTTCTTCCATTCGTTTTATAAATAGTTTTATTTCGTCTTCCCATTCTTTGAAGTTTTTCTCCCTCTTCATTTGAGGAAGTTCCATTACATGAACTGGCATATATTCATCCATTACTTCCCAGGCTTTTTTCTTAGCATCACAAGTAGTTTCTCCAACAATCATATCACAAGATTGAAAATATGGACAAGTCAGACCTATCTTAGCCCCTGCAAAAGCCTTAACTAAAGGACAAACATTTCTTGGTAAAACTTTTTCACCATCTTCAATCCAAAACTGACTTCCAGAACAAAGTCCTACACCTATAGCTTTTGTAGCAAGTATTACTTCATCAGGCACAAATACACAGAAGGTCCCTACAACATTTCCACCTTGTTTTTTGTACTCTTCAAGTTCCATTATCCTAGCACCATGCACCTCAGCAACTACATAATTAAAATAATTCATTGCTTGTGGTCTGTTTTCCTGAGTTAAATATGTATCTCCAAATTGTTCAGGTAAAGCTGCACAAAGAATATCGTGCTTTTCAATGTCCATATTTAAATCTTCCCACATCTTTTTGTAATCAGCCATAATAATTCCCCCCCATAATTTTCTCATGTAAATTATATCATTTAATATATAAAATATGGGCAAGTATTGATTTTTACAATAGTGAAAATTGTATTATTGATTTTATTTATAAAAATAATAAGAAAAACAAGAAATATTTAAAATTTTAAATATTTCTTGTTTCTAAAAATTAATTTATCTATGGCAAATATACTTGCATCACTTTTCTTAATTTGAAATTTTCATCCTCTAGCATATATAGTGCATCCTTATTCTTATCGTAATGTTCTATAAATTCATCTTCACTTACCTTTACTGGCTGGGTGTCTCCCAATTTTATTATATAAAATTCTGTATCTTCATCAATTGTAAAGGAAGCTGGATAGGAGGTAGGATTATAGATATAAAATCCATTATCTAGCCTATTTGGATCTACACCAAGTTCTTTTAATCTTTCCAAATCTCCAGGGTCTACGTCATGGAGAAATTCTACCTTATCGAAATGAACAGTATAGTCTTCTGACCAATCGTATTTTACCAACTCCATTATATATCCAAAATATTGATTTGTTGGTTTAACTAAAAAGTCCTCTACACTGGCATTTTTCTGAAATTTAAATCTATAGGTCTTAGCAAAACTAGGTCCTAAATGATCTTCAATAAACTTTAATGCTACCTTTTCTCCGTCTAATAGATCTTGATTTTCCCCATTATCTACTTGTTCTTGGAGTTTAGCATAGTATTCTTTCAAGCTTAAATTGCTTGGGATAATATTATAATACATATTCCCATTCTCATCCATCCACCTATCTACACACCATATTCCACCCTTGCCAGTCTTTGCAGGTTGGGACAGTAAAAGTTTATGTGTTCCGCCTTCCTTTAGTTTGTTTTCTGATATAATATGATTACCTGGAAAAATTTCAGGTCCCTTTAATCCTCTGTTTTCCAATAATTCGTTTAAGCCTATTTCAATTTCTGCCTTACTATCTGAGTAAAGCTCTCCACTAAATATAAAACCTAAGAATTCATATTTATTGCCTTTGTTTAAGAAGGCTAGTAGGGGCTTACCTATACCCCTTAAATTTTCTTCTGTTAAGGCACCATCATTGCTTATATCTACAAATGGATAATCTAATAATTCCTTTCCTCTTATTATATATTCAAGTTCAAATACTTCTATGGAATTATCTAAATAACCTTCATAACTATATAGCCCTTCAAATTTGCTAATCTTAGCTTCTTCAATTTTCACATCTTCACGTGTATATTCCTTAACCTTTTCTAATTCCTTATTAAATATTATATCTGCTACCTCCCTAGGATCTTTAAATTTTTTATTGTAAATACCGTATTCATCATCCTCTGCCTGACCAATTATATCCTCTCCATTGACTTTAGGCTTAGTAAATATAAAAAATGCCGAAATTACTACCACTATAACTAATATCAGGCTTACCCAAAATTTAGGCTTTTTATAATCTAACACATTTTTCACCCTTCCCTTTGTATTATTTTCACTAAAACTAAGAGGGACTACTATTTTCATTTTATGACCAGTTGCCAAAGCCAATAGAGACTCACAATAATTTTCTTTTTCATCATTTCCTAATTTCTTCATTACAGCTTCATCACAGGATAGTTCCATATCCCTTGCCATTAGTATAAAGGCTAGCCAAATGAGGGGATTAAACCAGTGTATGGCAAGTATAATATAGTATAAAAACTTTATAATATGATCATATCTTTTTAAATGAGTTTCTTCATGAAGAATAATATATTCTCTTTCCTTTTCCTCTAAGTAATTTGGTATATATATTTTAGGACGAATTATGCCATGGATAAAGGCCGTTTGTAAATTTTTGTTTTCGTATATATTTCCATATAGATAGGTAGATTCTTCTAAGTTCTTTTCTAGTTTTCTATTTGAAACAAGGCCATGTACTAGGAATAATATTATTCCAATTAGCCAAATATAGGATAGGGTGTTTTTTATGGTAGTTTTGTTTTTGTTAGTATTTGTCTTAGATATATTAGGTGCCCCTATTATTTGATTATTATTGGGATTTGTCACTTCTTCTGTCCCTGCTTCTAAATTTTCTATATCGCCCTTATTTTGTATGTTTTCCTCTATATTGCCCTTGTTTGAAAGCATGGCAAATTCACTAGGCATAGGGTTAAATGTGGTTTCAAGGGAAATTGGTATAATTAATTTAACTAAAAGTATTAACCATAGTATATAGGGGAATTTTTTAGTAGATTTTCTAAACATAAATCTTAAAACCAATATAAATAAAACAATAATTGAGGCTGTAATACTGGAATCAACTATCTTTAAAAATAAATTTCCCATAATTATACCTCCCTATGATTTTTAATCATGGCCTCTATTTCTTTAATCTCAGTATCACTAAGTTTTTCTGCCCTAGTAAAGGCTGCAATAAATTTGGGAAGGGAACCACCAAAGGATTTTTTCACATAATTGCTACTAAGATCCGCATAAAAATCCTTTCTAGATACAATGGACTTTACAATACCATCATCATTGATAATAACCCCTTTGTTTTCAACTCTTTTTAGCATAGTATAGGTAGTGGATTTTTTCCATTGAAATTCTTCTGCACAAATGTCCACTAACTCTGAAGATTTTATAGGCTCCCTTTCCCAAATTATTTCAGCTAATTCTGTTTCCATTTCACTTAGATTATATTCCATACAATCATCTCCTTAGTTTACATATTGTAGACTTAATTATAGTCTATGCTATGTAGACCAAATTGTCAAGGAATTTTAAAAATATGATTGTTAACCATTGGGATAATACAAAAATGTAGTGCAAAATTAAAAGAGGTCAACATATCTACTTCAAAGATTTAGACAACCTTACCATCTATCAT
>CAZPLK010000034.1:0-4319 GCA_964587565.1 uncultured Muribaculaceae bacterium
GGCACTAGCTGGCCTAATACTAGGCACTAGTTGGTCTGAAAATAGGCACAGGTGGACTAATATGAAGGCAATACTCAATAAATACACTAAACTTTGGAAATCTCTCAATTATCCAATCAAACACCTTCTCACGAGCTTCTGCATTAACTACCAATACAGCAGAAAAACTTAGGACAAATACCAGTATAAAAATGGCTACTATTTTAGCTATTGACATGAATATTCTACTAGAATTTCGTTTAATCTTAATTTCTTTTAGTTTTCGCCTGAAGTTTTCAAAACGATCTCTGTTATATTTGAAATTTCTATTGTCCCATTATTCAGAATTTATCTTTATAATTTCACTATTAATCAAATTCAACCTATAAAGTGATAATTCATGAATGTTATCAGGATTATCTGAAGCTAAAAAAAACAACCAATCACCTTGAATATTAAAATATTCTACTATAAATTCATTATAGACTACTTCATAGCCTTTTTTAGTGATTTTTAATAATTCACGGTTGCTTATATTATCTTTTTTATACCCTATTGCATAGCAAATACCATTGTAAATATTTATCAAATCAACTTTGTATTCACCTAAATTAGTATTTATTGCTTCTTTAAAAATATTTGTATCTAAATTGTACAATTTAAATGCTTCCTGATTAGAAATTAAGATATTGTTATCAAAAATAGAATAAATTCGTCCTTTATCTTTTAATAAAAGTTCTACCTTTTCATTCTCAATTGACATTCTGTAAATCGAAAAACGATTATCGGTTGAACTAAAGTATATATATCCATCCTTATACATTATATCAGAACAGTTCAAACTCTTAGCCATTTTTGAATTAGATATTAGAGCCTTATAACTAGAACCATCAAGTCTCATTCTGCTCATTTGATAAACATATTCTTCCTCTGCTTTTTCACAAAAATAAATCCATTCACCGACTATTATAAACTCTGATATTATTTTACTGCTTACTAAATTAGTTGAAAAATCATTTAGTGAAAGTGCATATAACTTTGAATGATTAGAGGAATCTAAATAATACAAAAAATCTCTATCTATTATCAAATTTCTAGCAGCTACATCTAAAATCTTTTGAATCTCACTTCCATCGTTTTTCATTCTATATAAAGTACCTTGACTATTAAGTAAGCTTCCAGACTTTATATCCGAAAAATATATCCATTCTAAATCTCTAGTTGTTATAGAACTATGATGATTGTTAATCATAGACACAACCTCATCAGTCGCAGGAAACTCGCAAAAATTTTCGAATTGTTTATAGCTCCTAATATATATTAAAAAAATAAATATTACTAAAATCAATATAGTATATAATAATTTCTTCTTATCCATTGATCCCATACATCATACCTTCTTTCCAGTTTGATAAGTCTTTCTAAATAAAACAACTTAAAATATATTCAGTTAATAATTCTTAGAGTATGATAATAATGAACCTTAAACATCATCATTTGAAATTTTTTTCAAATGATGATGTTTTTAATTCCCTTCTACTATATTCACCATTTGCATTTCTAAGATATAGTGATAATTGAAATTCCATATAGATACAATCTGGATATATCTTTTTATATTAGGACTTATTTATCAGCAATAAGTCTTAATATATTAAATTATCACAATTATTATATTCATAAACAATGGTTTTGATAATACTATTCTTTAATTATCTTCTTTAACTTTAATAATTCTTTAATTTGGATTGGATTAAGTTCTATCTTATCATTTCTGATAATCATTGACAAATGCTCTTTGGTTAATCCTAACTTCTCAAGTTTATCAATAGGTGTATTTAAGATATAATCAAGGCTTAAAAATCTATTCCCCATAGACAAACCAAATCCTTCATCACTAAATCCAACTTTTATATCATTTCTACTTTTCATTGTCATGAAATAATTTATAGATTGAATTCCACCACCGTCATCTATAAAGCGATGAAATGTTTCTGGATCCATTGAAGTAGTTCCGTCAAATACTGAATTCATACTATTTGCTTCTCTAACCTCATAATGTAAATGTATTCCAGTGGATGCTCCTGTTGTTCCCATAATACCAATATGCGTTCCTTGATAAACATTTTGATTGGTAGATACACTTCTTGAGTCCAAATGAGCATATCTTGTTTGAATAATTGTACCTTGCCAGTTATAGTTGATAATAACAAGATTTCCATAGCCTCCACTATTACCACTATATACCACTACTCCTTCTGAAGCAGACCACACTGAATCTGAATTGGTAATACGACCAATGTCAACACCTTCATGAAATCTTCGTTCTCCTGTTATTGGATGAGTCCTCCATCCATATGGGCTTGTAATTTGCTTGGAACTTGTAGGCCAAATAAAGTCAACTGAGTTTTTTGTTGACCTAGTATCAAGCACTGCCTTATCTGCAAATACCCCACTACTAAAAGATAGCAGTATAACAATTATCATGAATAGACTTCCTAATTTTTTCATTATTTTATACTCCCCTTTACTTTAGATTTATATATTATCCGACACCCCTATGTTTACCTAATTAATCAATTCTCTATTCCCCTACACCTCCCTAACTAGACTCATCTTATCGCAACATTTAAGAACTTACATACATGGAACTTCAATATTATGAAATAGTTCAGCTCCTAACAATTAATACATATAGGTTACTATCCGCACTTACCGTCTTCTCATATTCTCATCTTAATCAACCTCCAGATAGTTTGTTCTATTAAATTAATAATCTAAATCTCACAGCTTCCAGAAGTAGCCACTGCCTTTTCCCCATCAATAGTTACTACAACTTTAGTACGATATTTAATACCTGATGTTCCTCTATAACCCTTTGATAGAAATACACTACTAGTTCCACTGAAACTCCACGATGTTACACTTGTCCACCTCCCAAAGCTATATTTTTCTAAATACATTGTTCCACTAATTGAACCTGAAGAGCTTTTAGCTTTTATATATACTTCTGGATAAAGAGTCCTACCTTCTGCTGAAATATAAGGTGTAATAT
This sequence comes from uncultured Muribaculaceae bacterium, assembly GCA_964587565.1. Lineage (GTDB taxonomy): Bacteria > Bacillota_I > Bacilli_A > RF39 > UBA660 > DUPI01. The sequence goes on from CAZPLK010000034.1 coordinate 3,035, forward strand.
CAGCAATACTAATCCAAAGTGGGGTAATTGACTGATAATCAGCCTTTATTAACTGGTCTTCTGATTCCATTGCATAAGTAGTATTTATAGCACCACCTCCAACTAACAATGCAATGGCTATTACTGTTGTCCCAATTCTTTTTGCTTTCATAAAAAAATCCTCCTTGTTGTTATTTTAGGTTCTTACCTATATAACGCACAAGAAGGAAAAAAGGGACATGTTTTTTAAAATTATTTTAAAGTATTTTTTGCAACCTTTAAAATCTCATCTTTATTTAAGTTTCCTACGATATGAAATTCAACACCGTATTGATGCCATATTAAATAAGTCATTTCGTTAGTTTCCCATATATATCCTTGAGATCCTTTAAATATAATTTCTTCCACTTCAGCTCCTTCTGTATCATAATATGACTTACCTTCATCAGATAAATCAAGTAATTTTATATAAAACTCTTGATTATTCTCTCCTAAATAATTATAAATTAGCATTTTACGTCCTTGATTAATATCTACCAATTCAAATCTCTCGGGAATATAATTAATTGTAAATGATGTTAGTTCAACTGATTCATTATCCTCATCTATATCTTTAGATATAAATACACTAAACTTTGGAAATCTCTCAATTATCCAATCAAACACCTTCTCACGAGCTTCTGCATTAACTACCAATACAGCAGAAAAACTTAGGACAAATACCAGTATAAAAATGGCTACTATTTTAGCTATTGACATGAATATTCTACTAGGATATCGTTTAATCTTAATTTCTTTCAGTTTTCGCCTGAAATCTTTAGAGTAGTTAGGTTGGTGTAATCCTATGATATTATCATGGATTTTAGTCTCTTCTGCAAGTGCTATTTGACAAGATTTCTTCATAGAGTTATCATCTATCCATGAGTCTTTTAATCCCATAAATCCAGATAACATCTTTTGTATATACCGTAATTTGCTTATAGGCTTTTCTATCTCCAACATCTCCTCTGTATCAGAAGGAGCAGTATTAAAAGAATATCTAAAGAAAAGGATATTGCGATATTCTAATGGTAATAAAGCTATTTTTTCAGCTAATTTATCCACCTGCTCATAAGATAATGGTTGATATACAATCTTGTCAGTATTTAATTTCGAAAGTTTTTGTAATTCATCTTCTAAGGATAATTGACTTACATCTTTCATAATATCTTTAGATATTTTGGACATGTTTATCACCTTCTTCATAATATGAATAGCGTTAATCATAACTTCTAACGCTTGGAATCACTGTCTCGTAAGCAGTGAT
>CAZPLK010000035.1:0-163 GCA_964587565.1 uncultured Muribaculaceae bacterium
TTTGACTCACTATTATTATATTCGAAATAAAATTATAAATAGTTTTACTTTTAAATAAAAATTTCTAAAAAAGAAAAAAAGACATTTCATAACTAATTAATTATGAAATGCCCCCTCTAACTCAAGTAGAAACCTCTTTACATTTGTTTTATCTCCTGCAAAA
>CAZPLK010000035.1:173-4313 GCA_964587565.1 uncultured Muribaculaceae bacterium
CATCATTACGATTTTCATAAAACATCTTTATTACTTCTTCATACATGTTTATCACCAAACTTTCATTAAATAATAAAATATACTTATACTTTTACGAACGAGCAAATATGTCTATATTCACCCCTTCTAACTCAAGTAGAAACCTCTTTACATTTGTTTTATCTCCTGCAAAACCTACTAAATCTCCATTTTTACCTATAACTCTATGGCAAGGAATAATAATTGGTAATTGATTGGCTTTATTTGCTTGACCTACTGCTCTTACTGCTTTAGGATTTCCTATTGCTTCTGCTATTTGTAAATAGCTTCTAACTTCACCATAAGGTATCTCTCCTAATGCATTCCAAACCTTAATTCTAAATTCTGTTCCTTCAATAGACAAAGGTAAATCAAAATTTCTTCTCTCTTTCTTAAAGTATTCATCTAATTGAATAACAACATCTTTACAAATTTGTTTATCTAATTTAATATCTGCATTTTCTTTTAGATAATCTTCCCAATCCTCTTTAAAAAGGAATACTTTTTTAACTCCAATTTTATCTACTACTACATGAATAGGTCCTATTAGTGAATCATATGTATCATAAACAATTTCCATAATACACATCCTTTATTTATATAATAGTAAAACTTCTCAAATATCTTCCTTCTCCGTCTACACATTTAGGAGGCTGTACAAAACCCATTTGAATGTTTACACGTTTATTAATAATATATTATTCCTTTGTGCTTCAAATACTTTAATATCATTTGTATCGCTTTTCTTTTATGAGATAATGTCATTCTAACAGATAAACTCTTTTACTATTCCATTACTATTGCTTATCATTGTCTTCATTATGAAGCCATCTTATACCGCCTGGCCAGCCTTTATTACTCATTTCTAGAATATCCCTATAATATTGATTAATCTTACTTATTGAATAATCATAATTTGCATGGTCATTAATATAATAATTTGAAATTGCAACTCTACTAAATTGATTAAAATCAACCTCTAAAATATTTTCTCTTCCGTCCTTTGCTATAATTCCATCTTTTTTATTCATAATATCCCATGCTGAAGCAGAAGTCCCATCTAAATACTCATAAACAAATCCACACGTTGGATCCACTACTCCCCAAGTATTGTTTCTAAAAACTTCATTAACTACATGTCCACTATAAGCTTGATAAATATTAAATAGATGTATTATACGTGATGGTAAACCAGATAATTGATACATAATACAAGCGACTCTTGCAATATCTGTACACCATTCAGAGCCACGTTTTATTATTTCTTCTTCAGTTCCCCCAAAAACCATATCATCTAAATTATCACTTTCGATTTTGTCGCCTAAAGTTGAACAATATGAAGTAATTTTAATGATTTTATCCTCTGTCGAATTTATTCCATTGGTGATTTTATGTGTAAAATATTCCAATTCAGGTCTTAAATTTATTGATTGTCCAACTTGGCTATTTGTGTAACTTTCATAAATATATTCTTTTGTATCAGGACATAGTCTAATCATATTTTCAATAATAATTCTATCTACCGAATTATTTGCATGGGTATCATTTTTCAACATAATTTCATATGCCCTACCAAATTGGTTTATTCCTTTATAATTTGATAAATTATTCATACCTCTCCTCGCCCCCATAAATTGTAACTTTCCTGATACTTGTCTACATATTGCATTATTTTTGATAAATACAATTATTTTAATCCTATCTCCATTTCTATCATTGAATCCTCATTATCATCAATGATTTCAACACTTATCTTATTAACAATAGTTTCAAAAACATCAGTTGCTTCCTTTGTTTTTTCAATTGCTAATTTATATTTTTCTTCACTTTCTATCTTGCCAACAGTCATATGAGGATTATATTTATCTACTTTTAACCACTGAGGAAAATATTGTTCCAATATTCCCGTATAAAGTTTTTTATGTATTTCGATTATTTCTTCTTTACCATTCTCAATATTTAAGAAAAGATAATTTCCAAAAGATTTAACTGGTGTAATACCTTTAAGCACTAGAGGAAATGAATTTACTGATACTAAAACTTCTTCCAGATGATTTTTAAGCTGAATAGAATCTATACTACTTTCAAATGGAAATACAAGTGTTATATGCGGTCTAACATGACTTGCTAACGGATCATACATTTCCCTTATTTCATCTATAATTTCTATATTGCTAAGCTCCGGAAAAATCATTATACATCTTTCAAACATCTCTCTTTTCAAAGTATCTTCCATCTTTTCATCACCTTTCTTTGCTGAAAAATTACCTCTTCTTAATCACCTTTTCCATATTTATTTGTCCACGTTCATCTTTTCTTTTATAACCAAAGCTTTCATATAATCTTATAGCATTATAATTTTCTGCATCACAGGCTAAGAAACTTCGCTTTGCATTATTTTGCTGTCCCCATAATATTCCACTCTCTAGCAACAGGCGACCAATCCCTTGTTTCTGATATTGTGGTCTAACGGCTATTTCTCTAATCCATAATACAATCCCATTTTCACTTTCAAAACCATAAAGTCCTACACAACATATGCCAACTACTACTCCATCTGTTTTAGCTACAAATACTTGTGAATCATCTGACTCGTGCCACTCCTTTATCCATTCGCTTGTTTCACCTTCAAATCCCCTAGAATTTCCCCTGCAAGACTTAGTTACATCAGAAGCACTATCATATTCAGTGATTTCTGAAATTGAAACACATGTATTCTTTTTTTTTCGTATTTCTAATTTATTAACATCATAGTTCCAGAAATCAACATATTCAGAATAAATTTTATAGCCTTCTCTATACATTTCTTCAAGAAAATCCTCTGGAACAAATTCTATATACAACTTTTCTGCACTCATCATGTTTTCTACCATAAAATCTTCAACTGCTTTAAAACCTATAAAAAAATCTTCTTTTGTATTTGCTGCCCAAAATAACTTTATTTTATCTTCTAATTCTTTAAATAAAATAATACAATCTTCCTCTTGAATACAAACTTTTGAATCATAAATTTCTTCCTCATCTACATATTCCAAAGAATTGTACTTAAATTGTTTAGCTTTATTTAAAATACTCTCCATATTTTACACCTCTGGGCACACAGTCTGACGGTTCTCCTGTGTTTATATTTTTCTTATTATATTAAAACTAATCCCTGTCAACCTTTCTATTTGTCTTATTGATAGTCCATTATCCTTTAATTTCCTAAGTATTCATTGTAACTACTCCAAGAATATTTTGATATTTGCTTTATTTAGATACAAAATCAGTATATTAGTTTAATATTTCTGCCAATCTATCAGATTGTTTTTCCGAAAAGCATAGATACTGCCCCTTAATTTCTAGCGCGTAGTAACGTCCATTTATATCATAGAAGTGACGTCGACTACTTTGCGAGTTATACTGCAATGGTAATACTTTTTCTTTGTCTATTGAGCATAGATAAGCCGTAAACATCTTTTTATCGTTCTCATACATATCTATACGGTATTCCCTCTTAAAATCTCTTTTCGTGAAATCAACCCTATCAAAAAAGATGGGAAGAGCGAACCCTAAAGGCAAATCACTTTCTCCGGGTTGGAATAAATAATCTGTATTAATGTCTATAGTAGAATTATTGCTAAGATTCGTTATCTCATATCTATTAACATCATCCACGATACGGATATATAACGTACTTATATAATATTGATATGATCCATAAATTTGACAAGCTATAATGAATAGAACTAGTATGGTAATTGCTAAAATCCAATGCTTTGCAGTAAGATTAGTCTTTTCCATTTTATTCACCCCCTACCATGCAAACTTTTAGGTAACCTTAGGCATTGAACATCTCCAATATAATGAGAACTTTTATACTCTTTATAATCGCTAAAATCTATACAATCTGGCATAATAGTTCCTATTATAAATTTATATCTATTTAAATTACTATTTAATTTCAAAATATTATTTGCTAAATTTATATGTGTTAATGCTGATGCATTTTCCCACCTCTATTTTTTATCAAACTTCTGTTACATTAAATTTCATAAAAATAAATTTTTATTTATTCATGTTCTTTTAAATATGCTTGACATCTATTAATCCATAATAGTTCATGTTCTTCTGGGGTTACAA
>CAZPLK010000036.1:0-4129 GCA_964587565.1 uncultured Muribaculaceae bacterium
GATAATAAAAAAACAATAGATGTTAACAATGATTCGATTGTTGTTAACAAAGATAAACAAAGTAATAGTAATAGTGAAAGTAATAAAAATAATAAAAGAATGATAAATAATGATATAGGCGTGGTTGATCCACGCTCACTGCCTTTTAACTTAAATTACTACTTAAAGGTTCTTATTGATAATAAAATAGTTGTTGGAACAGAAGAATGGATTGAAGATTTAAATGACTTCTTATATGAAATGATTAAAAAATATAATAAAGAAGATATTAAAAAAGCAATCTATTATACAATTAAAAGAATAAAACATAATAAATGGAAAGATGAGTTAGGCCATGAAATAGTTAATAAAGAACCATATCTAAGAACAACCATTGAAAACAATATCATTCGTAATGAGAATTTTGAAGAAAAAGTTTTTAATAATGGCTTGTTTAAAGAATTGTTTAAACGCTAAAAAGAAAACAAAAAAGCGATCCAATTAAGAATCGCTTTGTTTTATCGCTCCCGTTAGGCAGGGAAACACCTGTTTTAAAGCTCCCGCTAGGTGGGGAAACACCTGTTTTAAAGCTCCCACTAGGTAGAGAAACACCTGTTTTCACCTTAATAATATCATTGTTGGCTAAAAAAATCAAGTATAATTATTCATTGCTTCAATTAAAGCCTGGAAGTCGTTTGATATTCCATGATAAAAAGAATTAGAGTTCCATATTCTATTTAAATAATTAGTTGCTTTGTTTTTTATGACAGTCTCATTTGTACTAATAAATTGATATTCTTTTAATAGTAAGTTTTTATAATTTTGATCAGTTACATTATTGAAAATAATTTCTTGAATTAAACTATCTAAGACTGGAATCATATTGTTAAATTTTAAAACTGCAATTAAGTTAGTTCCATCCATTACTTTATGATATTGAGGTTTGTTCTTGGTGAATCTGCTTCTGGGCGAAGATAAAGGAACTAAAAACTTAATACCATCGATGTTAACAATTATTCCAACATATGGTCTTTGAAAATAAAAGTCAGAGTTATCTAGCACTTTAGAATCTATTTTTCTTAAATAACTAACATAAGAAGAATCAACGTAATAAAACTTCATTTTTTTCACACACTTTCTTTGAATATAATTTTAACATAAAATACAGTTATTACAAACCTAAATATATTTTTAAAATAGTAATATAGACAAATTTCAAATTTAAAAGGATTAATAATGATTTTTAAAATTTATTTTATCTAAAATATGATATAATTAAAACAAATAAAAATTCTTTTCTTGGAGGCTGATTATGGATATATTTTTAAAAACAATTAATATTTTATCAACTATAATATCTATTGTTATAGGAGTTTTAGGAATTATAAGTTTTTTCAAAGCTAAAAAATTAAATGAAGAGACAAAAACTATGATTAACCAAATTAATGTTTTGACTTCTAAAGAAATTGCGACTCAGGACAGTATAAATATTAATAAAGTAGATACTTTTGATAATAAGAAGGTTATAAAATGAGCAATAATTTCAATATAAAAGAGATAAAGAACTTTAATACTGATATAAAACTAGAAAATTCACTAATTGGTGATTTAATAAAAAGAATCTTAATTATAGAAAAGTCAAAAACAAATATTAAAAGTTCAAAAAAAGAACCATATACGATTGAGGAAAAAATTGAATTAAATCGCTTTTCAGAAGAGCTTTCACAAGATATTTTGGAGGATCACTTGTTTCATTATTCAAATGTCGAAGAAGCTGTAGTTATAGAAACAGAAAATAATGATTTTAGAACATTAAATCATTTATTTAATTTTTATAATAAAATATATCATAATGTTATAAAAAAAATGTCCATTAAAAGAAATGAATTTGAGAAAATCAGGTTAAATAGTGATGTGATTTATGAAAATATTGAAAAAGAAATATATTCATTAATATTTGAAGGGTTTATTAGTGAAATAAAAGAAGAGCAGAAAATTATTTACATTAGCGCTATTACGGCCTTTGTTTTCTATAAATGTAAAATATTAATACCTATTACTGAGGAAGAAAAATGATTATAAATTATGATTTAAATCCAAAAAAATCAATATTATTTACGGCATCAATTATTCTAAAAACGATTAAAGAAGGAGTAACAAGTTTAGATTCTTTGATTGAAAAATGTTTGGATAAAAAGATTGGATATAATAGTGTTTTTTTAAGTATTGATTGGTTGTACTTGTTAGGATATATAAAAAAAATTAATGGAGATGAAATAGTATTATGATTCTTGAAAGATTAAAAATATATAATGGTATAGAAGATAAAGAAATACGAAACATAAAATTTAATAGATATGGTTTATCTTTAATTGTTGATCGAGATTCAAGATTAGGTGGTAGTAACATTGGTAAAACTACTGCTGTAAAAATTATTGATTTGTGTTTAGGCGGTAAATCCATAAAAGAAATTTATTATGACAAAGACACCGGGAATAACGAAGAAGTTAAATCGTTTTTAGAAAACAACAAAGTTTTTGCAACACTAACGGTTTCTGTAAAAGGAATAAAGTATGATTTAAAACGTGATCTTTTTGGAAGAGGAAAGATATACATTAATGAAATGTTTTATAAAATTAAAGATTTTAGAGTGTTTATGAGAAAAATTGTTTTTAATATAGAAGAGGATTTGGAAAGGCCAAGATTTAGGGAATTAATAACAAAATTTGTTAGATTGGATACTAGTGAAACAATGCTTTTAAAATATAATGGCACTTATACTCGAAATGAATATTACTATATATTATATGAATACCTTTTTGGGATTAGTAATAATAGAGGAAGAAACATAGATTTATCTAGTAATATCCTTGAATTAAAAACACAAATAACAGCAATAGAAAAAAGAAATAATGTAAATAATTTTGAAGAAATAAAATCTAAGATAATGCTTCTTAATGAAGAAATAAACATTCAAGTAAAAGAATTAAAAAAAGCGGAAGTATATAAAGAATATAAAGATATTGAAAATATAATATTGGCCAAAAAAGAGGAATTGGAAGCTGATGAATCAAGGTTGGATTTGTTGAAAAGTCAATTAAGAACTTTGAAAACCAGAAAATACAATGAAGAAAAAGATGAGATTCAGGTAGATATTTCTACTTTGGAGACATTATATACTGAAACAGTGTCATTGGGTATAAAAATCAAGGAATTTTCAGAGTTTGTAGAATTTCATAATCAAATGATTGCAAATAGAAAAAAACTACTTAACGATGCTATTGAAAATTTAGACGAAAAAGTTAAAACTCAAATTGAGATTGTTGCGAAATCAAGAGAAAATTATGAAAAAATATATACCTCATTTAGTAGTGAGGTAAGAGTAAGAGTTGAAACATTAAACCAGGACTATTATAGTTCCAAAGAGATGCTGGCAAGATTGAAATCTGACTATGATTACATAGACACATTACTACAAAGGATTGAAAAAGAATCAAATCAACTTGTAGTAAATTCTGATGAATTATCTGATAAAAGAATCGCTAGAGTAAATGATTTTAATTCTATATTTACACCTTACACAAGGAAAGTCCTAAAGAACTCTTCGCTACTGAATTTTTATGATGATGATTCGCAATTTCCAATTTCTATAACAGGCATTACAGGAAAATTAGGCGCTGGAACTAAAAAAGCTATGATGACATGTTTTGATTTGGCGCTTATTCAACTTGCAATTGATAAGGATATTAGCATACCCCATTTTGAGATACACGATAAAATGGAAAATATTCCTATTGTTGATTTGAAATCGATAATATTACTTTCTAGAGGTTTTAAAGGACAATATATTTTTCCTATTTTAAAAGATAGAACCACACAATTAAATATAAGTAATGACGAGATTGTTTTAGAACTTTCAGAAAAAGACAAACTATTTAAAATTTAACAACTCCGATAATGTGTGTTATCGGTTGTGCAAACATAACAGCAACAATGCAATAACAAACATTTGTAACTAATACTATATCGTTTCAAATCATAAAACCCTTTAACATATGTCATCAACCAGGTACTACCAAAAACATGAACTTTGTTATAAGATGAAATTGATAAAAGAGGTAGTTAGGTGGTAAGTAACTTACCCCTTGAA
>CAZPLK010000037.1:0-1195 GCA_964587565.1 uncultured Muribaculaceae bacterium
TTAAATTTATCTGGATTTTCGTAAATGTATAATGTTACATGCTCTTTATATCTATGTGAATTATCTAAAGAAGAAACCTCTTTCCAAACTTTTAGCAATGTTTTTGATGAAAATACTTCTACATCAAAACCTCTTATGAAAGTCTCTGGTACATCTAATCTTACATAGTCATAGTTATTAGCCATAAAATAGGTAATCACATTATCTACAATAAAAGGATCTATCAAAGGGCAATCTCCAGTAACCCTAATTATAATGTCTCCACCATGTTTTTTATATGTATCTACATATCTTTTTAATACATTGTCTTCTTCCCCTCTAAACACCTTGTAACCATTTTTACTTACAATATCTACAAGCTGTTCTTCTTTGTTTTCCTGCGATGTAGCTAAAACAATTTCATCAATATATTTTGATTTTTTAAGTCTATTTAAGGTGTATATTATCATAGGTTGATTTAATATAGGTTTGATTACCTTTTTTGGTAATCTTTCAGATCCCATTCTAGCTTGTACTATACATAGTACTTTCATTTTAATTCCTCCAATATATTTTCTAATTCTAGTAGAGATTTTATATTATAATCTGCTTCATGTTTTTCATCTAAAAAAGTATTCATATGGTCCCCAATGGGACGAATTATTCTAATAGAATTAATCCCCAATTCTTTACAAGGTAAAAAATCCTTATTTGGATTATCCCCTATATATACAGTTTCTTCTGGTCTGATATTAAAATATTCTAGCATCATTTGAAATGGTTTAATACTAGGTTTCCAGTACTCTTTCCCATAGTCATCTGTAACAATAATCTTGTCCATATATTTTTCAATATCTAAGGCCTTAATCTTATTCCATTGAGTTCCTTTATATCCATCAGTTATAAGTCCTAATTTATATTTAGATTTAAATCTTTCTAAGACTTCATAAGCGTCATCATAAAAAGAAATTTTTGGTTTATTATATCTGTATATTTTGACCAAGTCTCCAATATTCTCCTCTAAATGATATTTTTCGCATATATGATCAAAAATTTTTCCCCTTCCTTGGGAATTTAGAATATCTACCATATCATTATATATTGTATCTTTATTTATTTCATACTTTTTAGATAAAAACACAGCCACTTCCATAAAGCCACTATAGACAAAATCTATTTCATTGTATAAGGTATCGTCCAAGTCGAATATTACTAG
>CAZPLK010000037.1:1295-3933 GCA_964587565.1 uncultured Muribaculaceae bacterium
GGACCTATAGGTTTTGTACTTTTATCTGCTTTTAATTTATTACATAGTTCTAAAGTTTTTTCTATTATATCTTTATTCTTTACAGTTCTACCTTTTGATACTTCACCTGCTCTAACTTCTATTCTTTCTCTTGGAACTATGGAGATTACATTCCCTTCTAAATCACATAATACATCTATGGTGTATTCCGTTCCTTTTATATATTCTTGAATAATTGGATTTTCTATATATTCTATAAAGAAATTTAATTCTTTTTTATTGTTTATTTTAAATATATTTTGACTACCTGCTCCATCTACTGGTTTAATAATTAGTGGAAAACTAAGATCTTTCGCTTCCTGTTTCTTATAAGTCATAGGTGTATCTATACCATTTTCAATAAAAAACCTATAGCTTTCCCATTTATCATTGAATATTTCTATTGTCTTTTTATTGCTTAATATTAGCATCGTACCTATTTCATTAAACTTTTCCCGATTTTCACATAATAATATAAATTCCTTTTCATATAAAGGAATTAACATATCTACATTTTCTTTTTTACATATATTTAAAAGGGTATCTATATACCCTTTATCATTCCATTTAGGGACTTTGTAGAAAGAATCTACAAAATACTTAGCTGGTGCTAGTTCCCCTATATCTACCCCTACTACCTTATGATATTTTTTAAAATGATTTATTAGTTGTACTCTTCTGCCTATAGCTGTAAACAATACATTCATCTTTAGCTCAACTACCTTCTATAATATTTCAATACCTTATCTATAGCATTTACCACATCTTCTACATCCTTATCTGTCATCTTAGGAAATAGTGGTATGGTTATTATTCTTTCATACAGTTTTTCTGCCTTAGGACATAGACCTTTACTATAACCTAATTTTTTATAATACGGATGATAATAAACTGGAATATAGTGAACATTTACTCCAATATTTTCAGCTTGTAAAGCTTCAAATATTTCTCGTCTACCTACATTAAATTTTTCTAATTCTAATTGAATTATATATAAATGCCAAGAAGATTTTGTATATTCTTCTTGATAAGGTAATATAATTCCATCTATATCTTTTAAATAATCGTTGTACTTTTCTGATATTTCTCTTCTTCTTTCTAAAAACTTATCTAATTTATTTAATTGACTAATACCTAAAGCAGCTTGTATATCTGTCATTCTATAATTATAACCTAAGCCTAATTGTTCATAATACCAAGGGCCTTTGTCTTTATTGTGTAGAATTTCCTTATCTCTTGTTATTCCATGGGTTCTAAACAGTTTTAGTTTTTCATATAGTTCTTTATTATTAGTAGTAATCATACCACCTTCACCAGTGGTAATATGTTTAACTGGATGAAAACTAAAGGTTGTCATATCCACTAAAGAACCTGTTCTTTTACCTTTATATTCTGCTCCTAAAGAATGGGCCCCATCTTCTATAATCATTAAATCATGTTTTTGTGCTATATGGTTTATATTATCTATATTAACAGGCTGCCCTGTAAAATCTACTGGAATTATAGCTTTAGTTTTATCTGTAATCCTTTTTTCTATATCTTTCGGATCTATATTATATGTATTAGGGCCTATATCTGCAAATACAGGCTTTCCTCCTTGATATAGTATGCAATTAGCTGATGCTGCAAAAGTTATAGGAGTAGTGATTACCTCATCACCTTCTTTAATACCTGCTGCAAAACATGCTGCGTGTAATGCTGCCGTGCCATTGGATATACATACTGCATATTTTGTTCCAATGTATCTAGCAAATTTTTCTTCAAATTCTTCTATTTTAGGTCCTGTGGTAAGATAGTCAGATTTTAATACCTTTACTACTTCTTCTATATCGTCATTATCTACCCATTGTTGTCCATAGGGTAAGTAAGTATCTCTTACAGGCGTTCCTCCATTTATAGCTAATTTAGTCATTTGTTTTACCCCCTATTCCTTGCTAACTGCTACCTCTTCCATATATCCTTCAACAAAAGGCATCATATCCAATTCTATTAACAAGTTTCTCAAATCTTCGACATCTAACCATTCACTATTAGTTCCTGAATTATATTCAAAACCTTCCTCAATAGGCTTTCCACCATTGGTAAAATGTCGATCTGAACTCCACCAATCAAAATGAGGATATATTATATAGTGATTTTCATATTCATAGGTCATTCTAGAATCATCTTTGGTAATCATTACTTCGTGGAGTTTTTCTCCTTCTCTAATGCCTACTTCTTCTAATATAGCATTAGGATTCATAGCCTTAGCCAAATCTGTTATTTTAAAAGAAGGTATTTTAGAAATATAAGTTTCTCCACCCTTTGCTTCCTTTATTGCTTTAAATACTAATTCTACGCCTTGTTCTAGTGTTATCCAAAATCTTGTCATACGAAAATCTGTAATAGGTAGTTCATTTTCTCCCTTTTCAATAAGTTGCTTAAAAAATGGTATAACTGAACCTCTACTACCAGCAACATTCCCATATCTAACTACTGAAAATCTAGTGCCTTTTCCACCAGAATAGGCATTAGCAGATATAAATAATTTATCTGAAACTAACTTTGTTCCTCCATACAAATTAATTGGATTTACAGCTTTATCAGTAGATAATGCAACTACCTTTTTAACTCCTCTATC
>CAZPLK010000038.1:0-3501 GCA_964587565.1 uncultured Muribaculaceae bacterium
TTAAAGCATAATAAAAAATACTATTTTAATATTTGTGTTAGCAATGATAGTTACCAAAATGATAAAACGATATACGAATATGTGGTAACATTGAATCCTGTTGGTATTTTTAAAACATTTATATACAAGAATCTAGAAAGTGATGGTTATAAAAAACATGTTTCTAAAGCAATACACCAAGACATATGCAAAATTAATGAAAACACTTTTTTCCACAACATCCATCATCACCCTTGCCTAAATGGGAAAATCACTATTTTCAAAGACGGAAGAACGGGTGTTTGTCCTATGATGCCTCATTTGGCTAATTTATCCCTATATGAATTAAGTTTATCAGAAATAGTTTTATCAGAGGATATAGAATCCTTGTGGAATAGACCTATTTCAACAAGGTCTACATGTGAAGTGTGCAGCCTGAGATTTTATTGTCATGACTGTATTGCCATAAATAGATCAAATGATGAAAAACATATACGTGCTTTTTGTCGCAAACAACTGCTTAGCACGACTAGTGCTCAAATATAAAACTGTAAAAAAAAGACAAGGTATCAATTACTTTATATAAGACTTTTTCTTGATTTTCAGTTAAATATGGTCTATCGGTTTTATGGAGGTGTTTATACTTAAATTTTACTAATGAAGTGTTAACACGTTATTACCACATGATAATGCTAATAGATTTTAAGTTTTGGACCCAGGTTTGAAAATTGTGTACATATATTATGAATAAATGATAGTTTGTCACAATGTTTTTGATTTGCGTTAATTTAGATTATTTTTATTTAAAGAATTCCAATATATGATGGGTGATTTAAGTTGAAAAGGATAAAAGAAACCATATTATTTGTTTTCGAGAGAATACCCAACAAGTCCATTTTCTTTGTCCTAGTGGTAGGGCTTTTAAGTCAATCATATTTTAGTTATATTCAGCCAAGATTATTGGGTAAATCTGTTGATATGTTAACAAGCAATCAATCATATGAATTTTACAGATTAGTAATAATAATTGCAGGATTATATGCTACAAGATATGTTTTATCTTTAATAGTGAAATATGGGTTTATTAATATTTCACAATTAGTAAATGAAAAGCTAAGAGTCGAGCTACTATCAAAAGCAATTGATATGGAAATGGATTATTTTGATCAGAACAAAAAAGGTTATATACAGTCGAGAATTAATGAGGCTGGATTAGTTTCAACAATATTGTCTCCTAATTCTTTGACTGTTCTAACAGGGTGCTTAGAATTTTTTATTGCAGCTGTGTCAATGAGTTTACTAGATATAAAGATGAGTTTGTTTGCCTTTGCAATTTTACCTGTTTATTATCTTTTGATTAAAAAGCACACTAAGAAGCTATCAAAATACTCTAATCTGAGTATGGAAAAGGGTGCTATTTTATCAGCAGATGTTTTCTCTGTTGTGAATGACATCGAGCAAATTAAAGTTATAGGTGACAAAAAACGGCGAATAAATAAATTTGCAAAAAAGTTTAATACTTTAAAAGAAATTTTAATTTTACAGGGAAAGAGCATAATTTCCTACTTTGAGAACACAAGTCTCTTAAACAGTTTTACAACCGTGGCTGTTTTGGCAATCTCAGGTTATAAAATATTTTCTGGTGAATTTACGCTAGGGAATTATGCAACATATGCTTCTTACACAGGTCGTTTTTTCGCAAGCGTTGTGTCAATTGCAAGTATTGGAATAACGTTTACCCCCCTATTAGTTAGCGTTGACAGAATTAAAGAATTCCTTAATACCAAAGATGAAAGTTGTGACAGAAATCTGGTTTTAAGAAATATGATTTATCGTATTCAAATTAAAGGCCTTACTTTCTTTTATCAACGAAACCCCGGGGAAAATGTTATAGAGAATATAAATCTTGATTGGAAATTAGGAGATAAAGTTTGGCTTCAAGGTGTTAATGGATCAGGGAAGACAACGCTTATTAAAATTCTTTTAGGGCTGTACCCAATCAAAACAGGTCAAGTGCTGATTAATGGGATGCCTCTTAATAAGATCGAAAGGGGTTCTTTAAGAAAAGCGTATTCAGTTATGCTTCAGAATTCAACAGTATTTTATGGGACACTTCTTGATAATATACTTTGTGTTGAAAATAATAGAGACAAAGAATCCAAATTGGATGAAATAATAAGTAACTACAATCTAATGGATTACTTTCCCAACTTGGAGGGAGGACTTCATTGTCATTTGTCGGATAAAAGTACTAGTATTTCAGGAGGCCAAAGTCAGCTAATATTATTTTTAAGGACGATATTAAACGAAAATAGAGTACTGATATTTGATGAACCAACATCAAATATGGATCAAACATTAAAGCCTGTAATTATGAGAATTTTGAATGACTATTGTTCGAATAAGCTTATAATTTTAATCTCTCACGATCTTACGATAAAAAAACAGATTATAGATATAGGTTTTAAGAAAGAAAATATTTTGGATGAAAATCGGAAAATTAAACGCATAGTACAATAAATTTCAAATGGGAAAAGTTTAGCTATCATTAACTAATGGCCTGATAAAGATTGGGTCAATGGTGGTAAAAACTTCTCCAAGGTTTTTATCGAACAAGTTATTAAGAAAGAGGGGATAAGAATGGCTAAATCAATAATTTTGGTGGTAAATTTTCTTATTAGCGGTGCCTTTTGTATTATATTTTTTAGGTTTTATGGAAAAAAGGATGAAGAAGCAGCACAAAATAGGAAAAAAGTAATAGTTTTAATCTTTACCATTTGGATTTTTTTGTTTGCAGTAATATACGTAATAAACCAATTTATTTTGTAGAGTAACTTATATATGTCCAAACTTTTCTTTCGAAGCCAAAATTGTTTAAACTAATCCCTTTCTGCCGTCTTTTTTAAATTACTAGGCTACTAGATTAATTGTTCAATTCTATTAAGGCTAACTCGTTGATTGTAAGGCCGTAACCAGTCTTTAAATTCCAAAAATTCAGCCCTTAGCAGGTGATAGGTTGTGTCTTACTTTACAATGGTTGGTGGGAATAATGGCTCAGGGGAAACAGCTCACATGTATTCCATTGTGGAATATCATATTACAAGCCCGGAGTTACCCTTGAACCGGTGTTTGCAGTCCTTGGAAAGACTGCCCTGCCCGTGACAATTAAAGAAGAATAAAAAGGATGTTCTTGGCTGTTTGATGAAATATAAAAACAATATATTTAAAATTCCTTCCTTTATGGATATTCCCTAAATCCTTTGGTCACGCTAAAGAATCTTTTATGTAATGACTATTATAATTTAATCCAACTTAGTTGAATCAACGATCAGATAAACGCATACCGGCAAAAAAGCATAATTAGATAAATGTTGGCGGAGATAGCAATAGCATTTTTGTTTTGAATAATATATTGTGTTTTTCGAAAAAGGTTTTCTCCGGGATGCGAATTTTAAAGAAGTGAGGTTTGTTTTTTGCAAGACCAATTTCCCTAGAGTTGCAAACCGTTTTTCCCGATTATTG
>CAZPLK010000039.1:0-3307 GCA_964587565.1 uncultured Muribaculaceae bacterium
CTGACTTCTTTCATGGCATCACCTCCTTGATTAGTTGTTTTATATTAGAAATAATCTTTACTTTATTAGTTGTCATCTTTGCAGTCGTAAACGGAATATAGACAAGCGTAAAGTTATATGATATAATTTTTAGTGTATATTTCTATATAATTAAATTGTTTAAAGTGCATCTTATGATTATCATTTTATAGAGTTTGCTCTTTTGACCTCGGACAAGAATGGACTGATTCGGACCAGTTCGGACCAAAAGAAAGGAGGATTTATGATGGAGCTTTCAAACTATCTAAAAATGCTTTATGCCTATATAAGTGATGGGAAGAACGAAGTTGATTTTATGAGGGAATTGTTTGACCATTTGATAGACGATACAGATCCAGATACAATAAATCCTCTTTATGATTTGACACCTGATTATTTAAACAGGATTTATAATGGATCTAAAGATTTACCTAAAGGTAGAGCTTCAAAGATTTTATCTAATTTAGATGAACTTAAATATGCTAATTACATACATCAAAGATTAACTATAGATACGGCTCTTCATTTAGAAAAAGAGATTAATGATCTTGGCTTAACACTAAAAAATGAAGATGTAACAGAGCAATGCGGAGAAATATTGGTTAATATATTGAAAGAAATAACTCGAAGAACAAAAAGAAAAAGCACCTCTAAGTCTGTTCTTGGGAATAAAAAAACAGAACTATCAGAGGTACCCTTGCCCAGTGTTTATGTAAAGGACAGCAAGATCTATATAGGCAATAAAAGTTTAAACTTACATGAAAAAATAGAGCCTCCATCAGAGATAGAGCCAGTTGAACTTCCATATATTGAAGCTCTTTTAGCTGCTTATGCACAAGCAGAAGAGCTAGAATCGATTACAAAAGATAACCTTCCTAATCTCCCAAAGAAATATCAGAAAAACTTTATCGAACAACGTGAGAACTATTACAACATTGATAGTATCTTTCATTCTATTAGAGAGGTTTTTGAGGATGGGGAAGAAGATTTTAATCGTTTAAAAGAAGATACATATGATGGTATTAGTGATACCTGTTGGCAAGATTATAGTAATGGCTATATAAGATTAATAGAGGTTTTGAGACATGCTACAGTTATAACCTTGTCAAAATCTTATTTATCACAAATAACAAATCTAATTGGAAATAGTGAGAAGAAAGGTATTTGTCATCTGTTAGTTAATGATGGGAAAATTAAGTGGGTGATGGAAGATGACTAAATTATTTAACACATCCTTTGAAGTATCCATGCGTATATTGTTATCTTTGTTGTTATCACCTAAAAAACAAATGAGTTTAGACATGATAACTGCGATAGATTTTTTAACGATATACGGATCAGACTTTGATATTACAGAATACAACTTGCATGGGGAGAATATTTTTAAATTTAGTGAGTTCACCTCAAAAAGAAAAGTTATATCTGAAGCAATAAAAGAGTTGGTTCTTAAGGATTTAGTTTCTGTTATTCAAAGCAAAGAGGGATTTCAATATAAATTAAATAGAAGAGGAAAGAAGGTATGTGATAGTTTCACCTCTGATTATGCTAGTGAATACATTGGATTTGCAGAAGACGTGTGGGATTTTGTAGATCAAAGAACAGAAGTTGAAATAATAAATTATATTAATCAAAGGGCGACACACATTTATACAAGGGGGGACTAAATTTGAACAACTTTTACATATATAAAATAACTGCTTCTGGCCCAAATAAGGAAGATTCTACTGTTGAATTTACGTCAGGGCTAACAATAATTAGTGGTCCTTCTAATACAGGTAAAACCTGCATAATAAAATGTATCAATTATGTTTTTGGTGATGATAGAGAGCCATTTAGTTCTGACACAGGATATAATTCCGTTACAGTATTAGTAAAAACAAGTAATGGAAGCGTTTCATTTCAAAGATTTCTCGGGAAAAACAAAATAAATGTTAACAGCCTTGATGAAAGAATTGAGAGTGGAGAGTACAATTCTAAAACAGGAAATAAAATAATTAGTAGTGTGTGGCTAAAAATAATAGGTATAGATGATGATATTAAAATTATTTCTAATGCTGATTATAAAAGAAGAAGACTGACGTGGAGGACTTTCAGTCATTATTTTATGATTGACGAACACGAAATAGATAAAGAAGAATCAATTCTTTTACCAAAGCAAAATACAGCTAAGACTGCCTTTTATTCTTCTTTAATATATTTAATATATAATGAGGATTTTTCAAAGCACGATGAGAAAAAAAGTAAAGAAGAACGGAAAATTATAAAAGGGGCTGTAGAGAAATATATCAATACTAATTTATCATCTATTGCTAAAAGAAAAAAAGTAATATTAGAGGAATTAGAAGAATTGGATGGTGTAGATATACAGGAAGAGCTAAATAAATTAGTACAAGAATTGACTGAAACAGAAGATAAAATACATAAAGCTATTATTAGAAATCAAGAGTTATTAGATGAACTCTTCAAAAAAGAAGAAAAATTAGCAGAGTATAGTTTGCTATCCTCTAGATACAGAGCGTTGGAAACCCAGTATACATCTGATATAAAAAGGCTTTCATTTATCGTTGAGGGAGAAATGATTGGTGATGATTTTTCATATAGCAGAAACTGCCCATTCTGTGAAAATGAATTACAAAAGAAACAAGAAGAAAGCTATATAGACACTGCTCGTGCAGAGCTTGAAAGAATAATCTCACAACTATATGGACTTGAAGATTCATCACTAGAGGTTGTGCGTCAGATAGCTGAATTAAAAAGTGATATTGATGACCTGAAAGAAGAAAAACAGAGTATAGATAATTTAATAAAGCTGGATTTACAGCCTAAAGCAAATCGGTTAAATGAATCTATATTGAATAATAAAAAGAATATAGAGTTAGAAAATGAATTAGTCGTTATTAAAAGATTATCTGAAAATTGGGTTACTGATTTAAGAGACATAGATAAAGATGAAGATATAGAAATAAAATATAAGCCATTAGAACAATTTAATAAAGAATTTTGGGATGAGATAGATTCCTTATTGTTGGAAATTTTGGAGGCTTGTAAATATACCCCTTTGGTTTCAGCACGATTTGGTAAAAGTAGTTTTGACATCGAGGTAAACGGAAATAAAAAAGCTAAGAATCACGGCAAAGGTTATCGTGCATTTTTGAATACTATTGTTGCTTTGGCTTTTAGAAAATATATGGCAACTAAAGCTTTTTATAAACCAGATTTACTAGTTGTTGATACGCCACTATTAGGTTTTGATGAAGGAATAGATAATGAAACACCAGAGAGTCAGCAG
>CAZPLK010000040.1:0-3041 GCA_964587565.1 uncultured Muribaculaceae bacterium
GATGAAAAGATGGGGTTTCATATTTTATATTTAAGGGATTTAAATAACTTGGAACGATTAGTGATAGATAGGAGCAACCATCATTAATGGAAGTGTTACTCGGGGCCTGACATCTGATCATAAACGTTAATGCGTTAAGCAAAACAATGCAACAAGACGATAACAACAAACTTTAAATAGCCAGCCACGTGGGATTCGACCCCTTGCGGACGATTTTTAAGTTAAATCTATACAAGATTCGTAGGCGATACTCATAATTTGAGTTGAGTCCGACCACAACCGCATTAAATTAAGATGCTGAACTAGCGTCTTCTCCAATACTCTTTAATAAAGCTTCATATTGCTCTGGGTGTCTAGATTTAAGTGTATCGACAATAAGCTTTGCAACCGTTTGCATTTCAGGTACATCCACAGGCTGCTCGCCTCTTTCAAAATTTGCCTTTAAGTGGGAATACTCGTTGCTAAGCCGTCCCACTAAAAAAGATGGAACAGGGCTATCGCCAAAAAATCTCTTGTATTTCTCAATTTCCTTGCAATCATCTGGGTAATAATAATATAGTAGGATTTCTAGAAATTTCCTAGCATTGTTTCCGAAATTATAGAACTTATCATAATTATCATCGGTAATGTGAGTGGGTTTGGAACACTGATATATTTCACTAAAAAGAAAATTGAATTCCGTGACGTGTTTTTTCAAATAATCTGGCATGATTTGTAAAGTTGATTCCTGACCTATCCTCTTTAAAAGGAAATACATTGAGGTACCCTTCACGTGAATTCGTTTTAAATATCTTAAAAAACTAAGGCTATGGGTTGAGATAAATAACTGTTTGCATCTTTTCCGTTCAATAATCTCTGATTTTACCAGAGAATAGATAAAAAATACATGGTTAGAATCCAAACTAGAAATAGGGTCATCTATCCAAACTATTAAATTATCTCCCTTTTCGCTAATGTCACTTAATTTAGCCATAAAATAACAGAATGCTATTAGGCTACACTCCCCTTCACTCAGATTATAAGCCTTTTTATTATCACGAATGATTTCAAATTTAGTTACCTCTCCCTCTTCGGAGCCTATTGGCCTGAGAGAAAGTGAATTATGCCCGAAATAATGTACTAAATAATCATTAATAAGATTGGCCGCAGTCCCTTCATCACGCAGCTGGTTTTTGAGCACACTGATTCGATCCTCTTTATTTTTTATTTCCTCTAAAAGTTTTTCGTACTGGTCATTAGCCTCTGTTTTAGCCTCTTCAAGTTTTTGAACATTTTTGATATAAGAGCTATAATAAATATTTGACTGGAAATCATAAACCTCTCTTAATCTAAGTGCTTGCATAGCTTCTTTCTTTTCTTCCTCTAAATTTAACGTATAGTCACTTTGTTCATCGCAAATATTCTTGTAAAGTCTTAATTGTTCCTCTAAGTTGCTATAATTTGTATTAGGAATTACAATTTGCATCGATGATGTAAGTCGCTCTTGCTTACGTTTTAGCTGTTGAATTAAGGTGTTTATTTTTCCAGAAAATATTTTAATTTCTTCAGTAAGTTTAATAGAAATCGTATCTAATCTATCATGATAAAATGAATAGAATTGATTTTTATCGATAGTTACTGCAATCTCTATTTGCTGTTGCTCCTGCTCTAACCTAGTAATGCAAGCAAGAATATCGTCAGACAATCTTTTTGACTCTTCATCAAAATGTGCATTTAATTCTTTCCAGCGCTTATCAGACAACGTATTTCCACAGAATCCGCAAGTATCCCTGTCAAAATTAAGATTCATTCCCTCTTTAACCCACTTATTAAGCAAATTATCACGGAGCAATTCCCCAATCTTGTTTGAAGAGCCAATTTCCCGTGCGAGAAGTTCTTTGATAGTGGGTACAAATTGTTCCAAGCCAAAATCAGACAGCAATTCATGGTCGACGTCTGACTTAGCATCCATATTTATAGTGCTTTCGAGTTTGTTTATTTTATCAAAATTTGGCAGCTTATACTCATCGGAAAGAACAAATTCAATATCATGCCTAAGCTTTGCTATAGTATAATTCTGATCGCCAAATTTATTGGGCTGATATTTAATGCCAGTTTCTCGATTTGTAGCTTTATTCCTCAACTTCTCAGTAAGGTTTTTCTGAGCATCAGAATAATTTTTTTCATTTTTAATTTTTAGCGCCTTTTTTTCTTTTAGATCTTTATATAGCCCACTTTCTTCTCCATCCTTAGAAGAACCAAGATTTTCTTGAAGCTCCTTAATTTCTTGATCAATTTCATGATTATCTTTTCCTAGCAAAGCAAAAGCTGAAATATCCTTATCTGGATCATATAAAAATTTTAGATTCTTTTGGATAAAGTCGTTATTAAAAACTCTAATTTCTAGATTATGATCAGAAAGTTGATCTTGATTAATGTTACCATTATTCTCAGTTGAGACCACAAACCTTGGATCAGCAAAATTATCCGGCAATTCTTTTGTTTCTAAAGATCTTAATATTCTCGATATTGTTGTTTTACCTGAATAGTTTTGACCGTATATTATATTAACATCTGCAAATTCTAGCGGTACTCCATTTTTATCAAGAACATATTGATCCCAGTAAAAGTTTCTAAAAACACCGAAATCTTTTATAGATTCAAGTTTCTTAATCAATTTAGTTACCTCCTGATGTTTACAGATTCAGTTTTTTATGTAGGTATTGTCTTAACTGATATCCATATTTCTCATCTTGTAAGACAAAGTCGACAAAGGCTTCGGAGTATGAACCCATATTGCCCATATCGTAGCGTTTTTCTTTGTCAGTTAGTTTAACAGAATAACCTAAAGTGCTTTCCTTGAGTAGTAAGCGGATACCATCTGTTAGTTGTAGTTCTCCGCCTTTTCCGGGGCTTGTCCGCTCTAGGGTATCAAATATTGTTGATAGGGAGTATGTAACGGGCCGCGAAGTATAACCATTCTCATTTATTTTTCTGCTATTCCCTGTGGCGACCATTCTTTGATATTATATTTTTGAGGTTCTTCTACAACAATGGCCACA
>CAZPLK010000041.1:0-2999 GCA_964587565.1 uncultured Muribaculaceae bacterium
AGATTGATACAATTTAATTACCCTTTAAAATATAGTGCCTAGGGGTGTGCAAAGACAAAAAGGGGTGTGCAATTATTATGAATCCTAGGAAACTTCTAACCTAAGGGGGAAATGAAATTTGAATGATAAAGATTTTAAAATTACTTTAATTAAAGCAATTGAAAAAGAAACTAGCAGTGTAATGGATCCCAAACATAAAGAAGATTTGAGAACGATTGCTTTTACATTACCTATTTGCAATGTTTATCTGGAAGAGACAGGTATTTTTACATATAGAGAGTGGAATACGTATAAGACAATTTTGCACATACATGCACCTATAAATAAATTAGATGTTTTCGAATCACAGGTTTCTATTATTGAAAATATTGCAGGAAAAATATATGGAAGACAAGGGGATAATTATTTAACAGATGTGGAGATAGCAATTATGGTAGAGGAATATGAAGTTATTGATTTTACCATTATTACCATTACTAATGTTATCACACAGGCAATATCTGATGCAGAATTATTTATGAAAGAAGGAAAATATTCCTCAGCATTTGATAGAGTTCATACAGCTTTCCACGGATATCTAAGAAAAATCTTAGATGATATGGATGTTGAACATGAAGAATCAGAAACTATCAATCAATTATATAATAAGTTACATGGGGAGATAGGGCATAGAATAGAACCCAAACCAGTAGCAGATCTGATAAAAACCTTGATTAGAAGTGCCTCAGGTGTAATATCTTCAATTAATGATATTAGGAATAGGCATTCATTATCACATCCAAATGAAAAAGTAATTGGTGAAAACGAAGCATTATTAGCAATAAAAATAATAAAAGAATTAGCAAATTATATAAATGAAATTATTTAATTAAACACATATTATCAAGTCTATAAATTTTGAAAGGAGAAATTTATGAATGAAATAAAGTTAAATGATATTTTAGGCTTGAGTGCTAAGGAAATAAAAAATAGCAAAATAGAGCTTAATATGCAGGCTGGGATTGGTGGAGAGTATTATATAGATCTTTGGCTTTTTTGTGATGAAATAGATAAAGAAAATGGGACATGTCCTGAGTGTGGATATTGGGGTTGGTATGGAAAGCAGAGAAACTTCAGACCAGGACAGTGGGTATTTAGTTTTGTGAGGATAAGAGATGATGAGTGGCTATTCGTATCAGCTGCAGAGATTCTTGAAGTTCCAGAAAACGCATTTGCAAAAGTAAAGATTATTGAAAAATATAAACCTTACTTTGGGAGGTTAATCATTAAACTTATTAAAGGAAACACATTCGCACGATATACCTTTAACCTTTCAAAATACATAGAAGATAGTAGAGTTAAGGAGATTTTGCCTTCCTTGTATGGAGGTGAGGATTTCCCTGGATATGATAAAGTTAGATTGTCTTATAAACAATTGGAGTCAATCCTCAAGCATGGTAAAAATGACTGGATTGCAGCACTAGAAAATCAAAAAGCAGTATACTTACTAACTGATAAAAGAAATGGAATGATGTATGTAGGCTCTGCCACAAGTGATTATGGAATGCTCTTACAACGATGGAGAAGTTATATAGAGAATGGCCATGGAGGGAATAAGGAGTTGGTAGAATTAGTAAAGATTAAAGGTTTTGATTATATAAAAACCAACTTTTATTATTCAATCCTTGAGAATTATAATTCAAAGGTAGATGACCTTGTAATATTAGAAAGAGAATCTTGGTGGAAAGAAATTTTACAGACTAGAGTATTTGGATACAATAAGAACTAGGGGACATATTAATGACTAATATAGAAAAGAAGGAAAAACTAGAAGATTTAATTCAAAATAGTGAGGAAGTATCTATAGAAAAATATTACTCGATTTTAGAAGAAATAGGGGACTATAAATCAAATTATAAAGATTACATGACAACAGCACCTATAGATGTTGATGCTGAGTTAAGACGATTATCAGATGCCGATTATGAACTTTGCACAGCCTTATTAACTATGCTTTTGAGGGAAGATTATTTTGATAATGGATCATTTGAGGAACGGTACTCTAATGGACAAGTTATACCAGTTATAGAAAGAATAATAGAATTGCTTTAAAAGATTTATTAGAAAGAGGAGAAAATATGGATAAAAAAAACTTAAAATTCTCAATACCAGCTGAATTGAATGTAGAATCTTTTACACA
This sequence comes from uncultured Muribaculaceae bacterium, assembly GCA_964587565.1. Taxonomy (GTDB): domain Bacteria; phylum Bacillota_I; class Bacilli_A; order RF39; family UBA660; genus DUPI01. The sequence continues at coordinate 2,180 of CAZPLK010000041.1, forward strand.
GAAAATAGTAAGAGATACTCAAATCAGTATGGAAAAACACAATAAAGAAATAGAAAAAGCAACAGCAGAAATTTATGAGAATAGGCAAAAAATGCAGAAGGCAGTTGAGCAGACAGCTATAAACACCAGTGAAACTAATATACATTTACAAAATGTTATAGTTAATCAAAATGATTATATCGAGATTTTAAAAGAACAGATTGAAATGCAAAATAAACTATTAGAAGTTAATGAGCGACAGCTAAATACTTTAAAAAATATTTTTTCATCCACTAAAAACGGAGTGGACATTGAACAGGAAATTTTAAATCTAATAAAAGAAGAAATAGATTCAAGTCACCCTCTTTGGGATTTTGTGAAAGATAAAGGTGGAGATGTAGCCGTAGCAGGTATTTCTGCAGGGGCACCAGTTATTTATAATGCAATAAAAGCATTGCTTATATCAAAAGGTATAAGTCTACCATAAAAAACTCATCCAGTAAGTTATAAAACACCCGACTAATTAGAAAAATCGAGTGTTTTATTACAAACTAAATACTATATCCATTTTTAAAAGTAACTTTAACTTTATCTTCATCAAAAACTGTTAGAAAATCGACTAGGCTATTCCAGAGAAGAGGGTCAAATTCTTTTAATAATCCTTCTTGGTTTTTAAGTTCCTGTAGGAATATTTCTAAGTTTTTATGCCTGGTAATTTTGTCTTTAATCTGGCCTGTTGTAGTTTCTAAATCAGATTTGATAGTATCAAATCTTTTTACAAGGTCGTTATATTTTCTTTGGTATTCATCCTGGTCTAGGGCTGTATGAGCATTTTCATTAA
>CAZPLK010000042.1:0-2792 GCA_964587565.1 uncultured Muribaculaceae bacterium
GATGACAAGATTAAGTTTAATTATGATGATTTAATTTTAAGTTAAGCCGATTAATAGGTTTCGCCGACCTTTAATCTATACTGTAAGGGTAACTATTCAAGGTTTCGCCGACCTGAAAGCCCTCTATATTCTTTATTATTTACACTATTATTGTATCATATACATTTTTACAATTCAAGTGTAATTTAATTGGATAGTTACCTTTATCAGTTAAAACAAGAAAATTTTACTGATGAAGGGAGAAAAGAAAGCATGAGAAAAGAAGTTTGTCAGCTATGCAATAAGACATTTAGCAGGTTAGCAACACATTTAAAGAGAACACATAAGGTTGAGTTAATAGATTACTATAGAGAATATGATAGAGAAAGATATTTATTAGAGTTGGAGCAGGAAGTAATTAATCAATTTTATATCAGTTATAGACGACAATATTTAGTAATGGATAAGCACAAGACAATATATACAATACCTAAAACATTGACAGATGCACAAGTAAAGCAACACATTAGGCAAGGAAATAGGCTAGGAATAAAGTTTGGAGCAGGTAGTAAGGTAATAGGCATAGATATAGATGTATTAGATATAGATGTATTAGAGAATATATATAATATTTTACTTAATTATGGAATACCCTCCAATGCAATATTAAAGAGCTTTAGTGGAAATAAGGGTTACCATATAGACATATTCTTGAATAGTTTTTTAGACAGGGAAACAATTAATAAATTTTATAAAATAATATTAAGTGATACAGGATATAAAAGTAATGTAGTAGAGTTGAGGGGTGGAAGTGATGCAGGTTATTTTTTACCATTTAGCATAAATTATAAGGGAATTGATAATCAGCATTGGGGTTATTGTGGTATAGTCAATAAGTTTGGATTGATGTATTATGACATAGAAAAGGAAATAGAGATACTAGAAGGGCTAGGAAAGGCAGATACAAGTATTATAAGGGATATTGTAGATATAAATTATAGTTATATAGATGATATAGTACCTGATGAGCCAGTAAACATTGAAAAGGAAATAGATGGTATAGAATTATTAGATATATATAATACTTGTAATACTGATGTAGTTGAGCAGATAGGCAATAGGAAGGTTATACAAGCAAGTACAAGGCATAATTTAGCATTTGTCTATGCAATAGCTTTAAGAGAAATTGGGCTAGGGGAGCAGGAAGTCCATAAACAATTAATTAGTTGGCACAAGCAGGTTAAGGGATATAGTAGCACATGGAAAGAGGTAGAGCAGGATTGTAATAGCATTGTAAAAAGTGTATTTAAAAAGCAGGGGCTAGGATATAAATATAATTTACCTTCTAATTACAAGGCATATATTACTAAGCAGGATATAGAAAAGTTTGCAGCTATAGAAAACATAGCACAAAGAAGGATATATTTAGCCCTAACTATACATAGCAACACTTATGCAGATGAGGACGGGCAATTCTATATGACCTATAAGCAGATTAAACAAGCATTAGGCATTAATACTATGAATAGTGTAATATTAAACTATATACAAGCATTAGAGGGGTTAGGATTGGTGCAGATAGTAGCAAGGGACAGGATAGAGGAAGGACAAAACAAGCACAAGCCGAATATATATAGAGTTATTAAAGAGGTGCAGGAGGTACAGGAGCAGGATATATATTATCTATCTAATAATAGAATTACTAAGCAGGAAATAGAAAAGGCAATAGAACAATTATTTACTACCAGAGAATTTAGAAATCTATTTAGAAATAAAACAAGTATGAGAAAGGTTTTAAGTTGTCTATCAGCTTAATTAGGGAGGTTATAGCATGAATAAGGCAAAAGTATATGACATTGAGGAAAGACGATTTAGTAATATGTTAGATGATATATACTTGTATCTATATAATAACTATAAAAATGTAGCAATAGAGGAAGGATATAGACCAGTACCATTAAGCGAGTTTATTAGGCAGCTATGGGATAACATAGAGGAGCAAAAGGAAAGCAATAGAGGAGCAGTTAGGTAGTTTATTTAATTATAGACTACCTTTATTTTATGTATAAAAACACTCAAAACTGAACGCCCTCTACAATAGTAATTCCAATGGTTTGAGGGGGATTCTATCAAAAAACTATACCACAATAAGATATATATATAATTACTAACATGTTTATAAGTCATTTTCTCTAATAGTTATACACAAGTATTATTATCTATTATATTTGTAGTAGTAGGAAAGCAATAGATAGATAAGTATATTAATAGATATATTCAATTCAATCTTATATATTATTAGGGCTGCCCTCTTTCTATTCCTATACAAGTATAAAGTCCTCCAGTTGCACACAGAAATTTTTTATTATAATTTTGATACCTTTAATTTTTATTATAGATGGAGAAGGGAAAGAAAAACCCTCTCCACAAAAGTATCAATTTTCAGTAAGCTATAAGGCAGGGTTGCCCTATTTGGTTATTACAATTGTATTTGGAGATATGACAAAAGTAAACAAACATATACATATACCTATACCCTACTAAAAAGGTATGGATTGATAACCATTGATAACAAGCCATTACAAGCCATTATCTATATATAATTTAGTGTAAGAGTGTATAGGTGAAGCCATAGGAGGACACAGGACAAGAGATTATAGGACTATAGGGGTAATGGTAGGGTAGAATAGGGGCTATTATAGGGGTTAATGTATAACTTTAATGTTATTGTAATAGTGTATTTTAAGCCATTTATGTATATAAGATATTTGAGTTAAGGGTTCACGCTTGTTATATTATATCTCCAGTACCCT
>CAZPLK010000043.1:0-2523 GCA_964587565.1 uncultured Muribaculaceae bacterium
AGATGAAAAAGTTAAAATAGACGATACAGTTATTCGTTTTACAAATGTGGTTTACGATAAAAATGGAGATATGAATATTTTCTATGAGTGTTATGATACCAAGTTTTGGGGAATGGGATGGAGTTCAAGTGCTATAGGAGATATAATGGATGATTTAGGTAATACTTACTTTGCAGGTTCAGCTTATAGTGGTGGAGGAATAAGAACTAAATGTAAAAGAACAGTAAGTGATTTTTCAAAAGAGGCAGATACATTAATTATAAATTATGATTATTATAATAGAAAATATAGGGTAGAGATTCCTCTGAAAGTAGGTGATACCAATGAGTAGAAATAAAAAGATTATAAGAAATATTGTTATTTTAATTATTTTATTCTTTGTATTTTTAAAGGCAACAGGTTTATATTTGACACCTTTATCAGCTCATGAAAGTTCTGAACGGAGTATACATTATGGACCATCAGAAGTGATACATATAGAAGATTTTGATAGAGGGAAATATATACTTTGTAAATATGACAAATGGGTTTCTTGTAATACAGTCAAAAGAGAACTATTTTTCTTTTGGAGGTTTGGAAGTCAGGTAACTGGATTTGAAAATGATAAGGCTAAAGCCCTAGATTATACTTGGGGAATGTCTTATGAAAATTACAAACTTTATGGTATTATAAATGATGATAAAATAAGAAAGATACAAATTACCTTAAATAATGGGGAAGTTTTTACAGAAACTGAGTTTTATGAGGATTTATTTTTATTTACTTGGAAAGCTGATAATGATGATGAAGAATGGTATTTTAATAATATTAAGGGATATGATCTTAATAACAATATAGTTTTTGAAGATGAGTATTAAAGTGGCAGATGATTTTTTGTTACCTTTTTAATAATAATTGCAATATGAAAAATCAATAGAATCAAATGAAATATTTATAGCGAAATATTCAGAAATACACGATTGGTATCAAAGATAAAAGCATTGTTTTTACAAATGTCCAAGGGTTGAAGAACCGGATATAGTAATTTTATAAGAAGTTAATAGATATTTTATAAACCAGTAGATTTGCATGATAAGAGTCTACTGGTTTTATTTACACCTTATATATTAGATATATCTATTACTAAATAAGTTTTGCGAGTCAAGCTGATACGGTGAACCGTATCATAAGTAGGACAAGCCTTATTGATTATAAATTAGGATTTAGGGGTTACCGCGGACCATAAGGAAATGGTATAATGTGTATAAGTAGATTTATATTTAATAGAGGGTCACCCCTACGATATAGAATATATCACGGTGTGCGTAGGGGCAGACCTGCGTGTCTGCCCGTTTTAAATATGACTTGAATCTTTTAAATGACAAGGTTTTACTGTTGTAGAATGGGGTGGCACAGTTGTTAATTAATGAAAATATATATTTTATAGGGAGGTCATTAAATGAAATATATGACATTTAATAATTCATGCTCCTATGCTGGGGTTGCCAATATGCTTGAAGATTTTAATATTAATATAGAAGATTATGAACTAGCAATTGGAATGAGAGTACCGTTTATATTTAAATATGATGAAAAGTGGCGACGGTATATATCAGGTTCTATGATACAAGAACATAAATATTTTAATTATTATTTGCAAAAGTTAGGATTAAGGTTTATAGAAAATGAATTTAGTAGAAAAGATGCATTAGTATTTTTACGTAATTTAAATAATAAGGCAATGCTTGGTTTAAACATTAATGGAATGCATGCGGTAATTTATTGTGGTATTGAAAATGGAAAATATACTTTTTTAAATAATAGAAGAGAGACTTCAAATGAACCTAAATATTATAAATATGATTTGAGTGAACTTAGGGAAAAAATGAATCAAAATGTTGTTATAGGCTATATAGAAAAAGGTATTGGAAATTTAAGGTTTGATATAGAAGAAGAAATGGAGAACTCGATTTTATATTTGGAAAAGTATAGAAGTGAAGTTGAAAATTTTTGTACCAAGGGCCAGGATGTAAACTCATTAAAATGGGGCATGAATTCACTTTTTCGAGCCTTGTTTTTGGATGTATATTCTATGATGGATATTATAGGAGAAACAGAATTGGTTAAATTAATAGCTAAGGTCCGTGCAGATTATTTAAATGCGATGAATTTGAATAAAACATTAAATTTATCAGAATATATTTCACTTAGTGAATTAAATAAAATAATAGATAGATATAGAGAAAGAATAGAATTGGAAATAAGTAATTTTTCCTATAATGATGTGTATTTGAGTAAGAAGAAAGGAGAAGTTTTATGGAATTAGATAAACTTATATTAGAATATGAAAATGATTTTTTTAGGAAAACATTTTGTGATAATATGCAAAATCTGAATAACAGAATTCACGATGAATTTATTGAATTTGGAAAATCAGGGCAGGCCTTTAATAAAAATTCAATTATTAAATATTTGAGTAATCTAGATTCTGACAAGGAAGTGTTAATAATGAGTCTTATTTCTAAGCTGAATGAGGACCGAAGT